>DATBDZ010000138.1:0-27252 GCA_036276235.1 Humisphaera sp. | reverse complement strand
GGTGGGTGTACTCGCCCACCATTTGCCGTCGTGGTGGGCGAGTACACCCACCCCTACAAAAGATCGGCGGGATAGGCGGGATTTATCCCGCCGGTTTTGTGCCGGTCGCGGGAAAGAGGCGACGGCCGTTTGCACGGACGTAATGGATGGTCAAGGTTCACATGAACTGGAGCAGCTAGATTGAGCAATCCCACCCGCATCCTCTATTGCCACTGCGCTTACGCACAGGTTGTGCCGGCGGAGGTGAAGGCGGAGGTTCTGCGCCGCTTGGCCGAGTCAGGCGCGGCTTTCGATGCCGTCGCCGATTTATGCGAGATGTCGGCGCGGCGTGATCCGGGGTTGAAGCAACTGGCCGCCGACGGGGCATTGAAGATCGCGGCGTGTTTTCCTCGCGCGGTGCGCGGATTGTTCATCGCTGCTGAGACGCCCTTGCCGGATTCCGGCGTCGAGATTTTGAACATGCGAACTCAAACGGCGGATGAAGTTGTCGGAGCGCTCTTGACGGTCAATGGCCGCGCCCTTGCCTCGTCTGCGGAGGGCGTTTGATGGCGCCGGTTATCTCTACCCCATCCCTTCGCGTCGCGCTGTATGAAGGCGCCGGCAGCTGTCCCCTTGAGGGGCCGCGCCGCGCTTCGCTGCTCAAGGCGTTGCTTGAGAAGGGTTTCGCAGTGAGTTGCGTTCGGCCTGGCGCGCCCGTCGCAAGCATTTTTGCTGGCGAGCTGGTGGTGCTCGGCGAATTTGAACAGGAGAAGCCGCGCGAGGCGCAGGGAAGCGAGGGGGAGGTTGCCGTTCATTTCCGCTCGATCGCCGGATTGGAAGCGCAGCAGGTTGTCAATCTGGTCGAACAGATTCGCACCGAACGCAAGGCATTCAAGCCCGGCTCCTGGAAGCCCTGGTTTCCCGTCATCGACTATCAGCGCTGCACGAATTGCATGCAGTGCCTTTCCTTCTGCCTGTTCGATGTGTATGGCGTCAACGCCGAGGGAAAGATTCGCGTCCAGAAATCGCACAACTGCAAGACCGATTGCCCCGCCTGCTCGCGAGTGTGCCCGGAAGTGGCGATCCTCTTCCCCAAATACAAGGCCGGCCCGATCAACGGCGACGAAGTCAAACAGGAAGACCTGGCCCGCGAGAAAATGAAGGTGGATATCTCCGCGCTCTTAGGCGGCGACATCTACGCCGCCCTGCGCGACCGCAGCGTTGCCGCCAAGCAACGTTTCGCGAAAGAGCGCGATGAAAAGCGCGCACTCGAAGAACGAAAGCGCTGTCTCACAAAACTGCAGCAGGCATTGGATATCCCGGCCGAAGTGATGAACGCGCTTCCAAGCCTGGAGCAGATCCAGGCCAAAGCCGCCGCGGCTAGAGCGACGGCGGAATGAAGATTCAAAAATGATCTACCAACTCTCCAGACGCATGCTCAAGACGACCGACAAACGGCTGCTCTGGAAGTTCGCCTGGAATTTCGGGTACAAGGGAATGCGCTCCGTGCAGCGCTTCAAGAAGCGGATCAAGCGCGGCGAATATTTTCCGCCTTTCCTTTACATCTCCATCATCAACAGTTGCAACCTGCGCTGCCAGGGGTGTTGGGTAAAAGTGGATGGCCCGCGGCAGATCATCGACGCCGACCGGATGGATCGCATCATCACCGACGCCAAGAAGCAGGGAAACAGCTTCTTCGGCATCCTCGGCGGCGAGCCGTTCATGCATCCGCAGTTGCTCGATATCCTCGGCCGCCATCCTGAATGCTACTTCCAGATCTTCACCAACGGCCAGCTCATCACCGATGAGATCGCGGCCAAGTTGCGCGAGCTGGGGAACTGCACGCCGCTGGTTAGTATTGAGGGAAATGAGATCGTCTCCAACGAACGCCGCGGGCGGCTGAATGTCTTCAATCGCACGCTCACCGGCTTGGAGAATTGCCTCAAGCACCGCCTGATCACCGGCGTCGCCACGAGCGTCTGTCAGACCAACATTGATGATCTGGTGAACGAATCGTGGGTGCAGCGGCTGATCGATCTGGGCGCCCATTACGTCTGGTTTCACACCTATCGCCCGGTTGGCGCGGATGCGCATCCGGAGCTGGCGCTGCGACCAGAACAGGTTTTGCGCGTGAGGAAGTTTATCGTGGAGCTTCGCCGCAAAATGCCGATCGGCGTGATCGACGCCTACTGGGACGACAAGGGCCAGGCCCTCTGCCCGATGGCGACCGGCATCAGCCATCACATCAACCCCTGGGGCGAGATCGAACCCTGCCCGATCATCCAGTTCGCCCGCGAAACAGTGCATGATGATCGCGATCTTCTGCACGTTTTCCGCGACAGCGAATACCTGGCCGACTTCCGCAAACTAGCCGCTCAAAACACCCGCGGCTGTGTCGTCCTCGAGCGCCCCGATCTGGTCAAACAACTGGTCATCAAGCACGGCGCCAAAGACACGACGCACCGGGAAGAAGGCGCCGGCATCGCCGAGCTGGATCTGATGACCTCCCGCAACAGCCAACACAACCCCGGCAACGAAATCCCCGAAGAGCATTGGGCGTATCGATTCGCCAAAAAGCACTGGTTTTTCGGGTTTGGGGCGTACGGGTGACGATTTGCGATTTGCAATTTGCGATTTGCAATTGGAAGAGGTGCAACGTTAATTGGTTTTCAATCGCAAATTGCAAATCGCAAATCGCAAATGCCCATCATTGCGGCTATCCGGTAGAATGTTTCGTGATTTCGATGGAGTTCTGAAGATGCAAGTTCCCCTCATGACGCTTCCCAAGCCGGTGCCGTTGCAGCGGATGCGCAAGCCGCAGGAAAATATTCCGCAGACGCGCGCCGAGCGCGATGCGCTGGCATTGGCGATCAAGCGCTATGTGGCGGACGTGAAACCGGTGCCGCCGATGCCTGTGCCGGAATTGAAGCAGCATGCGGATGAGGTCATTCGACGAACCGGATGCGACGAAAAATATCGCGATTACATCGGCGTGCTGGTGAATAACGAAGCGTGGCGCGATCAACTGGCGGCTATCCCGTACGAACGGCGTTTGCTGCTTATGCCCAAATGCCTGCGCGTTGAAGATAAATGCCCGGCGCCTTTCGATGAATTCGGATTGCTCTGCAAGAAATGCGGGCTCTGCTCGATCCAGGATTTACAGGACGAAGCCGAGCGGCTCGGGTATGCCGTCCTCTGCGCCGAGGGGTCGGCGATCGTCATGTCGATCATCCAGACCGGCAAGATCGAGGCGATCGTCGGCATCAGTTGCCTTTCGGTTCTCGAAAAGGCTTTCCCGCAGATGGAGGCGGCCGCCATTCCCGGGATCGCAATCCCGCTGTTGCAGGATGACTGCGCCGACACCAATGTCGATATGGAATGGATATGGGAGATCATTCATCTGACCAGCGACGATCGCACGCATCGGCTTGATCTGGATGCCGCACGCGAGGAAGTCGAGTCCTGGTTCAAGCTCGAAAATCTGGCGGCGTTGCTCGGACCCTCGCAGGGCCGCACCGATGAAATCGGCCGCGAATGGCTCGCCAAATCCGGCAAACGCTGGCGGCCATTCCTCACGGTCTGCGCCTTCAAAGCCCTCAGCGGCAACACTGAAGCGCCCGTCCCCGATGGCCTGAAGAAGCTCGCGATCGCGGTTGAGTGCTTCCATAAGGCGTCGCTGATTCACGACGACATCGAAGACGCCGACGCCACCCGGTATGGCGAGCCGACGCTGCATGCGCAGCACGGCATCCCCGTCGCGCTCAACGTCGGCGATTTTCTGCTGGGCGAAGGATACAGGCTGATCGCCGAGTGCGAGGCCGACCCGGCCGCCATGGCCCAGATGCTGCACGTGGCGGCCATTGGCCATCGCACGCTAAGCGTCGGCCAAGGGGCCGAGCTGGTTTGGGCGCGCGAGCCGCGCCCGCTGTCGTCGCTGGAAGTGCTCGATATCTTCCGCAAAAAGACCGCGCCCGCCTTCGAAGTCGCACTGCGACTGGGCGCCCTTTTCGCCGGCGCCGAGAGCGACGTGCACGATATCCTGAGCCAATACAGCGAGGCACTGGGCATCGCGTATCAAATTCGCGATGACCTCGAAGACCTCGCCGTCGGCGGCCACGCCCCCGATGACGTCGCCGCCCTTCGCCCGTCATTGCTGTTGGCCGTCGCCAACGAGCGGACCAAAGGCACGGACGGCGAATTCCTCGAAGCCGTCTGGGCCCGCAAAATTAGCTCATCATCCGAATCAACAGAACGCATCCGCCAGCTCATCTCCAAAGCACGAGCCGACGAGCGCTGCGAGTCGCTCTACGAAGCCTACAAGGAAGAAGCCATCCGCTCCCTCATGCACCTGGACAACGCGAGCCTTAAAGGGCTGCTTCGGCGTGTGATGTCCAAGATCTTCAAGGACCTGCAATTGCAGGGATGGTGCAGCGAGTTTGAGAAGAGAAATCTGGCGGCTGCAGCGCATTGAGATTTCTTCACGGAGACGCTCAAATTCCGAAACCCGAATCCCGACATCCGAATCAAATCCGAATGACGACATGAGATGTCAGGCGAAGCTTCGTAGGGTGTGCTTCAGCACACGCGGTTCGAGCGACGAGCAGCTTCCGCGTGCGCTAAAGCGCACCCTACGGCAGAAGCCGGGAGGGATTTCAGCAGAGCAGATTCAAATCCGAAATCCGAAGGACGGAATGAGATGTCACGCGAAGCGGCGAAGGAGATTCTGCGTTTTCCGTTCGTTTCCTCGTCGCTTCGCGTGACATCCCATTTCGGAATTCAGGCATTTGGTCATTCGGATTTGATTCGGATTTCGGGGATGCGGTTTTCGAGCTTCGCCTCCGTGTGAATCTTTCCTTCGAGCTACGCCAAAAACGACTCAATGCTCACGGTCTTGTCGAGCGTGTCGATATGCGCCGTATCAAAGCCCGCGCCGCCATCGAGATAGTCGGCGACGCTGTTGCGGGCGAAGAGCGAATCGTTTCCATCGCCGCCGTATATGGCATCAGAGCCGTTGCCGGCGTAGATCGTGTCATTTCCGCCCAGGCCGTAGAGGGCGTTTTTGATATTGTTGAAGTTGCCGAAGATCGTGTCATTTCCTTGCGAGCCATAGACGCGTTCGACATCCGTGCCGATGAGGTCGTGCTCGCCGGACATTCCGCTGTCGCGCAGGCCGTCAAGATGAATCTCCATTCCGTGCGTGCGCTGGGAGTAATCGACGGCGTCCAGGCCCGTGCCGCCGAAGATATCGTTGGTGGGGCCGGTTCCGGGGCGAAGCAGGTCATCGCCGGCGCCGCCCATGAGCGTGTTGGCGCCGGTTCCACCCGTTAGCGCGTCGTTGCCGCCGCCGCCGTCGAGCGAATTATTTCCGTTGATGCTGCGGAGCGTGTCGTTGCCGTTGCCGCCGAATACCGCGACATGCTGCGTGGTTGTGTTGATCGTAATGGTGTCGTTGCCGTCAAGGCCGTAGACACTAAAAGAGCGGCCGGGATAGGTGGTGAACCCACCCAGGTTCTGGCCGTTGACAACGACGGTGACAGCGGCGCCGGATTGCGTGACGGTAATCGTGTCGTTTCCATCGGTGGCGGACACCGAACTATAGCTGAGCGTCGCCACGTCGCTCACGCGAAACCGCAGCAGCACCGGCCGGCCGGCGCGGATGCCTGCGACCACCGCACTGCCGTCGGGAGCCAATGCCATCGACTTCGGATAAACGTCAAAAACTTCGGCCGATACTTGCAGTTCTGGGATATCGTCATTCAGGTCTTCGACGACGGTGCCAGTATTGTGTACCGCAGACTGATAGGGGCTGTATGCAATCAGAATTTGACCGTTATTGCGGGCAGCGACGCCGCCTGCCGAGCCGGTGCGGTTGTCATACGGCGCGGCGCCAGTACCGTCGGCGCTGATTATTGCCGTTATCACGTCCGGAGCGCCGTCGTCGTCGCCGGTCACATCAATCGATCCATCGGCGGCAACCGCCGCGCGCAGGGTGTAGATCTCGTCCTGGTCCACTGGGAAGAGGTTAAATCCATTGACTCCAAAGCTGGGATCGATCGTGCCGCCGGAGGTCAAGCGCTCCACGGCGATGCTGCTGCCCGGCTCGGAATTCC
The DNA here is from genome assembly GCA_036276235.1 of Humisphaera sp. Lineage (GTDB taxonomy): Bacteria > Planctomycetota > Phycisphaerae > Tepidisphaerales > Tepidisphaeraceae > JANWHF01. The sequence continues at coordinate 21,163 of DATBDZ010000138.1, read as the reverse complement.
CTCCGTCGCCGACAACGATAATTTTGGTTCCCTGGAGGGCGATGTCCTTCAGTTGAAATGCAACAATCGCACCGCCGCTCGGGAAGCTGGTGACGCGCCCGCCGACGCCAAACGTAGAATCGAGCGTGCCGTTGGGCTTATACCGGCGAATTTCCGGGGCGGCGAAAGTTTTGCCCTGATCGGGCGACACCGTGTTTGATCCGAGGGTCACAATCTTGCCATCCGGCAGCAGGGCAAAGCGTGTCACATTGTTGGGCACATGGATGATCCCACCTGTGCCAAATGAGGTGAAGAGGCCGCCCGAGGATGTGAAGCGCACGATGCCGGTCGGCTGCGCGGGCAGGTCATTTTCTTCACCCACGGCGCCGGTCGTGGCGCGAACGACGAAGCTGCCATCCGGCTCGAGCGCGATCTGTGTTGCCAGATTAAATCCGCCGACGTGGCTGATCACGCGGCCGTTCGTGCCAAATGATGTGTCAAATGCGCCAGTCGGCAGATAGCGCGCCAGATAAAGCGCCTGCTGACCGCTGGAGTCCAGCACATCACCGGCGGCGAGAATATCTCCATCGCCCAGAACCACATCATCCACAAACTCGCCGAACACCGCCGGCGTCGCGGGAGCCGCCTGACCGCCCGTCCCAAAGCTCGAATCCACCGCGCCATTGATTGTGTAGCGATAGAGGACCGGCGCGGGATTGTTGCCATTGAACGTCCGCGTGGCGGCGACGACGATGCCGCCGTTTTGCAGGATCAATCCGCAAGGCCTGAGCCATGCACCCGCTTGCGAACCGATGGGCGTGATTTTCACTGTGCCGCCCGTGCCGAACGAGCTATCGAGCCCGCCCATCGCCGTATAGCGAGTCAGGCGCGGCGAACCGTTGGGGCTAATGTCGTTGTTGATGATCCCGTTGGCGGTCATCACCAGGATCTTCCCACTGCTCAGCGGCTGCAGGCTCGCGATCGTGTTCGGCGCGATCAACGTTCCGTGATTTCCGAAGGACTGATCCAGCGCGCCCGTCGTGGTGCAAAGCGTCAATTTATTTTCGTTGGCGGCCAGAACCTCTCCGTTAGGCAAAATAGCCAGTTGGTTAACCGCGCCGAACGCCGCGAAATTCGGATCGAGTTGGCCCGATGAATTGAGCTGCAGGACCGAGTACCCGTGGCTTGAGTTCGCGCCACCGACGAGGATGCGGCCATCGGGCCGCAAGGCGATCGCATTCACATCCATATCCAGGTGTGTCGTGCCGCTGCTGCCAAACGCTGTATCGATTGTGCCATTGGACCGGTAGCGTGTGACGCCGGTGCTGCCCGCAAAGATCACCTCCCCATTGCTCTGCACGGCAAGGGCGGCATTCCAGGTGTTGGCTAATACAATGCCGTATGCGGCAAACGTCGTGTCGAGCGATCCATCGCCGTTGAAGCGGTAGATGACATCACTCTGCCCATCGAAGCTATCCTCGACATTGAGCAGCACGACGATCTTCCCGCCCGGCGCCAGCGCCGCATTCGCTGCCTTCTGGAAAAAGTACGAATCGTTCATGTTCACGACGCCATTGCGGCCGAACGTCGCGTCGTGCGAGCCGTTTGCGTTATATCGCTCGAGAAAATCGCCGCCCACGACCAGCGTTTTGTTCCCCGGCAAAGCCAACGTAACCTGGGCGTTGCTACCTTCGTTTGGCGCAACGATTCCGCCGCTGCCGAAATTGGGATCCAGCGTGATCGAAAGCAGCATGCGCCCTTCGAGCGCCTCGATTGCCCTGGCGATCTTTCCACGACTTGAATGTTTGCGAGCGTTCACCTTGGTTTCCTCCTAAGCCAGAAATGATTCGATGCTGACGGCCGTGTCGAGGGTGTCGATATGTGCCGAATCCGTACCGGGCCCGCCGTCGAGATAGTCGGCGACGCCGTTGCTGGAAAAGAGCGAATCGTTTCCATCGCCGCCGTAGAGCGCGTCCTGGCCGTTGCCGGCGTAGATTGAGTCATTGCCGCCTAGGCCGTAGAGCGCATTCTTCGTGCGGTATTGCACCGCAAGCGGCGTGAAGTTTCCGAAGATGATGTCGTTCCCTTGCGAGCCGTAGACGCGCTCGACGTCATCGCCGATCAGATCATGCTCTCCGGACATTCCGCTGTCGCGCAGGCTGTCGAGGTGGATTTCCATTCCGTGCGTGCGTTGCGAGTAGTCGACGGTATCCAAGCCATCGTTCGATCCGGCATAGAAGACGCCGGGAGTATCGCCGCCGTAGACATCGTTGGACGGTCCCGTGCCGGGGCGCAGAACGTCATCACCCACGCCGCCGAACAGCGTGTTAGGGCCTTGGCCGCCGCCGAGAAAATCATTTCCCGCTCCGCCGCGCAAAAGCGCCGGGATCGCGCCGGCGTTGATGGTAATCGCATCGCTTCCGCCGAGGCCAAGCGCCGTGATGCGCATGATCGATGACGCCGCGAACGGTCCGAAGTTCTTGCCGTCAATCGTGGCGAAGATGTTCGCACCGGTGCGCGATACGGTGATTGTGTCGTCGGCAGACGTGCCGATCACCTTCAGCGCGCCATCCACTTCGCGCGTCACGCTGTCGTTGGGTTCGGTTTTGAATCGTGCAATCGCCAACGAGGCGACGAGTATGCGGCCCGAACCATCGAGCGCGACAGGCACGACCCAATTCTCGGGATCAGCGATGATGACATTTGCCGAGACGTTTTGAGCAACGGCGCGGCCATCCGCGGCAAAGCGGTAGTCAGGGGTCAGGTCGGCATTCAGGCGCCAGGCCGTTACGTCAAAGTAACCGTTTGGCATGCCTTGTGGCAGAGCCAAGGTTCCCAGCACAACGCTTCCGTCAGCCGCCACAGCGATGCGCGGTTGAGGGTTGTAGGCCGGCAGCCCGTTGCCAAAGGCCGTATCAAACGTATTGGTCAACGTCCCATTCGAGGTGTAGCGTTGAACTTCGACACCATCGCTGGTTAGAAGTTCGCCGTCATCATACCTGTTGATCGCAGCCACGATGTGCCCGTCTGATTGCAACGCCAGATCAGTGATCAGCCAAAAGTGCTCGACCACCGCGTTAGGCGGATCAAGCGGGAACTTGTTGATATTGAATGCCGTGTCGGGTGTTCCGTTAGCATTGAGCCGGCCCAGCGCAGTGTCCTGCTGATATGAGCCGCCAAGTAGGACCTTCCCATTACTTTGAACCGCGACGGCTTCGGTTGATCCGCCATAGGGAAGCGGAATCGTCGCAATACCCTTCACGCCAAATGAACTGTCGAGCGCTCCGTTGACGGTGAAGCGAGCAGCTTCAAGAAAGTGGTGCGGGAGGAACCATGATGGTTCGCTGATGATAAGCTCGCCGATAGACGCGACAATCGTTCCGCCAGGACCCGGCGCTATGTCGGTGACATAGTCATCGCCATGAAAAAGCGTGGCGGAAGCTCCGTTGGTCCCAAAGGTTTTGTCGGCTGTCCCATTGCTGTTGAAGCGCGCGATTAACCCCTGCAGCCCGCTTCCTGGCTTAGAGACAGAGCCGCCGACAACGATCCGCCCATTGGGCTGAATGAGGAGGCTCGTAGCGGTCGGCGAATTGCCGCCCGGATCAATCAGCGCCGTGCCCCTGTTGCCAAAGGTCGTGTCGAGCGAGCCGTTGGCATTCAATCGCTGAAGCAGGTTTCCCTTGGCGATCACGATGCGTCCATCGCTCTGCACCGCCATCGCGTCGGCGGGATGAGGTGAAACGCCGTTATTGCCAAATGACAGGTCCACCGGACCGGTGCTGAGCAGCATGCGAGATTCCAACTGCTCGATCCGATGGATCGAATTCACTGCGCGGTATGTCATTGGAATGATCCCCGTAAAAATGGGTTTTCTTTCTCCGCCTTGGGGGTTCGCGTTGTCTGGAATTCATCGTTGGTAGCAGCTTTCTGTTGAGTGGTCTAGATCAAAAATGAAGGTCCGGCGGCTGAGTTCGCCCGCTGCATCACGGCAAAAAATGTTCGATGCTGACGGTCATATCGAGCTTGTCGATATGGGCCGAATCGATTCCCGGGCCGCCGTCTAGATAATCCGCGACGTTGTCGCGCGAGAAAAGAATGTCGTTTCCAGTGCCGCCATATAACGCGTTGGGGGCGGTGCCGGCGTAGATGACGTCATTTCCGCCCAAGCCGTAAAGCGCATCCTTCACGCCGTTGGGATTGCCGAAGATGATGTCATTTCCTTGCGATCCATAAACGCGCTGGATGCTGGGGCTGATCAGGTCATGCTCACCCGACATGCCGCTGTCGCGCAGGCCGTCGAGATGGATTTCCATGCCGTGCGTGCGCTGCGAGTAATCGACCAGATCAAGGCCATCCAGCGCGCTGCTGGTGGTGTCGCCGCCGTAAATGTCGTTGGAGGGACCTGTGCCGGGGCGAAGATCGTCGTTGCCCGCGCCGCCGAAGAGCGTGTTGGGTCCTTCGCCGCCGGTTAGCAGATCGTTGCCCGCGCCGCCATAAAGAATCGCGGCGATGTTGCCGGCGTGAACGGCGATCGTGTCGTTCCCCGCCAGGCCCAGAACGCGGATGGTCGGAGTTTTCGTCGGGAAAGATCCGACGGCAAATGAGCCGTACGATTTCCCGTTGATGTTCACGAGGATATTCGAGCCATTGCGCGATACGTTAATCGTGTCGTTGCCATTGGTGCCGGACACCGTGAGATCGCTCGCCGTGAAGGCGGCGTACGCCGAGGCGTCTCCGGTGAGGCGAGCGACGGTGAACTCATTAGTCACAACCAGCTTGAATGTCGGCGGCTGCTCGCTCTGCTCCAGCGTGGTGCCGGCGACAACGATATTTCCATCCGGCTGCACCGCGACGCCCCAGCCGTAGTCTCCGTAATATCCGCCCAACGATTCGCGATCATTGAGGCCGTTGGAGGTGTAATCCAATTGCCGCAGGCCCGTGCCATTGAATGTCGTGTCGTATTGAAGCGACGAAACGTGGGCCGGGACCGAAGTTGGGGCGGGCAGGAAGCGCTGGACGAGCACGTTGGTGTTGCTGCCGGTGCCGCTGCCAAAGTAATAGCCGGTGGAAATCAGCTTATTATCCGACTGCACGGCCAGGTCAAAGGTGCCGCCGTTGGGAAGCCCACCGCCTTTGGCGACCATCACACCCTTGCTCGAAAAGCCGTAGAGGAATGTCAGATCGGTCCCTTGTCCCTGCTCATAGTTGGCGGCGAGATAAATCGTTCCGTTGGGCGCGATCGCGACGGCACTCAGATCATCGCCGCCCAGGTCGTCCTGTTGTCCGCCGTCGCTGGCGAAACCATTGACGCCGAACGTCGTATCGAGCTTGCCGGCGGTTGTCAGCCGCGCCAGCAGAAATTCGCTGGGCGCATCGATCGACGCCGAATCCCGCGCGGCAACGGAAATGACAGCGCGGCCGGAAGAATCCAGCGCCAATCCGCTGTAGTTGGTGAACTGAACGTTCGGCGGCGCTTGCAGATCAACCACGCCGTTGGTGCCGTAAGTTGTGTCGCGCGATCCGTTGGCGTTCAAGCGGCCGCCGATGATCACGATTTTCCCGTTGCTCTGCAGCGCGATCGGCCCGCCGCCGGTCAGCTCAAAACCTTTTCCCGCGGCAAAGCTGGTGTCGAGGGCGCCGCCGGGCGTGAGCCGCGCGAGCGTCACGCCGGAGGAAACCAGAATGTCCCCGTTGGGCTGGACGAGCAAACCATTAGGGCCCAAGTGAGAAGTACTCACGATGGCGGGAATCGTCGCAACGCCGCCGCTGCCAAACGACGTATCCGTCGCTCCGTTGGCCAGCAGCCGGCGAACCTGCACCTTCGATACCGGCGCATCAGAGCCGACCGCGCCTTGAGCCGAAACTTCCAACAGCAGAATGCGCCCGTTCGGCTGCACCGCCACCGCATCCGACCCGACAAAAGTCCCGGCCGGCGGAGCGATCGTCAGCGTGCCGCCGGACCCAAAGCTGGTATCGAGCAAGCCGGCGCTGAGCAGCACGCGATTTTCCAGGACGTCGATCACCGCCGCGCGCACTTGATCGCGAGGGGTGCGGGGCTGGTTGCGGAGCAGAGTTCGATTTACATTGCGTGATGAGGACAAAATCAAAGTTGCAAAATCCGGTTGTGAAAATTTCACCTAGTCTCCAATTATGTGTTTTCTTAAATACCCGCATTATCAAAGAAGTTTTGACGGAATGACTGGGACGGCAACAGCGTGAAAGGTTCTGTGGTCACGTCCCAGTCTCTGCCATTCCATGCCTCCAGGTAGTATGTTCCGGGCGCTACATTATCGAAGCTGAACGAGCCGTCGAATTTTGTGGCCGTGGAAATCCAAGGTCCATTGTCGGGGAAGCTGGTATTAACCAGCGAGATGCTGATTCCACCGATCCCGTTTTCGCCCGGATCGCGCCGGCCATTGCTGTTGATGTCGTTGAAAACAAAGCCGGACACGGAAACCAGCGGGGAGTTCCCGACGGCGTCGCCGAAATCATTGCCGGCCGAATGCTCGCCGGGGGCAAGATTCACTTCATTGTAACCCGGCGGCGTCGCGCCCGCCGGCGCTGTCTGCGCCCAGCCGCTCTTCATGATTTCGCGCACGGCATAGCCGCCCACAGGCAGCCCGCTGAAGACGTAATTTCCGTTCTTGTCGGATGTGGTGATCGGCTCGCCTTTGTCAAAGACGCCGTTGTCATTCTGATCGAGGTAGACCTGCCAGCCCGCGAGGTTGGGCTCATTGCTGTCCTGAACGAGATTTCCGTTGATGTCGTTGAACACGTTGCCGGAAATACTGCCGGCGGCGTGGTTGGAAATCGAGTTGCCAAAATTCAGGCCGGTAACCGTCTGATTGGCTTTCACCGTCACCTTGTAATAACCGAGCGGCCATGCACCGGCGGGAGTGGTGCGGCTCCATTCATCTTGCCGCACCTCGCGGATAATGTAGGTGCCGGGCGCCAGCCCCTTGATCGAATAATTGCCGGCCGTGTCGGCAAAGCCTGAGGGTTCGCCGGCATCATACACGCCGTTGTTATTCAAGTCGGCGTATGCCTGCCAATAGGCGAGCCCCGGCTCGCCTGCATCCTGCTTGCGGTTGCCATTCAGATCATTGAAAAATCGGCCGGAAGCCGTTCCGCTGCCGGCGGGAATGTCCGGCGCAAAAGCTATTGTGAAGTCCTGCTGCCGATCGAATCCCGCTATGCCAACGATGATTTCGCCGTCGGCGCGCAGGAGCAGCGTTTCGCCGGTCAGATCGTCGAGTTCTGCAAACCAAAACTGCGGTTGAATCGATATGGCGCCATTCTTGCCGAACGAAAGATCGGGCGTCAGGTCGTGGTTAAATCGATAGAGCACGACGGAAGGGCCATTGGGAACAGCCAGAAGGAGGATTTTTCCATCGGGCTGAAATGCCATGTCAAGCATGGACCCTCGAAACATCGCGTCGAGAATTCCAAACGAGCCGCCTAGCTGGCCCTGCGGCGTAAACTGTGTCAGGCCTGGAGCGTCGTCGTCGTCCCATGCTTCGTAGATGTCGCCGTCGGGACCGACGCGGAACAAGTCAAGTGGAGCGTGGGGCTCGTTGCTGTACAAGTCTACGTCCACAATCCCTTCGTCGCCGAAGGCGGAGTCAAGAGAGCCGTTTGGCGTCAGTCGCTCCAGCGACGTGTTGCTCACGCCGGCGTCGCTGTTGCTCACGATGACCGCCAGATAAATCTTCATCCCGCTGACCAGAATCTGAACGGGCTCGACCGAGTTGTCGGAATTTGCGGTGTTAAAGTTTGAGACCGAACCCCCGTTTCCGAACGTCGTGTCCACCGTCCCGTTGCGGTTGTAGCGCGTCAGCACGCCGTTGGCCAGAGTCAGATACTTCCCATCCGATTGCACATTCGTCGGCGCCGGCTGCGGGATGGGGCCGTTATAAGGCTGCACGCTTCGTCCATCCGGGCTGCTCAGGACCGTTTGCCCCGCATTGGGCTGCGGCTCGCCGTACACTCCGTTGTCCGCCGCCACGATCGATCCGCCGAGCAATCCGACGGCGCGATAGCCAGTCAGGTATCCATTGTCGCCGAACGATGGATCCGCGTAAGTCACATGGGGCGGCGAGACGCCGGGTGGCGGATCAAAGAGGTCCTGTCGGTCTGCCTCCGATGGCAGAAGCTGGAAGAAACTCGATCCGCCGTTCCAACCCGTGTTGGGATCGTAGACCGAAAGGTAGTATGAGCCGCCCGGCAGCACATTATCAAAGGCATATGAGCCATCAGCGGCGGTGGTCGTGACGAGCGGGGGGCTGCCGAACTGGTTACCCAGGCTCAACAAATGCACTTGAAGTCCGGCGATTCCCGGCTCGCCGAAATCCGCCTTGCCGTTGTTGTTAAAGTCGTCGTAGATGACGCCGAAGATCGAGGCTAGTGGCGAGTTGCCGACCGCATTGGCGAAATCGTTATCCGGGGCGTTTTCACCCGGCGCCAGACTCACTTCTTCAGCGGCAACGTAAGAAGCGCCAAGCGGCCACGTCAGAACCCAGCCGCTCTTGATGATCTCGCGAACAAGGTATCCGCCAGGGGGCAGGCCCGAAATCGTGTAGTGGCCATTCTGATCGGTCGTCGCAATCGGCTCCCCTTTGTCGAAAGCGCCGTTGTCATTCAGATCGACATACACCTGCCAACCCGCCAGGGATGGCTCGCCGAAATCCTGGCTCCTGTTGCCGTTAATGTCGTTGAAGACCATGCCAGTGATGGAGCCAGGAGCCTGGCTGGCGGGCTGATTGCCGAAATTCGCGCCCGTTGTGGTCAGGCCCGATGTCACTGTTACGTTGAAGAAGCCAGTCGATGATTGGCCCGCGGAAGCAGTTGGGGTCCATCCATCCTGCGGGACTTCGCCGATTGTGTAGGAGCCGGGTGCCAGACCGTTTATCGCAAAATTGCCCGCCACGTCGGCGATGCCCGAAGGCTCGCCCGTGTCATACACGCCGTTGTGGTTTACGTCGGCATACGCCTGCCAGTAGGCCAGTCCAGGCTCGCCGGTGTTTTGCGTACCGCTTCCATTGCGATCGTTGAAGAAACGACCAGAAACCGACCCGCTGCCGGCGGGGACGTCGGGTCGCAAGGCCACCGTGAAATACCGTTCGTTGGGATTGCCGACCGCTCCAACGATGATTTCCCCGTCTGCCCGCAGCAGCAAAGTTCCAAAGCTGTTGCCAGGCGGGTTCTGTCCAAACGGCGCTTCGATGGGCAGGACGCCGCCCTGTCCGAATGATGGATCAAGAGTCAGATCGTGATCCAAGCGAGTCAGCGTCAATGGAGCGCCCGAAGGCAACGTCAAAATCAGGATTTTTCCGTCCCCCTGGAAGTTCATGTCCGAAACATTGCCCGATGGGCTGTAGGTGCCATCCAACGCTCCGTTGGCTGCAAAACGGACGAGGGTTGGAGTCTGATTGAAATACCAGATCACATAAATCTCGCCGTCCAGGCCCGGCCGCACCAACGGGAATCCGGGCGCGACCGAGCCATTGCCGATCGTCGCTTTGGCAATCCCGTTGTCGCCGAACGTCGTGTCCTGCGCACCGGCATCGGTTATCCGCGCCAGCGCCGGGAATTGCGTCTTTGCCGAGGCGGATTTGATTCTGCCCGCGATATAGATTTGCGGCCCATCCGTGACAATTTGGTCTACCACAAACGTGTGATCGGGATTTCCGTCGCCAATATTCGACAACGAGCCGTTGTTCCCGAACGTCGTGTCAACCGTGTCGTTGGCGTTATAGCGCGTGAGCACGCCATTGGAAAACAGGAGATATCGCCCGTCCGGATAGAAATTCGGCGTAACCTGGCGCGCGAGCGGGCCGTTGTAGGGGCGAACGTTCTGCCCATCAGGGCTGGCCAGCATCGGCGGCACGTCCATCTGGCCAGGCTGTGTATTCTTAACGACGATTGATGGACCCAGAAGCATCTGGGCCGTGTGGAAGTTCAAATAGCCGCCGGTGCCAAACGAAGCATCCAATGTCCCGCCACCAACAGTGTCGGCAGACTGCACATTCTCGACGTTGAGCAGTTGGTCGATCAGGTCGGCGTGAGCCGTGTCGGTTCCGGCGCCGCCGTCGAGATAGTCGGGGACATTGTCGCGCGAGTTGAGGAGGTCATTCCCATTGCCGCCGTAAAGGGCGGTCGGGGCGCTGCCGGCATAGAGCGTGTCGTTCCCGCCAAGCCCGTAAAGCGCGTCCTTCACGCCGTTCGGATTGGCGAAGATGATATCATTTCCTTGCGACCCATAAGCGCGCTGAATGCCGGGGCTGATCAGATCATGCTCGCCCGACATGCCGCTGTCGCGCAGGCCGTCGAGATGGATCTCCATGCCGTGCGAGCGCTCGGAATAATCGACGGTGTCCAGCCCATCGAGCGCGCCGCTGGTGGTGTCGCCGCCGTAGATGTCGTTGGAGGGGCCGGCGCCGGGGCGAAGATCATCATCACCCGCGCCGCCGAAGAGCGAGTTGGGGCCTTGCCCGCCGGTCAGCACATCGTTGCCCGGCCCTCCGTATTGCACCGCGGGCAGATTTCCCGCACTGATGGTGATCGTATCGTTCCCCGCAAGCCCCTCGGCGACAATCCGCTTCACGGCGCTTTCCGCGAAGCCGGGAAAGGTATGGCTGTTGATGCGCACCTTGATCGTCGCGCCGGATTTGCTGACCAGAATCTGGTCGTTACCGGCAGTGCCGACGACGGTCAGCGTTCCCTGGTGATCAAGAACCGCGCTACCGCCAGAGACGGGCGATCCCGTGCTGCTCAGGAACAGGCGGTTCTCCAGTGAATCGACAGTGGTGCCGACAGCGCCAACCAGCGCCAACCGGCGGCGAAATCTCGGTGATCTCACGGTTATTCTCTCCAATTCCCAGCGACCCCTCGCGCAGGCCCCGCAGCCGTCCTACGTCCGATAACTATACCTCATAAATCTGTATCGGGGCCGGAAATTCTCGGGGGCGCGCGTGGGGCTGCTGAGACCGCGAGTGCGGCGCGCCTGACGGCGTCATAACCTCAGGAATTACAGGCGGATAGAGAGTCGCGAATCGATCTCATGCAAATCGAATTTGCTGGGCCTTAATCAATTTTTCAGAGCTGCACACCGACCTCATCAGGAGAGGTTTGTGACCCAGGTATTCTTCAGCAGATCAAAATAAATCCCGCCGCCGGACACTACGAGCTTGTTGCCGATCACGCCCGCCTCGGGCGAGGCGACGGCGATGGGCAGATTTGCCAATTTCGTCCACTGATCCTTCGTCGGGTCGTATGCCAAAACTTGCGACAGCAATTGAGAACTGGGCGCGAAGCCGTCCACGACGACGATCTGGCCATTGGCGACAACCGCCGCCTCGTGCGAGAGCTTGCCGGGCAGGCTGGCGGCGTGAGTCCAAACAGTCGGGCTTGCCGGATCCCAGACAAATACATCCGACTCGGGCGCCTTGTCATTGCTGCCGGCCTGGCCGCCGACGACATAGATTTTATTATTGAGCACAACCGCCGCCGCATGATTGCGCGGCGCGGGCAGGGCGACGGCGGCCACCCACTTCGGCTGTGCCGCGTCGAGATTCAGCGTCCAGTGATCCGCCTTGCCGTTGAGGCTTCCGTCTGTCCCGCCGAAGAAATGCAGTGTGCGGCCCAGGCACACCATCGAGCCGGCGCCGCGCGCCGCCGGCAGCGGCGTGAACGCGCTCCACGTATTTAGTTGCGTGTCATATCGCCACACGTTCGTGCTCGCGAACGTCTGCGAGCCCTTCACCGTGTTGCTGACATATCCGCCGGCGACATAGATGTAGCGGCCATCGGTGGCGATGCCCTGATGCGTCAGTGCCGTCGGCGCATCCGCGAGGCGCGTCCATGTGTTGGTCGATGGGTCATACGCGTCGACTTCGTAAGTCGCGACCCACGCCGGCTTGCTTTCATCGTAGCCGCCAAAGGTATAGAGCTTTCCATTCAGCTCGATCCCCGCGCCTTCCATCCGCGAAACCAACGCCGGCGCGGCGGCCTTCCACTGCAAATGCAGCGGCGAGTTCGGCGGCGGAGTCACATTGTTCAGCTTGAAGAAATCAAAATTCGCCACGCCTGTCAGCGCGCCACCTTTGTCGAGCATCACGTGCATCACCTGCGTTCCCGCGGGAAGCGAAAACGACTGCGACGTGATCGAGTTGAATGTGTTCCATCCGCCGGAATTAGGAACGGCCATCGTCCCTGTCTTGTTCACCCCGCCGAATCCAACATGAAACGCACCGCCGCTCGCTGCGTTCGCGACAGTCGCGCTGAGTGTGAACGTGCCAGCGGTCACGATGTTCACCGTGTAATTGAGCCACTCGCCGGCGTAGCAATAGCCGACATCAAAACCATTTGACCCGCCCACGCGAATATCGACCGCCTGCGTCGGGCGATAGCTTGCGTTCCCGGTATTGGTCGGCGTTGTGTCGTGAAATGCGACGCCTTCGCCGCCATTATCAAAATCTTCCGCCTCGATGTTCTGCCCCGGCAGAAAGGGCGTTCCATGAAATGGCGTCGGTGTACCCGCCAATAATTGGCGGCGCTCGAGCGGTTCAACCAAAGCGCGTGGCGATCGATGTCCCTGTCGAAAAGGTTTGGTTCGCATGGCAGGTATTACGATAGCCGTGGGGAGCGATGTTTCCAGATGCCGTAAAAAGTTTCATCGCCTTTCTCCCTCTCCCCTGTACTCAGGGGAGAGGGTTGGGGTGAGGGGACGAACGCCTCGACTTGCGAACCGCGCCAAATAGCGAATCGCCGTCCCCTCACCCTGCCCTCTCCCCTGAGTACAGGGGAGAGGGTTCTGAGGCCAACTTCCCCCGTTGCCGACAATCATGAGTGCCGCTCGATGTCACGCATTAAAGAAAGCGGCGGGCGCAATCGCGCCCGCCGCTGAACTCTTATCGTCAGAACGACGTAAACCGCCTTACCGATTCGGATCGGTCGAAGCGATCCCATCCTTCTTATTCTTAGGATCTTTAGGATCCTTCTTGCTATCGCCCGACCGGGCCGACGACGACGATTTTGAATTCGCGTCGGCGACGTTGGTCTTGCCGTTCTTCGCATCCGACTTCGCCTGCACGTCTTTGGTCTTGGCGTCGGCGCGGGCGTCGATCACCTTGCTCTTCGCATCCGCATGAGCTTCGGTGGCCTTGCTCTTGGCGTCGGCGTGTGACTCCGTCGTCTTGGCCTTCGCATCGGCGGCCGCGGCCGTTTCCTTCGTCTTCGCATCCGCATGCGCCTCGGTCTCCTTTGTCTTCGCGTCCGCATGCGCCTCGGTTTCCTTCACCTTGGCGTCCGCCCGGGCTTCGGTGGCTTTGGCCTTCGCGTCGCCGCGCGCTTCGGCGAGGTTCGCCTTGGCGGCGTCTTCCTTGGCCTTGGCGTCGGCGTGCGCCTCTTCCTTCGTCGCGACTGCATTTGCGTGCGCCTGTTCCTTCGTCGCTTGCGCCTCCGCGTGGGCCTCTTCCTTGGTGGCCTTCGCATCGGCGTGAGCCTGGATCTCGGTCGCCTTCGCGTTGGAACGAGCCTCGATCACCGTGGCCTTGGCCGCAGCGCGTTCCTCTGGATTGATGCGCGGCGGGCGGTTTTCCTTCGCAGCCGCGGCGCGCTCGTTCTTGTCGGCAACGAAACGCTCGCGCTCCACGACCACACGCTCGGCGTAAGCATGGCGGCGCTCCACCGGAACGCTGCGCTCGACGGTTTCGATCTCGACGATGCGCGTCGTTTCGTGCGATCGCTGCACTTCGCGCACGCGCACGATTTCCGGAACCTGATCGACCTCGACGATCCGCGTCTGCACCTCGCGCGGCCGCTCCACCCAATAACCCGAAGGACGCACCAGATACGCATGAACGACTTCAGGATCGCGCGGCATGTGTCCGCCCCAGACCGCAAGATCAACCCGGAAGCCAACGCGATCGCCGTGGCCCGACATGATCTCCTCGCGATACAACACCCACATCGCCTCATCGCGCTCGTGCATCGCCTCGGCAACCTCAAGGTTCGCCGATTCAAGACGCTGCCGCGACGCGAAGACTTCATCCTGCGCCGCGATCAGATGAACGCGATGCTCCGGCAGCCGTGCTTGCGCCTCGGCAAGCCGCTCCCTGATCTGCGTGTACTGCTCGGCGGCCGCCAGCTCCTCGGTGGCCTTGGCCGCGGCAGATTCGTTGGTCACGATACGCGCCTGCGCATCGGCGATTCCCGCCGCGTCATTCAGCGTGCGAGCCGCATCCAGATCATCGCGCGCTCCCTGCACGCGCTTCTGAAACGCACCGACGCGCGCCCGCGCCGCGGCAACAGCTTGCTCGCCGCCGGCGGCCTGGTTCGCATACCTCGCGACCAGCGCCTCCTGCTCATCAACAAGCACCGCCAGTTCCCCCTCGCGATGCAGCGCCACATCCAGCGTCTCGGCGGCGCGCCACTGATGCGCCTGCGCCTCGCGAAGCCGCAGATCCGCATCGTACAACGCGGCACGAGGGCCAACGTGGTAGGTGTTGTATTCCACCACGACCACCGGCGCCGGCGGCGGAGGAGGCTGTGATCCAATCTGAATTCCAACGCGAATATCATCCGCCAACGTCGGCGCGGCCAAGCCGGCCAGCAAGCCCAACGCGGCTCCAACCGCCGCACGATTGATCTTCGAGTATCGCTGCATTTTCTCCTCCGATAGTTCCCCGACCGCCCTAGCCGCCGACTCCGGACAACAGCGTCCGAAAATCACTAAACCTCCGAGAATCCGTCAGCAGGCTACGTCACTATCGGCACGCGATTGATGCAGATGAACAGAGCGCAGAGATCGCGCAGACCACAGGATGTACCAAAACATGTGGGCGCTGGAACAATTGGAATAAACGTCGCGGACGGCGCGCCTAAGATCGGTGCTTGCGACGCCGCCCAACGCGCATATGATGCGATCAGCGCGAAGGAAATGACGGCCGAGTACCCAAGTGGACTAAGGGGACGGATTGCAAATCCGTTATTCGTCGGTTCGAATCCGACCTCGGCCTTTCAGCCTGCCGTTGGGGTTTGCCTTCCGCATTCTGGACAGATGCCGCTGATATTGCCGGTGAGGTTGTAGCCGCACGCCGGACATCCTGCTGGATTCTTGCGGCGGAGCGCGCGATAGCCAAGCCACGCCGCCGGGAGGGCGGCGACCATCGTCACAAACCAGTCGGGGATTTCCATCAATCGCACGCTCACGACCGACTGTATGTCGAACGGACTATATGTGAATCCGCAGACGGACCAGAGCGGCGTGTTAATCCGCGACCGCGGCGGCGCTGGGTGATCGTGCCTGAGGTTCCAACCGCTGTGGATGTCGCCGCCTGCTCCCTCCCAAACATAGCCGCGCGCAAAACCGATCTTCCCGAATTCCGATCCGACGGCGACGAACCTAAGGTAAGAGACGCCTCCAGAGCCCGTAAACGTCAAGCCGTGCCCGATCGAGTCGGCGACAAAATAGGACCGAATCCACAACCCAGCGAGAGCTAACGCGAGAAGCAACGAGGCCACGAAAACTACCGATCGTTTACGCGACATTCGTAGCGTCTCCGCTAACTGCTCGGCGTCTTGAAGTGGTCGGGCACGAGCCTGGATTTTTGCAGCAACAAACTGTTATGCGGATGTTGCATACCGGCGCACCGAAAAAACGGCGGGCAGTGCCCGCCCTACGATTGAGTGCGGCGCGTCGGGCGGGCACTGCCCCCCGAATCTTCGGAGTAAGCTCCACACGAATCCTCGAAGATGGCACGCGCGGATCAGAGCACCCACCCCTTGCTGTACTCCCGGCCGAAATACTTCGCCACGTCCGGATCACTCGCGTTCTTCAGCGACTTCGTCGTTTCGTCCCATTCCAATTTCTTGCCCGAGCGATACGCCACGTTGCCGAGGAGGACCGTTTCGGCCAGCGGGCCGGAGTAGGCGAAGTTGCAGAGTGTCGGCGAGCCGGTTTGGCAGGCGAGCAGGAATTCGCGGTGATGGCCGACCGATTCGGGGATCGAGGGCGGCGGGGCTTGGAAGTCTTTGTAGTCGTCCGCCGGATAGAGCCGGCGCTGGTTGTAGTCGGCCAGCAGCATTCCCTTTTCGCCGACGAAAAGGGTGCCGTTGCCGATCTTGGGGATCTTGCCATCTTCGAGTTCTTCGGGAAGCTTGCCGCCGTGATACCAGGTGAGATGGACGGGCGGCTTATCGCCGCGCGCGGGGTAGCGGAAATGCACCTTCATCCACGCGGCGGCCGTCTGCTCATTCGGCGGCGGGCCTTCGGCTTCAATCGTATCCGGATGCGTCAGGCCCAATGCCCAGTGCGAAAGATCGATATGATGGCAGGCCATGTCGCCGAGCATGCCGGTGCCGTAGTTCCACCAGCCGCGCCAGTAGAAGGGATGCAGAGCCGGGTCATACGCCCGCTTGGGCGCGGGGCCGAGCCACATCTCCCAGTTGAGCTTCGCCAGATCCATCGGCGGCTCCTTTGGCGCTTCAGTGCCCGTGTAGCTGCCGCCGACAAAAACATGCACGCGCTTCACCGCGCCGATGGCACCGCTCTGAATCAGCTCGACGACGCGGCGATAGTTGCCGCCGGCATGAATCTGCGTCCCCATCTGCGTGGCGACTTTCGCCTTGGCGGCGGTTTCGATCACCGTGCGGCACTCATGCGGATCATGCGTGAGCGGCTTCTCGCAATACACATGCTTCCCGCGCCGCAATCCCGCCAGCGTGGCAAACGCATGATGATGGTCCGGAATCGCAATGACGACGGCGTCAATCTGCTTCTCGATTGCATCAAACATCTTGCGGTAATCATCAAACTTCTGCGCCGAAGGATGCGATGCCGCCGTTTTGGCCAGGCGAGTCTGATCGACATCGCACAGCGCCACGATGTTGGCCAACCCGCTGTTGCGCGCGATTTCGCGCACGTTGTATTCGCCCTGATTGGTGACGCCGATGTGGGCGACGTTGACGCGTTCATTGGCGCCAAACGCCGACCGAGGGACATAAGTAAACGCGGCCGCCGCCGCGCCGGTGGCGGTCGTCTGCAAAAAACGCCGGCGGGAAACTTTGGATGTCATGGGCGCTCCATCAAGGTTCGCGGGTCAAGCTACTTGTCCCCTGAAGTGGTAGCACGATCCGGGTGAAATGTTAAGGCTTGCGGGGATCAAATCGCCGGTGCCGCCGAAGGATCGTCCTTCGCGAATAGCCCCCACCCTAACCCTCCCCCGGAGTACCGGAGGAGGGGACAGACTCGTCGCTGAGATTGTCACGCACCCGGTCGTCTCACGTCGGCTCGCGAGCCGACGTGTAATTCTTCCGCCGGTCTGTAATATTTGTCCTTCGGTCCGGTATTCAAAAGCAACACAGCGAGGGATCACTCATGGCAATAATCTCCGCCGACAAGGCGAAGGATGAATATGATGTCGTCATTGTCGGCACCGGCGCGGGCGGCGGGCAGTCGGCTTACACGCTGACTCTTGCCGGCATGAAATGCGTCATGCTTGAAGCCGGGCGCAATTATAATCCCGTCACCGAAACGCCGATGTTTCAGACTTCGGGGCAGGCGCCGCTGATGGGCAATGCCACGCCGGACAAGCCATTCGGATTTCATGACGCGACGATCAACGGCGGGTGGGAAGTGCCCGGCGAGCCTTACACCAGCGTGCATGCGAATGAAGATGAGAAGTTCATGTGGTGGCGGCCGCGCATGCTCGGCGGGCGGACGAATCACTGGGGCCGCATCTCGCTTCGCAATGGGCCGTACGATCTGAAGCCGCGCTCGCGCGATGGGCTGGGGTTTGATTGGCCGATTGGTTACGAAGATGTCGAGCCGTATTACACGCTGGTCGAGATGCTCATCGGCGTTTACGGCACCAACGAAGGATTGGAGAACACGCCCGATTCGCCGCCCGGCGTTTTGCTGCCGGCGCCGAAGGGCCGCGCGGCGGAGCTGCTCGCGCAAAAGCATGGGAAATCGCTTGGCATTCCG
The DNA here is from genome assembly GCA_036276235.1 of Humisphaera sp. Lineage (GTDB taxonomy): Bacteria > Planctomycetota > Phycisphaerae > Tepidisphaerales > Tepidisphaeraceae > JANWHF01. Next base: position 3,198 of record DATBDZ010000138.1, on the reverse strand, counting down.
GTGATTCCGATTCATCGCGCCGTGCTGACCAAGGCGCAGGATTGGAAAACGATTCCCGCCAAGCTGCATCCGGATGATCCCAAGGCGCAGCAGATCGTGGCGCAGTCGATGCAATCGCGGACGCCTTGCTTCTGGGCCACAAGCTGCGGGCGCGGCTGCTCGATCAAGGCGAATTATCAATCCACGACCGTTCACCTGCCGCCCGCGCTCGCGACCGGGAATCTCGATATCATTCCCAACGCCCACGCCCGCGAAGTCATCATGGGCAGCAACGGCAAAGCACAGGGCATCCTCTTCATCGACAAATCCAGCGGCAAAGAGATGCGCGTCAAAGGGAAGATCGTCATCCTCGCCGCCGGTGCCTGCGAGACGGTGCGCATCCTGCTGAACTCCAGGAGCAATTCCTTCCCCAATGGCCTGGCCAATTCCAGTGGATTGGTCGGCAAATACATTATGGATACCGTCGGCTCGAGCCTGATGGGGCATATCCCCAAGCTCGAGAACCTGCCGCCGCATAATGAAGACGGCGCGGGCGGCGATCATTTCTATTCCCCCTGGTGGCTCTACAAGGAACAGCATGCCGGCAAGCTCGATTTCGCCCGCGGCTATCACATCGAAATGGGCGGCTCGCGCGACATGCCCGGCGGCGAAAATCCCGTCCCCGATGATCTCTCGCAGGGAAGCTATGGCAGCAAATTCAAGCAGGATGCGCGAAGATATTACGGATCGTTCGTCGGCTTCGCCGCGCGCGGCGAGATGATTCCTAATGAGAATTGCTACGCCGATCTTGATCCCACGGTGAAAGATAAATTCGGAATCCCCGTCCTGCGCTTCCATTGGAAATGGAGCGATCATGAGATCAATCAGGCGAAGCACGCGGAGAAAACGTTTGCCGCGCTCATTGAGGCGATGGGCGGCACGGTGCGCGGCCCGCGCGGACGCCGACCCGGCCAAAGCCTGGAAAACCCCGGCAAAATCATCCACGAAGTCGGCGGCGCGATCATCGGCGCTGACCCGAAAAAGAGCGTCTGCAATCAGTGGAATCAGACGTGGGATGTGAAGAATCTGTTCCTCAATGACGGCGCGCCCTTCGCGTCCAACGCCGACAAGAATCCGACATTGACGATCATGGCCCTCGCCTGGCGCGCCAGCGACTACATTGCCGACGAGGCCAAGAAAGGAAACCTGTGAGCCACGACGATTCACGGCAAGACCGCGATCCATCGCGCGCCGGTATTTCCCCCTCCCCCGGTACTCCGGGGGAGGGCAGGGGAGGGGGTTGTGTAGAAGACGCGCCGCTCGCGCGAACCCCCTCCCTAGCCCTCCCCCGGAGTACCGGGGGAGGGGAAATTGCGCTCCCAATAGCGCCACACAGCCACTTGGCGCCCGACGCACACGGCGGCGTTTCCCGCCGGCAGGCAATGCAATGGGTGATGGCGGCGGTCGCCGCCTCGTCTCTCCCAAAGAAAGGCTTCGCGCAGACCGCCGAGCAAAAAGTCCCACCGCAGGAACACGCCAACACCCAGCCCAAGTCCGGCGCCGGTTACGGCGGCGATCCTGATCTGCTCAAGGCCCACCAGCCCGGCGATTTCTGGCCGCTCACGTTCAACGACACCCAAAAGAAAACCGCGACGGCATTAGCCGACGTCATCATCCCCAAGGACGAGCTCGGCCCCGCCGCCAGCGAGGTCGGCGTCGTCGCCATGATCGACGAATGGATCTCCTCTCCCTATCCCACGCAACAGATCGATCGCCCGATCGTCCTCAACGGCCTCGCCTGGATGGAAACGGAATCAGCGAAGCGCTTCAGCAAAGATTTCGCCGCACTAAGGCAGGACCAGAAGCACGCGATCTGCGACGACATCTGCTTCACCGGCAAAGCCGCGCAGCCCTTTCGGCAAGCCGCCCGTTTCTTCAGCCGCTTCCGAGCCATCAGCGCGTCGGCGTACTACGCCACAACAGAAGGCTGGAAAGCCATCGGCTACGTCGGCAATGTGCCGCTGGGGCAGTTCGATGGGCCGCCGAAGGAAGTGTTGGATAGGCTGGGGGTGACCCAGACCGTAAGTTAGAAGGCGTATCACGATGTCCCCTTTGGTTTTCTCGTTGGAATTGTCCCGCACTCAGGACATCGGTCTGGAGTAGCTCGCAGGTCGTAGTCGCATGAGGCACATATCAGCGGGTCTTGGAGCTTGTGTCTGCGCCGAAACGCCCGCACCCACACCAGTAGCCAGCCGAGCGGAATCAGGGCCGAGGCCGAAGCAAGTTGCCAATGCGGGACCCAAAGCACCATCAGAGGCTGGCTTCCGATGGCCCAATTCCCTTTGGGTCGCCCAATTGTTCTGATGAGATAAAGAGCGAATCCCCATTTCCCCGGCCCTGGTACGGCCGTAAGCGCCCCACGGTATGCACGAGACCTTCGCGTCAAGCCCGGCTTGTGATGAATCCCGACATCGGGCGCGTATGCGCGACCTTCGTCATGCCATTTTGCGACGCCATTACCAGTTCGTGCGAGGTGCCGTACCACTCAAGCCAGAGACCATGCCCGTGGCTCTCTATCCATAAGATGACCGTCCCGGCACACACGAGCGCCGACACTACCGCAAGTCCGTTCCACACGATGCGCCGCAGGCGTTTCATGTTGTCCCCGTCGCGTTGCCGGCTGGGATTGTCCCGCATTCGGGGCATTTGGTTGGTGTCGCACGGAGATCGTAGCCGCAGTGCTGGCATTTGCCGGGGTCGCGACTGCGGCGCACGAATCCAGTCGTGTAGCCAATTAGCCAAAGAACTGCTGGGAATCCGACAGCGAGCGCCAAACACCAATCGACAACATTCACGATAATCTCTCGCCGAGGATGGCCCGACCATTTGTTCACAACGCCAGCCAAGTAGTTTCCGCTTAGCTCCCATCGGGACTCCAATGCTAGGTCCCACTTGTCTTGAATCTGATCGATGGTCAAGATGTACGCCCCTCGATAGGCAAAACAGTCCACTCTGCTGCCTGAGATGAGGCTACGGCCCCTTACCGTACGACTGTAAACGCCAATCGCTAAAACGATCGCGCAGAGAAGCAACGACACTGCCGCCAATCCGCTCCACACGATGCGCCGCAGCCGCCTCATGCCGAGCATCTTACCACCGACTACCGATCGGATCGTCTCATTCCGCTTCCTGTAGAGCAAAGTAGCGCGGAGGTAGCGC
>DATBDZ010000137.1:0-10264 GCA_036276235.1 Humisphaera sp. | reverse complement strand
CTTTCGCAAACCATGAGCCAATTGAAAGAGGATGACGGGTGCCGCGCCATTTTTGTGGCGCGCGGCTCGTGTGCGCGGTGGTTTGAGGTGGAGCCCTCGATTGTGGCGAGCGGCTTTGCTGGGCATACTGCCGTGGGTTTGAATTCTCGGCCGCGCGCCCAAGCCGTCATGCTGAGGTACTCCGAAGCATCTGGCCCATTCGCGCGAGCCGGCCAGATGCTTCGGAGTACCTCAGCATGACGGTTATCTGAGCTTCTGAATCGGAAACTATGGACGGCAAGTTAGCGCGGTCAGCCAAAATGTTGGTGTTTTCCCCACCGAACGTGCGTGGAGCCGAGGATCGATCTTATTACAGGGCCCCATCCCCAAACAGGAAGTATTCTCCGCTGGATTGAACTGACATTCGCATCCCCGCGCTGTGTGCCGCGGCTTCTATCTCGCGCGGCTCGTAGAAATTCTTCACCACCTGAAACTCGCGCCCATCATCCAAACGCCGCGTCATGAGCTGCCCTGATTCCGGCAACCGATGATCGACCGCCGTGCTGGTATGACATCGCAGCGAATCGACGAAGAAGACCTTTCCGCCCGGCCGCAGCGCCTCGGCAACCTTTTTCCAAAATGCATCCAGCCGCTCGCGCGGGACGTGGGAGAGCCAGAAGCCAAAGAAAATGCCGTCGTATTTTTCTGAAGGCTTCCAGGAGAACAGATCCGCCTGCACATACGTCACGCGCGGGTCGTTCAACTTGCCGCGATTGATTTCAATGACTTCCGGCGAGGCATCGATCGCCGTGATCCGCGTTGCTTGGGGCAACAGCCGCTGAGTCCAGATTCCAGTGCCGCACGCCAGCTCAAGGACATGGCCTTGCAGCTTTGCTTCTTCCAGCGCGGCGGCAACGATCTCCGTCTCCACAAACCAGCGGCGATTATTCTCCTCGCCGCGATCGTATCGCCCCTGCCGATAAAACCAGGCGTCGTATTCCGCCGCCCGAGCGCGGTAATAGGCGATCATCTCGGCGAGGGTTTGCGGCGGAATGGGATCGGACGTCGTCATTAGGTTTGTCATTGAAGCTTCGTCGCCGACGTTTGTGCTTGCAAGTTTATCTTTTCGACAGACAGCGAAGCTGATATCGTGCAGTGACCGTGGAAATGAATTCGAATTCCGAGCAATGTGAGCCGACCGGCGACCTGACAGGCAGCGACCTCGACGAACTGCTCGCAGTCGGCGAAGCCGACCTTGCCCGAGGTGATATCTACGACGGTGACGAGGTCTTTGACGAATTGGACAAGCTGAGCGAAAAGCGCCGTCGCGAGCAGCGGGATGAATCCCGCCCTACATGAGCGGCGCAACGTAGGGCGGGATTTATGCCGCCGTTGATTTTGTAGGGTGGGTGTACTCGTCCACCATTTGCCGCTCGTGGTGGGCGAGTACACCCACCCTACACCGCCCCGAGCGCCGTCATGCTGAGGTACTCCGAAGCATTTGGCGGGATTGCAAGAATGGGCCAGATGCTTCGGAGTACCTCAGCATGACGGTTCTTTTCGCTGATGTTGCAGCGATGCGCAGATATTTACTCCGATCCCGACGATGATCGACGCGGGTCCCGCAACTCACTCTCCCCCACCGCGACCGGCCCCGCCGCGCAACGATTCACTTCCCGGAGCGAAGCCATGCCGGAGCGTGTTCTCGGTAATCACGCGCGGCAATACAAACTGCAGCAAATAATCCGGCCCCCCCGCTTTTGATCCGACGCCTGACAACTTGAACCCGCCAAACGGTTGGCGATCGACCAGCGCGCCGGTGATTTTACGATTGATGTATAGATTCCCGACGCGGAACTCGTGGCGGACGCGCTCGATGTTGCGGGGGCTGCGGGAAAATATGCCGCCGGTCAGGGCGTAACGCGTGCCGTTGGCGATCTGCAACGCTTCGTCGAGGTTTGCGGCGCGGATCACCGACAGCACCGGGCCGAAGATTTCTTCCTGCGCGAGGCTCGATGTGGGGGGAACATCCGCAAAGATCGTCGGCGGGATGTAGTAGCCTTCCCTGGCCAGTTGGCCAAGCTCCGCGGAGTAGGCGAGCTTTGCTTCTGATTTGCCCTTCTCGATTGTCGCGAGGATGCGCTTGTGCGCCTCAGCATCAATGACCGGGCCGACGAACGCGCCCGGATCTTCCGCCGGGCCGATGCGCAGGCTGCGGGTCGCTTCGATCAGGCGCGCTAGAAAGGCGTCATAACACCCAGCGAGCACAATCGCGCGCGAGCAGGCGGAGCACTTTTGCCCGGCGTAGCCGAACGCGCTGGCGACGATGCCATGCACGGCTTCGTCCAGGTCCGCATCGTCATCGACGATGGCGGCGTTTTTCCCGCCAAGCTCGGTGATCACGCGCTTGATGTGGTCCTGGCCATCGGAGACTTCCGCCGCCTGGCGCTGGATGAGCAGGCCGACGGCGCGCGATCCGGTGAAGGCGATCGTCGCCACATCCGGATGCTGCACGAGCGTCGCGCCGATCTCTTCGCCGACGCCGGGAAGATAATTCACCGTGCCGGGCGGGAAGCCGGCTTCGATGAAAACCTCCATCAATTTCGCGGCGATGATCGGCGACTGCTCGGCGGGCTTCATGATGGCGGTGTTGCCGGTGACCAGGGCAGCCGTGGTCATGCCGCAAAGAATTGCCAGCGGGAAATTCCACGGCGCGATGACGGTGGTGACGCCGCGCGGCTCGTAGAAATAACTGTTTTCCTCGCCGGGAACGTCGCGGCGCTGCGGGATCGATATCCGCAAGGCTTCGCGGGCGTAGTACTCGCAATAGTCGATCGCCTCGCCCACGTCGGCATCCGCCTCGCGCCATTGTTTGGCGGTTTCGTATACTTCGATCGCGCTCAGCTCCCATCGCCGCCGCCGGAGAATCTGGGCCGCGTTTCGGAGTAAACGCGCGCGCTGGGCGACGGGCGTATCACGCCACGCGGGAAATGCTGCCTTTGCCGCGGCGATGGCGGCGCTCGCGCGATCGGCGGTGGCGCTGGCGCATCGACCGACGATCTGGCCTGGGTAGCATGGATTGACCGATTCCATCCACTTGCCGGTTTCGACGCTCGCGCCGCCGATCACCAGCGGATGCGAGCGGCCCAGATTCAGCTTGAACAGATCGAGCGCGCTGCGCATCGCGTGGCGATTGTTTTCGCGGCTGAATTCGGCGAGTGGTTCGTTTCGAAAAGGCTGTGCCACCCGCGCGCGGCCATTTCCATCGGCCTTTGGCGCCATCAGTTTCTGTTCCCGTTGCACGATCAGATTCGGACTCATCAGCAATTGCTCCTCGGGCCGGCGTTCGTGAAAGCCGGCCCGCAAGAACGATTCGTTGGACGTATTTTCGAGCAAGCGCCGCACGAGGTACGCCATCCCTGGCAGAAGCTGCCCGAACGGCGTGTAGACCCTCACGCGCTGGCCCATCGAGGTCAGCGCGCTCTTGATCGGGTCGGCCATGCCATACAGCATCTGAAACTCAAAGCTGCGCGGCGGAAGCTGCAATCGCTTCGCCTCGGCCAAAGCATGGGCGATGCTGCGGATGTTGTGGCTGGCGATCGCCGGGCGAAGGAGCTGCGATCGCTCCATGAGAAACGTTGTCATCGCCTCGAAGCAGGCATCGGTTTGGGCCTTGTGCGGCCAAACCGGAAGCGGCCAATCATTCTGTGCCGCGATGACGGCTTCGTAATCCCAGTAGGCGCCCTTCACCAGCCGCACCCAGATCGGCGTACCGCGCTCTTGTGCCCATTGTGCAAGGTTCTGTAAATCATCGGGCGTCTCGCAAAGATACGCCTGGATCGCGATGCCGACATCGGCCCAATCGCGGAACTCCTCCTCGGCGAAAATTTCGCGGAAGATCTGGAGCGTCACGTCTTTGAAAGCGTGCTGCTCCATGTCGATGTTGACAAAGACGCCGCGCTGGCGCGCCAGCCGCAGAATCGGCCGAAGCCGCTCGCGCACGGCGCGGCTGGTGGTCGGCGGATCGATCGGGTCAAACTGGCTGTAAAGCGATGAAAGCTTCACCGACACATTCACCGTCGGAATGCGGCCGACGTGGTCATAATCCGGCAGCTCCACATCCGGCCAGAAGCTGGCGCGATCGGCCAGACCTTCGACCAATTCCAGATAAGCCTGCTGATATTTGAGCGCCTCCGGCTCGGATAGCACCGCCTCGCCCAGCAGATCGATCGTGAAAGCCAGCGTGCGGCGCCGAAGGGTCAGAATTGTCTGGGCGGCTTCGCGGATATTGCTTCCGGCAATGAATCGCCGCGCCATGCGCGATGCGCCGGCGCGGGTGAGCGAGGCCAGCGCGCGGCCCGGCCATCCCCCGCGCGGAAGCAGTTCCAGCGCGCCGCCGAGCGGCAATTGCTTGCGGACCGGCCAGAGGTATTCGACCAGATGCTGATTAATCTGCCGCGGTGAATCGAGAACGGGCAAGACATCAATGAAGCGAAATAGCTGGGCTTTGAGCCGCTCGTCGCGCATCGAGAAGCTCATGAGCATGTCGTCCCAGCGCGGATCGTTGAGGATCCGCCGCCAGGCCCGCTGCGCCGGAAAAGTGTGCCGCGAGGGCCGCCGAGCGCGGGAAAAGAGCTCGTGGCCGAGCTGGCGGATAACGGATTCGTCGGCGACTGGCTCATTGCGCGGCGCGGCCGCGACGCGCGTGTGTTCGGCAGCATCCTGGGACGAGTGACCAGCCACTGGATGAATTGTATTCACAGATCAAATGGGAAGGGAATCTCGTAGGGTCCGCCTTGGCGGACGTGATCGTGAGAACGGCGTCGCTCGTTGTCCGCCAAGGCGGACCCTACGATCAGCTAAATCTGCAGCGCCGAAGGCGGATGGCTGCGACCATCCGCGCCCGAGCGGGCGGCCCAGGGGAGGGTCACGCCGGCCAGGAAAATCAGAATCGTTTCACCCAGATAGACGACCATTGCCATTCCGTGAAGGCGGGCGAACTCGGGCAGATGTGTCCGGTGTTCCAGCCGCATGCTTTCCATCTTCGGCGTGAGAACCGCCGCCACATACACGGCGGCGACCGTCGCCAATGCGAACAGAGTAAACACAACCAGTTTGCGTCCCGAGCGGCCGGCAAGCCACCAGAGGAAGTTCAGCACCAGTGCCGCGGCGCAGACGCCCAGGCAATAGCAGTTAAAGATGCGAAAGACCCCGGCAGCCGCCTGGCCGGCGATGTCGCGCTGCTGGTCGAACGTGCGAAAGATCGACGTCACCGCCAGAAACAGCGTGACCAGCCCGCCAAACCAAAGCCCCCACGCCAGCAATGTTCCAGTATATAAAGCCCGACGCATACGACCCATCATAGCCGCCGTCACGGTTTTGCGCAGCGCCAGATTGCCGCAGGCGGCTATGCCTCTGGAATTGGCTCAACGGGGAAACTCGCGGCCTCTTCTTCCACCTTGCCCGGCTTGTCGTTCCAAAGGACGATGAACAACACAAGACAGATGGCTGCACCGATCGCCGGCACCGCCCAGATGCGCGACCAATTGCGAACCTCGTTTACCGTAAACATGTCAACGATGCGGCCAGACACGACGTTGCCGATCCACATGCCAACGCCATAGGTGAGGAAGCTAAACAGCGCCTGTGCGGACCCACGAATCGATTCTGGCGCTTTGTTATCGGTGTGAATAAATCCGGCGGCAAGGAAGAAGTCGAAGCAGACGCCGTGCAATGCAACGCCGATCACCACCAGGGCAAAGGGGTGCCCGATGCTGAACAGCCCATAGCGAGTCGCCCACGCCGCCATGCCGACGATCAGCACGCCCTTCATGCCGAATTTCTTCAGGGCAAACGGCAGCAGCAGCATGAAGCCAATCTCCGACCATTGGCCAAGGCTCATCGTCGAAGGAATGGCCTTCACCCCCAGGCTTCCCAAATACGGCGCGGCGAACCCATAATAAAACGCCAGCGCGATCGTGATGACGAAGCTGATGCCAAAGAAGATGCCGAAGCTGGGCTCCAGAAGCAGTTTGAACGCGCGGAGGAACGGAAGCGCATCTCCCTGTTTGCCGGAAGGAGGAGTGTGCGGCAACACGAGGCTAAACACGCCCAAGCCCGCCGACACAATCGCCGCCATGATCAACGGCTTGTTCGTTTCCGCGGCGCCTTTAGGCAGGACGATGTCGACCGACATGCTCGCGACGATCCAGCCGATGGTGCCGAGCACGCGCAGCGTCGGAAAATCGCGCGTGGCATCCGGGACGTTTGCGAACGCCAGTGAGTTTGAGATCGCGAGCGTCGGGTTGTAGAGCAACGCGTACGCAAGCGCCACCCACCAGAGCTTGTCGTAGTCGTGAATCTGCGACATCGCATAAAGGAGCCCCGCGCCGCCGAGATGGAAGATCGCCATCAGGTACTCGCTGGCGAGCACCTTGTCGGCGAGTTGCCCCGCGACCATCATCGAGATGATCGCGCCCAGCGCCATCGTTCCGTAAAGGCTTCCGTTTTGGCTGCCGCTGAATCCAAGTCCGCCGTGGCTTGCGGGAGCCAGAACGTAGTTGCCAAACACGACAAACCACGATCCCCACACCGCGAATTGGAGGAACATCATCACCGAAAGCCGCAGGCGCACGCCCATGTCCAGAGGCGGCGCACCTAACAATGACGCTGATGCATAATCGATCTTCGCCGGGCCGTCTGTCATGGATGGCTCCTCTCGCCTGATGGGGAATTGTGGTCAAGGGAAGTTTAGCGGAATGGATTGCGGATGCCAGAAGACTGACCGGAGGCGACACATCGAGCATCCGCAAGGATTTTTAGGCGTGACATTCCCCACACGCTCTCACCGTTGGAACTGTCATGCTGAGGTACTCCGAAGCATCTGGCTGACTCGCGCGAATAGGCCAGATGCTTCGGAGTACCTCAGCATGACGGTGAGTGGTGTTCGCGGTTTCTACCACCAAGCGCGCCGCGGTTGCGGTGCCGCCTTTACCACCGCAGCTCAATCAAGCTCACCGCCTCGCGCGGCAGCGTTAGTTTGATCGCGGCTGTGCCGTCTTTTGCTGGTACGTCGATTCCCGAGCGCAGCGTGGCCAATTCTGACGCCGCCTCGATTTGTGCTCGTTGCTCCGGTGTCGGCGTCTTGGGGGAGCCCATGTTCTTCCAGACCGTGTGGGCGTTGGAGTGTGTGTCGTCCACTCGCGATTCGGTGAGAGTCAGCTTGGTCACATCCGCGGGAAGTCCGCCGACGTTTAGCGTTACTTCGGCCTGCGGGCCGGGCACTTCGTCATCGTGATAGTTCCAGGCGATGATCGTGATTCGGCGGTCGTCGCGCGAGGCGAGGGCGTGGATATCGGAGCTGGGTCCGCGCACGCCTTGCCGCGTGATGGCGTCGAGGCCCACGTCGCCGGTGGAATTCACCGTCAGGCGCTGCGTTCCCATTTTGTTGAGCATGCGAAATGTGTTGAGCACCGGCAGCGCGATGCCATCGGTGGCCAAGGTCCGGAAGCCGGCGAAGATCGGCTGATTCTCAAACTCAAACGCCCAGGTGACGGCTCCCTTGATGTCCACCTTCGCGCGATCCGCCAGATCCATCGTGCGCGTGAGCTGCTCGATCGTGTAGGCGGCGAAGATCGAGCCGTTGCGATATGCGTTCTCCGGATGAAGCCCTTCGTACGCCTGACAGGCGGCACAGCCGTCCGGATCTGATTCGCCGATGACCACGGGCAACGACGCGGTCTGCGGCTGCGCGCGGACGATGTTGAAGCCGGCGTTGATCGTCGCGAGCTGGGCCGCCACGCCCATGCGCACAAACCCGCGGTCGCGGAATTGCTGCGAGCTGCCCATGTTCCCCTTCGCATGAAACGAGATCATCCCCAGCGGCGAGCCGTGCTTGCCGGTGGCGTAGTTGGTGCCGTTGATGCAGTGGTCGATGAATTCGCGCTGGAAGGCGCCTCCGTCGCCGGCGGTTTCCGCGCCGGAGATGATCGCATCGGGAATCGCCTTGCGGATGCCGTCGGCGGCGTAGTCCCACATCTTGCAGTAATCCTGCACCTTGTTGCCGCCGCGCTGGGCGGCGGTGAAGTACCCGATGTTCGGCTCGTTCCAGATCTCCCAGTACCAGCGTTTCACTTCGTCCATCCCGTATTTCTCGACGCAGTGCTTCGCCCACTGGTAATTCAGCTCGCGCCACTTGTCATAATTATTCGGCGGCGTTGTCCACCCGGTAAATAGCTGCCCCCCGGCCGCGGGGGTCCATTGATGCTCGTAAGGTTCAGGCCGAAGCGAAAGCGCCTTGGGCATGAAACCCACCTGCACATAAGGCTTGGCGCCCGCGTCAATATAGGTGTCGAAAATCCTGTCGATAATCGTCCAGTCATAAACCGGATTGCCGGCGGCATCTTCCGTGTAAGCGTTGGTCGAGCCCCACTTTGGCTTTGCGCTGCCGTCGCCGGTCACCAGAAGATTGTGAGCGCGAAAGTAGGCGGGCCCGAACGGCGAGTTCCTGTCGCCGGAAAACTGCCCGACCAGCTTCTTGCCGTTGGGCGCGTAGGTGTAATTGGGCTCGTCATAGCCGCACCAGCGCCAGATTGGCTTGAGGTTGCCGCTCGCGTGGCCGGCATCGACGGTGATGGTGACTGGCACGGGCGCGATGGTCTGAGCCTGGAGGGAAACTTGAAAGGCCAAGACGATCGAAGCGGAAGCGATGACGCGGTTGAAGATCATGGAGCGCTCCTAAGACTTGTCCGACTCTTGGGTGCCACAGGTCGCGGTACTCCGAGACCTGTGCGTCCGGCTCGCGCGGAGGGCACAGGTCTGCGAGTACGCCGACCTGTGGCACCCGACCGAGCGGGATCAAAGTTTTCTGTATCCGGAAATCGCGAAATCCCATTTAGATCAAAACGCATGGCCGTAGTCCAGCGCTTTGCAAATCTGCACGGTCGCCTTGCTCTTGTTGAGCGTGTAGAAGTGCAGGCCGTCGGTTGAATTGTTTAGCAGATCCTTGCATTGCCCAATCGCGTAATCGACCCCGGCGGCGTGGACCGCCTCGGCGTCTTGCTCGAGGCCTTCGAGTCTGACCAGCAGCGGCTGAGGAATCTTCGTGCCGCACATCGACACAAATCGCTTGATCTGCGCGACATTCAAAATCGGCATGATGCCGGCGACGATCGGCACCTTGATTCCCATCGCGCGGGCGGCGTCGCGAAAGCGGTAAAAGTCTGCGTTGTCAAAAAATAGCTGCGTGATGATGAAGCAGCCGCCGTTGTCGATTTTCTTTTTGAGATGCTCCAGGTCGCGCGTCAGGTTGAGGCATTGCGGATGCCCCTCCGGATATCCGGCGACGCCGATGCAAAAATCGTGGCGGCCGCGCACGTAGCTGACGAGCTGGTCGGCGTAGGCGAAGCCGCCTTCGGTCGCGACAAACTGGCTTTGCCCCGCTGGTGGATCGCCGCGCAGGGCGAGGACGTTACGAATGCCGCCGTTCCAGAGATCGTCGAGCACATGGCTGATCTCGTCCACGGTATGGCTGACGCAGGTGAGATGCGCCATCGAGCGAATGCCCGCCTCATTCTGAATGCGCTGAACGAGCCCAACAGTCTTCTCGCGCGTGCTGCCGCCGGCTCCGTACGTGACGGAAACATAGGTCGGCTGCACGGGCTTGAGATCATTGACGGTCTGAAAGAGCGACCCGAATCCCGCCTCGGTTTTGGGAGGGAAGAATTCGAAAGAAAGCGCAGGCTTTCCAAGGCCGATGATCTGGTCGATCCGCAGGTTCAGAGGAGATTGGCCGGGCATGCCGGCGATTATAGGCGGACGCCTGCAGAACCCAACTGCCGCGGAGAAAAACTAGGACGCAGCTAGTTTTAATCTAGCTGCGTCCTAGTTTTTTTCGCATCGGATTGGGACAGGATCGGTCGCGTTCTTGGCCAATTAAAGATTCCGGATCGTCAGCGAATACGCGCCGCTGGTGCCGCTGACTCCCGCGTGATCGCTGCCGCCGGTGAGGAGGTTGAAGTTCTCGTTCGCGCTGCACGCGACGGCGACGTAATACGTGCCGCCGGTTGTGAACGTGTACTCCAGGTACGACTGATGCGGGTCGTATGTCTCGCCGGGCGCAGTGCCGGCGGCATTGTAGGTGATGTATTGGCCGGCGGAGTTGATGATCTCAATGTAGGAATACAGCGCGCTGCCGCCGGGGATGTCGATGTCGAAGCTGAGTTTCTGTCCGGCCGACACGGTGAATTTGAAGAGGTCCACGTCGTTGGGGTTGCTGATGGAATCG
>DATBDZ010000136.1:0-1903 GCA_036276235.1 Humisphaera sp. | reverse complement strand
CAGTGCCCGCCCTACGCGCCGCGTCTTCGTAGGGCGGGCACTGCCCGCCGTTTTCGTGTTTCGCGGGTGTGCCGCGATCACGCGGCCCGTCGGCATGACGGATTCCGAGATTCGGCGGGCGCGGTTCAACATAATTGCATCTCCGGCCCGCCCAGCAGCAGCGCTACCGCGCCGCGCAATTGTTCGGATTTCGTGTCGATCGATTTTACCTGCGCGCTGATTTCCGCGAGGCGAGGTGCATCCAGGCGTCCGCCGCTCAGCAGATCATTGAAGAACGCCAGCGCCTGCGCTAAATCCGCCGGATTCGCGTTCTCTTTCAAAAGTCCGGCGAAGTCCGGCGGTGCGATCAACAGGCAAAGCTCCCCCGCGGCCAGGGCGGCGGCAAAATTCGCCCGGGCCAGGATCGTGCGGGTGGTGAGCCATGCGCGGCCGCCGGTCCACCCGCCGACATTAGGCGGATAGAAAAGTTCCATCCCCAGCCGCTTGGCCCACTCGGCGAGCAGCAACGTACTCGGCGGCGGATCGAAAAGTTGAAGCGAGTGAGCCGCCCCGACAATGTACTCCACCGGCCCGCACACATGCGTGGCGATGTTGGCATCGCTGAAAAACAATTCCGAGCGCAGCAGCGTTTCGATCGCCCAATGGATATCAAGATCATGCTCGCGAAGACCGGTAGCCAGCGAATTCATCGCCGCTTCATCGACGACATTCTCGCCCATGAAGGTCTTGCAGAGAAGCTGGGCGAGCCGAGTTGACGTCGCTGGCTGCGCGAGCAGGATGCCGGCCAGATCGTCGGCGTTGAAGTTGCCGCTCTGGCCGAGGATCATCTTCTCCTCTTCATCGTGCCATTCCGGGCGGAAGCGGTAGGTATCATCGGCGACAGAGCAGCCGGTCAGCGCGCGGGCCGCCTCCTTCACATCCTGCTCGCTGTAGTTGCCGATCCCAAGCGTAAACAATTCCATCAGCTCGCGGCCGAGATTTTCGTTGGCGTGGCCCTTTCGATTCGACGGCGCATCGAGCCACACGAGAAGCGCCGTGTCGTGGAGCATCTCGCGCAGAAGTTTTCCGAACGGCGCCATCGCCAGCGAGCGGAACCGCTCGTTCTGCGCCCGCATCGCCGCCAGATCGCGGACCTTGAACTGGCTGGTGGCAAAGTGTCCATGCCACATCAGCACCAGCCGCTCGCGCAGCACATCGGGCGAAAAGAGCATCCGATAAAGCCACCAGGCTTTGAGCCGATCCGCATCATTGGCGACGACCGCCGCGTCGCCGATGCGCGCGGCCAGCTCATCAAAATGTTGCGGAATTCCGTCGATGCGCGAATTGCCCGCCAGCAGCCGATCGATCGCGGCGTCGGGCCCGTCACGAAGATCGCGCTGAATTTCCCGCCAAGCCGCGGCAAATCCCGCCCGCCGATGCAGATGCACCACGCGACGAAGATCCCAAGGTGCGGCGTCGCTCGGGCGATAGCGCGCCCAAGGGTTTGCGGGAGGATTGGAATCTGATTCGATCATCGCGATCTTTCTCCCTCTCCCCTGTAGTCAGGGGAGAGGGCCGGGGTGAGGGGACGAACGCATCCACTTGCGAATCACGTCATATTGCGATCCGCTGTCCCCTCACCCTGCCCTCTCCCCTGAGTACAGGGGCGAGGGTTCTAAAGCTATTGATACTCCTTGTAATGCACATCGCCCAGGTCCTTGATCTCGCCGGGCACGATCTTGAGTTTGTTAACGTCGGTATCAAATTCCTGCCGCCCTTTGACGCCGCCCATGTGAAACTCGCGGCCGGGGGGAACCATGAGGGTGAAGCGGCCTTCGGCGTCCGTTCCCGCGGGCGGGGAGTCGTAGGCCACTTGAATGAGAGCGTTTGCGAAGGGTTGGCCATCGGGGCCGAGCAGCCGGCC
>DATBDZ010000135.1:0-11746 GCA_036276235.1 Humisphaera sp. | reverse complement strand
CAGTGCCCGCCCTACGGAGAGCGCGATCGTAGGGCGGGCACTGCCCGCCGACTTCCTTATTTCGCGCTCCACGCCTTGAGCAGCTTGGCCGCGGTCGGGCGCGAGCGATTCCAGAGCCAGCCGACTTCTATCCAGAATCCTTTCAGCACGCTGCTGCGGAAGATGCCGCCGGCTTCAAGGGTGGCGGGCCGGTAAATGCGGTTGCGATCGAGAATGTAGAATTCCGCGAGCTTGCGTTCAGGATCGAGTAGCCAATATTCGCGCACTCCTCCTCGCTCGTATTCGTAATACTTTGCACCGCGATCAACTAAGCGCGTTCCGGGGCTGGTGACTTCAATAACCAGGTCGGCGGGACCATCCAGATACATCCTCTTCAATCGCTTTAGGTTCTTCTTTGCAATGAACATCACGTCTGGTGAGCGGCCCGGAAGGTCAGGGCCGGTCTTCATCTGAAATGGTTCATCACGAACTTCTCCCAAATCGAATTCTTCGACGTAGGTCCTGAGGACATGGTCGACATAGCCCTTAAGGCCCTGGTGCGCATCAGAAACGGCGGACATCGGAATGATCCTCCCATCAACCCATTCGGCGTGTACGCCGTCCGTTGTTTCGAGGAACTCTTCGTAAGAGATAAGTTCATCACCACGTTCGTGGCTTGCGGTTGGATTTGTCCTCAGTTGCTGAGCCATACGACACGCTCCCGGAATCCATTCTATTGCTTCTGTTGTCCCATGATCAGCAGGGCGACGGTGAAGACTTGCAGGAAAATCGCCAGCAGCATGATCGGCTGCATCGTCGCCGGGTCGGAGCGGTAGAGGAACGAGAGAAACAGGATCGCGCCGGCGAGGACCTGCATGATGCCCGCCAATAGCTTGCTGACGGAGAAATCCCCCTCGGCGACGTGCCGATGTCGGCGCAGCTCGTCGAGGATTTGCTGCGCGAGGATCTCGAGGCGTGCGTTGGGGAGGCTGCCGGTTTGCGCCGTCGGAGCGGATGCCGCGCCGCTCCGGCGGGCTTCGACGGCGGCGCGGACCGCCGACGCCGCCGAGGCGCGCTGCTGGCCCGTCGGTTCGATTCTCCGGCTTACCGCGGCTTCGTCGTCATTCGATTGCGCGGCTGCGGATGTCTCGCTGTCCGTTGCCGCTTGCGGCTTCGCGGATTGCTGCGATACAACCGGCTCCGGAATCGCCCCCGGCGTCTGCCGCCCGATCAACTCCACCGCCCGCCGCAACGAAGGCACCGCATAATCCGGCTCGCCAATCGCCGCTTCCCGCGCCGCCTCCGACGGCGGCAGCTTCGAATCGTGAAAGAGAATCGTCTTGCACCCTGCGGCGCGGCCCGCTTCGATATCGCGCGGAGCGTCGCCGATCACCCAGCTTTGCGAAAGATCAAGCCCCATTTCCTCGGCGGCCTTGAGGATCATGCCGGGCTTGGGTTTGCGCAGATCGCTGTCCTGCCGATACGCTTCGACCGTGGCATCCGGGTGATACGGGCAAAACTCATGCGCATCGATGATCGCGCTGGAATTCTGCTGAAGCAGATGCTCATCCATTTTCGCGTTGACGGCGCGGACGGCGTCTTCGGTGAACATCCCGCGCCCGACGCCGCTCTGATTGCTGAAGGTGACGATCGCGTAGCCGAAGGAGCGCAGCCGCGCGACGGCGTCGGCGGCGCCCTCGACAAGCACAACGCCCGCCGGGTCGCCCAGATATCCGTCGTTGCGAATCAGCGTGTTATCGCGGTCGAAGAAGATGGCCGGACGTTTCATGAGCGCGGATTATCGTCAATGGCGGCGGAGTTGCCAGTTTTCGGAGCAGAGGGCATAAGAGTGAATAAGTAGGCAGTAGTCAGAAGGCGGAAATGAAAGGCACAGAGGGCGGAAGGCACGGAGGCACGAGGGCACGAAGGCACGAAGGCACGAAGGGGAATAAAAGAGAGCTTCTCCGCGTAGCGGTCGGACCGAAGGTCCACCTCTCCAGGCGCGACTTCTTCTCTGTCCCCGCGTCCCCGTGTCTCTCTAACCGCGATCTACTTCTTGAGCGCAGCACGAATATGTTGAATCGCAACGTTGTCAGGATCGATTTCCAACGCCCGGTCATAGGCGGCGAGCATTTCGCCTGGGTTGCCCAAGGCTCGATGTGCCTCGGCTAACACGCACCAGGCGCTGGCGTCGTTCTGGTTCAGGCGAATTGCGTCTTTGGCAGCTGCAATTGCGTCTTGCGGGCGATTCTCACTGATCAGCACATTCGCGAGCTTTAAATGTGCCAGCGCGCAAGAGGGGTCGACCCGCAGCGCTTCGCGGGCGGCTTGCTTGGCGCGGGCATTTTGGCCGGCGCGATGCAATGCCCCCGAGAGATTGCACAAGGCCGGCGGCGAATCAGGCCGGCGGAGAACGACCTGCATGAAGGCTTCGATCGCCGGCGCGTGCCGCTCGGCGGCGCTGCAGGCGGCGCCGATTTCGGTGAAGGCGCGAAGTTCCAGGCGCGGATCGAGCCGCATCGCTTGCGTGAAAGCATCCGCCGCCGCCTCGAAGCGCCCGGCGGCGCGCAAGACGGCGCCGAAATCCATCCACAAATCCGCGCGGCGCGGCTCGCGCTGCAGCGCCTCCCGGAAATCGCGCTCCGCATCGGGAAGGCGGCCGTTCTTGAGATAGGCCTGAAGCTGAAGCGCAGGTGCCGCCGAATTCGGCGCATCCGGCGCGCAGATTGGCGCCTCCCCGCGCACGATTGCCGCCAGCACGCGACGGTTGTGCGCCGCGCCGGCGGCGTTCGCAGGAACGGTGTGGCCGGTTCCGTTGCCCTTGTGCACAAAGGCCCAATCAGTCTTGTTCAGCGAAAGCCCCGCGCGCACGGCGCGGATGCACAGCTCGACATCCTCGCAATGATTCATCCGAAACGCCCGCTCGTTCCATTCACCCAGGCGATTCCAGATCTCCCGCAGCGCGGCGATGCAGGAGCCTTCGATGTAATCGATCGAAAGCTGATCGACACGCTCCTGGCGAATGGTGGGACCAAACAGCCCGGCATCAGTGACATCGCGGCGGATCGGATCGAGCCATCCGGCTGTCGCGGAAATGTCGTTGTTAACAAAGAGAATGATCCGGCCCGTCGCGATCTTGAGGCCCTGATTGTTCGCCGCGGAGAACCAGCGGTTTTCCTCGTTGCGGATGTATTTGCCATTGAGGCGGTCAACCATCGCACGAAGCAGCTGCGCGTTGGATGTCGCTGAGCCGTTATCGATGACGATCACTTCCGCGCCGGGAGAGTTCACCGCCTGCTCATAGTCAGCGATGAACTCGGGGTGATCGAGCCACGGCGTGATGATGGTGATGTCGTTCACCCAGTTGCTCCCAAGACAGCCGATACCATTATCGAGAGCCAGAAGAGTTCTCCGCGTCGACGAAGGCGCGCCAAGTGGTGCCACAGGTCGCGGTACTCCCAGACTCGTGCTTTGAGAGTAGCCGCGAAGGCACAGGTCTGCGAGTACGCCGACCTGTGGCACCGACCTGTGGCACCGTGGAGAACAGGATTTAAGTGACTATTGTCAGCCGCGCTTAGCGCACCAGTTGTGCCACATCATGCGGTACGCCGCCTCGACTCCTCGCGCGAATCGCGGGGCATCCATGAGCGGCGAGGTTTCGAGCCGCTGCCGCAATTCAGCGCGAAGCCGCTTGAGGCGCGGCAGATCAGCGGCGAGTTGAGTTGCCGTCTGGATGTATTGCGCGCGTGTGTTTGCAACCAGATCGTCCAGCCCGATGTTCGATAGAATCGTGCGCCCCGCGCGCGAGATGGCGGTCGTGCCGGCGAGCGTGATGGTCGGCACGCCCATCCAAAGCGCGTCGAAAGTCGTTGTGCCGCCGCCGTAGGGAAACGTGTCGAGGCAAATGTCGATCTGCTGATATGTTTCAAGATATTGCGGGCGCGGTTGGCGATCGACGAAACCAATGCGGCGTTCATCGATGCTATGTGCGAGAAGTCCCGCGCGAAGCCTTTCGCGCGCCGGGCCAGGCGGCGCGAAGAACATGAGCCGCGATTCGGGATTAGCCATCAGCACGCCGGCCCAAAGTTCGAGCGTCACATCGCTCACTTTCGCGAACGTGTTGAGGCAACCAAAAGTGATGCGGCCATGGATCGTCGCCGGCAGCTCGCTCACCGCCGGCTCGTCGGTCAGCGGATCGTAGCACCAGTAACAATCGGGAAGCCGCGCTGTCTTTTCCGAATAGTACTGCCCATTGATGGCGTCGCGGTCAGGGGGATCGATGAAGCGATCGCTCAATCGCCAGTCCATCGTCGGCAAGCCGGTCGTGCCGACGTAGCCGAGCCACGTCGCTTGAACGGGCGCCGGCCGGCGCGCAAAAGCCAGCAGGCGATTGCCCGCGGTGTGCAACGACAGATCGACGAGAATATCGATCTGATCTTCGCGAATGCGACTGGCCAGACGCTCATCGTCAATGCCGGCGGCGTCGATCCAATGATGGGCAAGGCGTTGCAGCTTCGACGTGTACATATCCGGCTGCGTCGTGGTGCTGTAGCAGGTGATCTCAAATGCGTCGCGATCGTGATTGGCCAGCAGCGGCATCGTGAAGTGCGTCGCGCTGTGCTCACGAAAATCGCCGGAGATGTAGCCGACGCGGAGTCGCCCGTTGGGATTCGGATCCACCTTCGCCGGTGGCATCACGCGAATATCCCGGCTCACTTGCTCGCCCCATTTGCGATGCTCCTGAAAAATAGAGGCGGCATCCTGCGCGGGGTCAAAATGCAGCGAGAAGAGCAACGCATCCCACGACATCGCGTGCGAGGGATTGATCTCCAGAGCCTTGCGGTAATAGCTGACGGCGCGATCCATCTGGCCGCACTCGACCAGAACATTTCCAAGATTGGTGAGCAGATCAGGCGAGGAGGGAGTCAGCTCGACCGCGCGCTGGCTGGCGGCGACAGCCTCGGCGGCCTGACCCGTCCGCCGCAGCGCCATGCCGAGATTGCTGTGAAAATCCGCGACGTTCGACCTCAGCTCCAGAGCGCGCCGATACGAGGCAATCGCGTTCGCCATCCGTTCCTGGCGGAAATAGGTGATGCCCAGATTATTGTGCGCTTCGGCAAAATCAGGGCGCAGGGCAATCGCCCGCTGAGCGGCGCGAATCGCTTCCTCGAAACGGCCGCGATTGGAGAGCGCATTGCAAAGATTGTTGAACAGATCGGCCGAATCGGGCTTGAGGGCGCAGGCGCGCTGGAGATAGGGAATCGCCTCGTCCAGACGTCCTCGCCGGGCCAGCACATTTCCCAGATTACTCAGCGCCTCGGCATAGTTCTGCCGCAGCGCGATCGCCCGCTCGAATGCCGCGATCGCCGGCTCCAATTGCCCGCGGTCCACCAGAAGGTTGCCGATGCTGTTGTACGCATCGGCCAGCGACGGATCGAGCGCGATCGCCTGCTGATATTCAGCCATCGCGCCATCCGCATCGCCCATCGCGGCGAAAATGACGCCAAGATTTGCGTGGTAGATTGAATGTCGTGGATTGATCGCGATCGCGCGGCGAATGAGATCGACCGCCGCGGCGTTCTGGCCCGTCTGATGCTGGACGATGCCCATCAGATAGAGTGCCCCGTCATGGTCGGGACGTTGCTCCAAAACTTGGCGCAGCAAAGCCTGGCTTTCGGCAAGCCTTCCAGCTTGATGGTGTTGGATTGCTTGTTCGAACGCTTCACGCATGGATGTCGATTACCGCGAACAGTTTTCATCGCACCGGCCGAATCAACGGTATCAATGCTTATGAAAACTCTACACATCGCAAGACCGGCGATGGCCGCGCGGCTGATGTTAGCAATTATTCTAGCGGCCGCGTGCCGGATTGCCTCAGCCATTGACATCGTTCAAATCGGTAAGCCGGCGGCATCGATTGTGGTTCCGCAAAATGCGCTGCCGGTCGATCAATACGCGGCTCGCGAGCTGCAATATCATGTCGAGATTTCGACCGGCGCGACGCTGCCGATTGTCGTTGAAGATCAGCTTATACCTCCCGGTTCGCATGTCTATCTGGGGAACTGTAAGGTCACCGCCGCCGCCGGGATCGATGCATCTTCGTTGCCGGGGAACAGCTACATCGTCAAGACAGTCGGCCGGGACCTGTTCATCGCCGGCAAAGACGGGCGCGGCAATCCGCTCGATCTCGACACGCACGAAGGAACGCTCTTTGGCGTCTACGATCTGCTGGAAGAGCAGATGAAGGTACGCTGGCTCTGGCCCGGAAAGCTGGGAGAGGTGATTCCGCATCAGACAAATCTCGCGTTTGCGCCGGCGGATGCGACCGTGCGGCCGCTCCTCTGGTTCAAGCAATGGCGCAGTGGAAAATCCGAAGGGGAACGCATCTGGCTCAAACGCCAGCGCTTTGGCCGCAGCGTGCAGCCATCTTACGGGCACTCGTTTGGCAATTACTGGCCGCGATTTGGCGAAACTCACCCGGAATTCTTCAATATGCTCCCCGACGGCACGCGCCGGCTCGACCCGAACACCGATAACGATCCTCAATATGTTCACATGTGCGTCTCGGAGCCGGCGCTGTGGAACCAGATGATCTCCGACTGGAAATCGCGCGGCTCGCCCGTATTCCTGAACGTCTGCGAAAACGACGGATGGGCCGGCTGCGCGTGTGATCGCTGTCTTTCCTGGGATGCCCCTGATCCCGACAATCCCGTTCCGTTCGATCAGCGCCGCCAGGCGATGCTCGATGTGTTCGAGGGACGAAAAGGGAATCGCGGGCTTTGGATGTTGCAGATGGGGTCACTCTCCGATCGCTACGCGCGCTTCTGGCGGACGATCGCCGAGGAGGCGGCCAAATCGCGGCCGGATGTGAAGGTCGTCAGCTACGTCTATGACAATTATCGCAAACCCCCGCTTCGCGAGAAGCTCAACGCCAACGTCTTGTGCGGCATCGTGCCGCAGGCGGTGTTTCCTTATGGCAAGATCGAATCAGAAATCTTCCGCAAAGATTGGAGCGGGTGGGCCGCCACCGGATGCGAGCTGTTTCTCCGTCCCAACTTTACGCTGCAAGCGCCGAATTTTCCGGTCTTCTATGCGCGGACGATGGGTGAAGACTTGAAGTTCGCGAGGGCGCATGGAATGAAGGGAACGGATTTCGATTCCCTCACAGGGCAGTATTCCACGCAGGGGCCGACGCTCTACATGCTGGCGAAAATCCTGAATCATCCGGACGCATCGGTGGACAGCGTGGTAAATGAATTCTGCGGCGCGTTTGGACCGGCATCGGCGTCGATCAAGGAATATTTTGCGCTGTGGGAATCCATCTACCCGGATTATCCGACGCCCGATTTTACAAAGGTATCGCGAGCCAAGAGCAAATACGGCGGTGGAACCTATGGGCCGTTTTATGTCGTCGCGCCGGATATCTTTACGCCTGCAGTGATGGCCCGCGCTTCGGCGATCCTCGACAAAGCCCGCAACCAGGCGACCGGAGATGTAACTGCCAGCGCGCGAATTGAATGGCTCGCGAAAGGACTCAAGCAGGCGGAACTTCTGCTCGCCGCTGAGCGCGCGTACGAGCGCTTTGTGGACAGCGGCGACAAGACCGAATTCACTGCTGCACGCCAGGCGCTGAATGATTTTCGGGAGCAAAATGCGGAGTATGACCGGATCAATTTCGCGGGCCTGAGCGGTAAGGAGCCGACGTGGGACCGCCCGCGGCCTTCGCCCCAGACCCATTCCGCGGGATGAATACGTCGTATCGAGATTGCTCGACCGCGCAAGTTTAGCCGCCCTGCTTGCAGGGCGCGTCAAGCATCACGGGATTGCTACCACGATCGATCGGCGACAGACGCTGGCCTGACGCGCCTTGCAAGCAAGGCGGCTATCGGGGTTCAGATTAATTGTGTCGCTGCTTTCGCAATATTGGCTCGTCAATGTGGAATTCGTCAAGTATTCGTCGTGCTGTTACTCCGGGTGCTCCGTAAATTGCGATTAACAGCGACACAATTAATCTGAACCCCGATAAACGAGAATGGCGCTGCGCGGCGGCAGGAATGACACGGACTTTGTCCGTCGCTCTTACTTACTTCTTGTAATACCCCGGCAGCGGCTTGCCGAGTTTTTCCCAGTGCTTGATGATGCTGTCGGCCTTGCCGGCGCTGTTGAGGACGTGCAGCTTGCGGCGGACCATTGAGGTGATCGCCTCGCGGCCGGGCCCAAGGTAATTGCGCGGATCAAATTCCGCCGGCTTGGTCGCGAACACTTCGCGGATCTTGGCGGTCAGCGCCAGGCGAAGATCGGTGTCGATGTTCACTTTGCAGACGCCGTACTTCTGCACCGCCATCGCGATCTGATCTTCGGGAACGCCCTTGGCGTTGGGCATCTTGCCGCCGTAGTTGTTGACCAGGTCGATGAATTCCTGCGGCACGGATGAGCTGCCGTGCATGACCAGCGGCAGGCCGGGGCAGGTCTTCATGATCTGCTCGATGCGATTGAACGCGAGCTTCGCCTCATGCTTGAATTTGAATGCGCCATGGCTGGTGCCGATGGCGACCGCCAGGCTGTCGATGCCGGTGCGCGACGCGAAATCCTTTGCCTCATTCGGATCGGTCAGGAACTTTTCGACGTTCTTTTCATACTCTTCGGCATCGAGTCCGACGACGTCTTCTTCGATACCGCCCAGCATGCCCAGCTCGGCTTCGACAACCACGCCCGCGGCGTGCGCGCGCTTCACGGCTTCGGCGGTCAGGTGGACGTTTTCTTCATAGGGGTGATGCGAGCCGTCGATCATGACGCTGGTGAAGCCGTCGCGCAGGCAGGTATCGACCAGATCGACGGTGTCGCCGTGATCGAGGTGAATCGCGATCGGCAGCTCGGGATGTTCTTCGACCGCCGCCAGGATGATATGGCGAAGATAGTTCATCTTCGCGTACTTGCGCGCGCCCTTGGAAATCTGGAGGATCAGCGGGCTCTTCTCGGCGGCGCAGGCGTCGATGATCGCCTGGGTGATCTCCATGTTGTTGACATTGAACGCGCCGACCGCAAACCCGCCGTCATAGGCGAGATCAAACATCGGCTTGGTGGTCATGAGCGGCATACAAACGGTCCTTTCAATAATCGCAATCTTGATAGCGAAGCGGGCTGCGCGGTGGCAGAAATACGAAGGGAAGGATGGTAGGGGAAATTGCCGGGGAATTCAATGCGGAAGGGGAAATCGGGGCTTTGAAACCGACCTGAAACGTGAGAACGTGGAACGTGACGAGCGTCAGGAATAACTGTCACGTTTCACGTTTTCACGTTTCAACCGGTGGGCTTGGCACCGCACTTGCCTTTGTAACACATATCGCCCTCGCGAATGGCGCGCGGGCCGAAATGATTTAAGGAGGCACGCCATGTTTGCTAAACGTTCCCGATGGGCGGGCTGGGTCTTGCTGCTTGGATTCTGTGCCACGCCGTGGCTGGTTGGTTGCGATTACGACGATCACGATCATGATCACCACGCATGGCACGATCATGACCGCGGCGACTGGCATGACCATCACGATTATGATCATGACCATTGGTGACCGGGTGGGGATGAATGAGTAGTCAGAGGGAATGAGACAAAAATAAGTAGGCAGGCAGAAACGCAAAGATCTCTTGTCCGACTTCTGCCTACTTATCCCCTCTGGCTATTTTATTCGCGACTTCTTCCTCGATAGAACAAACTCGACAAACGCGTTGGCTGCCAGAATCAAGATTGCGCCGATGATTGCGAGCGGTCGGAAAGTGCGACCTACCGCCATGGCCGCATAAATCGCCGCGATAACTGGCTCTAACAAATAGATCAGTGCGGCACGCGTCGGATCGAGGCGCGGCTGAAAATGCGTCAGCAGGCCGAAGGCCATGACAGTCGTAAAGATCGCAAGCAGTACCAGATTGACGAATACGGCCGGCTCGGAGAAAAGGCGAATGACGATCGCCGGGCGCATCGCGCGTCCGGCGATCGTCGCGCTGACGGCGAAGCAGATCACGGAAACGGTGATGAACTGGCCGCCGGTCATTCGCCAGGAGCTTTCCTTCGGCAGAATCGCATTGACGGCCAGGATATATAGCGCGAAGCAGAACGAGCAGAGCAATCCGAGGAACTCTCCAAGATGAAATCCTGACGGGCTTGCGCCGGTCATGAGCCAGACGCCGATCGTCGCAAGTGCGACGCCAACCCAAAGCACCGCGCGCGGTGGGCGACGCGCGATCAGCGTCACGAGCAGCGGGACGAAGAGAATGGTGAGGCTGGTCAGAAAGGCGCTGACGCTTTCGTCGGTGAGATCGAGCCCCATATGTTGGACGATCAAGCCGCCGGCGCAGAGCGCGCCCAGGAGCATGGCTCGCGCGCTCGATTTGAAGCTCCACCCTCGTCGCGCGGCGGGGAAGAGGATCATCCAAATCGCGCCGCCAAATCCGAATCGCCAGCCGAGCAGGAAGATTGGACCGAACCCTGATCCTTGCGGCAGGCCGGTGATGCGATGGATCGCATCCGCGCCGGCTTTTGCCCAGGTGAAGCCGCAGCCCCAGAAGACCGTGGCAAGGGCCAATGCCAGGGCGGCGGTCCGCTGAATATTTGCGGCACCGGCCGGCGCGGGTGTGTTGTATTCTATTTCCAGTTTTGACAATCGATTTGCTCTCCGAGCGGAAGCGGCAGGATAAATCCCGCCCTACGTCCGGCGGCACAGTGTAGGGCGAGGCGTTTGGGGCGGCGAGCCGGCGAAAATGTTCAAACTATTCCGCGTCTATCGCCCGCACAGGCGTCATAAACGGAAAACTGAAAAAAGAAACTGATTTTGCGAATGAATTGACGTTGTTGGGACCGATTACTCTGACTATCTTCGAGCTTCGCTTTGGGGGTGCGTCAGCGGGCTTCTTGTACGCATTGGATGGGAGAATTTGTGCCGTGTCCAGGCGATTTAACCTGAAGAATCTTCGTACGTGTTTGATTGAATGCCTCGAGCCGAGGCTGGTCCTCAGCAGCGCCGCCGCAGTCGCGCTGGATGTGGCGACCGCGCCCAGTTTCAGCAAGTCGATCGTCGCCGGCACCAGCTCCAGCAGCCCCACGTCTTTGCAGTTTGGCCCGGACGGTCGGCTTTATGTGGCGCAGCAGGATGGCGTCATTAAGATCTACACGATCGCGCAGCAAGCCGCCGGCCAGTTCAAGGTGACGGCGACGCAGACGATCACCTCCATCCAATCTATTCCCAATCACAACGACAACGGAACGCTCAACACGGCGGTGAACACGCGGCTGGTGACCGGCCTTCTCGTGACCGGTACCGCGACGAGTCCCATCATCTACGTCAGCTCCAGCGACCCGCGCATCGGCGGCGGCGACAATAACATCCAAACCAATCTCGATACCAACTCCGGAATCATCTCGCGGCTGACGTGGAACGGCAGCAGTTGGGTGAAGCTCGATCTGGTGCGCGGGCTGCCGCGCTCGGAGGAGAATCACGCCACCAACGGCATGGCGCTGGATCCGGCGACGAACACGCTCTACGTTGCGCAGGGCGGCACCACTAACATGGGCGCGCCATCCCACAATTTCGGCTACCTGCCCGAATACGCGCTCTCCTCCGCGATTTTGTCGATCAATCTGACCACGATCGGCAACACGACCTACAACCTGCCGACGCTCGATGACCAGAACCGTGCGGGAAACCCTGACGCCAACGATCCCTTCGGCGGCGACATGGGCAATAACCAGGCGATCCTCGTCGCCGGCGGGCCGGTGCAG
>DATBDZ010000134.1:0-3004 GCA_036276235.1 Humisphaera sp. | reverse complement strand
TTGGGTGGCATGGGCTCGCGTTAGCGTGCCCGTGGCGTTTGTCAGGCGACGCTATTTCGCCGCGGCCGGCCGGCGCTCGAAGAGTCGAAGAGACGGAAATCGCGAATGTTCAAACGTATCGTCGAAAAACTCCTTGGCCTTGACCGTGGCTATCTGGATCAGCCCGGCGAGCTTGGGCGCCGCTGGTTTGATCCGCATTGGCCGGGGCCGCTCCTGGGTGCGGCGGGGTCGTGGCATAACTATGTGCTGGCGCTGGCGATCCTCGGTTTGCTCATCATGCTGTTTCGTCGATCGGCCAATCGGCGGCTGGAAAATATCCGCCATCTTCTGGCGATCGGCGCGGCGGTCCTGGTGCCGCTGCTTGTGCTGGGCCAACTCGGCGCGCATCTCTGGACGGTCATCCCGTTTGTGCTGATCGCGGCGATCGTTGCCGGGCTGCTCTACACGAAAAATCGTCCCGCCATCTTCGTCGCCGGTCGGCTGGCGCTGTTTGCCTTCTTCCTGATGCTGCTGAGCGGCACGCTCGCCTGGAACCTGGCGCTGGCCACCGCGGGCGGCTTGCTCATTGTGTGGGTGTATCGCCATGAAGGCCGCGCGACGCATGCCCGAATCATGCTCGGAGTTCTCCGCGCGGCACTGGCGGCGTTCGTGCTCATCCTGCTCAATAACCCCGTGCTGACGCGCACGACGAAGATCATCAAGCCATCTGTGGTGGCGGTGCTGGTCGATCACACGCTGAGCATGAGCGTGAAGGACATGGCCGCCGGCCCCGCCGGAAGCCAGCCGACGCGGCTTGAGGCCGTCGTCGATCTGCTCGCGGGGCAGGATCAGGCGCTTCTCAAGAAGCTGGCGAAGGTTCATTCGCTACAGTTCTACGGCTTTGACAGCAATGCCCGCCGAATCGGCGCGTTTCAGTCGGCCGACGATGCGAAGCAGAAGGATGTTCCGCCCGAAACGATCGCCACGGCCAACGCAACGCTCATCAGCGCGCTGCGGCAGCTAAAGCCCGATGGCGCCTCGACGCAGGTCATCCCATCAATCCTCACGGTGCTCGATCAGCTTCAAGGCGAGCGCCTCGCGGGAGTGGTCGTCCTCACCGACGGCCGCGATACGCCCTCGCAGCCGCCGACGGAAATCTATCACACACTTTCCAACTACGGCGTGAAGGTCTACCCCGTCACCGTCGGCTCCGATGCCGCGCCGAAGAACATCGTGATGGAGTCGGTGAGCGTGCAGGACAGCGTCTTCAAGGATGACGTGGTCAATCTGAAGTTCGCCATCAGCGCGCATGGCTTCGAAGCCGGCCATCCGGTGAAAGTGAAGCTGATCGACAAAGACACCAAGCTGCCGCTGCACGATCAAAACGGGCGGCCCGCCGAAGTGATGCTTCATGCCGCCGATGGCAATCCGATGGAAGAAGAGCTTCTCTTCCGCCCGGACAAGGTCGGCCCGCTCAATATACAGGTGGAAGCCGATGCCGAGCCGGGGGAAATCGACGCCGAAGACAACATCCGCCTCGCGCAGACTTCGGTGCTCGATGCCTCCATCAACGTGCTTTACATCGATGGCTACCCGCGCTGGGAATACCGCTACATCAAGAACGAGATGATCCGTGATAACACGGTCAACATCTCCTGCTATCTCACCAGCGCCGACGCCTCATTTTTGCAGGAAGGCGACGAGCCGATCCCCAGCGCCGGGCAGCCGGATGCGGGAAGCAAATTCCCCGGCCGCATCGCGCGGTTTCCGATCAGCATGGATGAGCTCATGCTGTACGATCTCATCCTCGTCGGCGATGTCGATCCGCGCGAGTTCAGCGATGCGCAGTTGCAGCTCATCTCCGAGTTCGTCTCCAAAAAGGGCGGCGGCTTCGGGATGATCGCCGGCCCGCGCTTTGCGCCGGTGGGATATAAGAACACGCCGATCGATCTGCTGCTGCCGGTGAACATCGCCGCCGCCCAGCCCGATCCGCCCAATGAGTTGATCGTCGATGGGTTCCGTCCGGTATTGTCCAAGCAGGGAGCCGATTCGTCGATCTTCCGCTTTTATGCAGATCGGAAGGAGAACGAGAAGTTCATAAAGGAACAGCTTCAGCCGCTCTTCTGGTATAGCCGCGGCGTCGTCGCCAAGCCGACCGTCGGCGAAGTGTACGCTTCCCATCCCAACGATCTGGCTCCCGATGGCACGCACGCGCCGATCCTGGTGCTTGGGCGCTTCGGCGCCGGCCGCACGCTTTTCAGCGCGATCGATGATTCCTGGCGCTGGCGCTATTATACCGGTGAAGGCGTCTTCGATACCTATTGGGTGCAGCAGCTTCGCTATCTTGCCCGCGGCAAGAAGCTCGGCCAGCGAAAAGTCACCTTTGCCTCGGATCGGCAGACTTATCAGCAGGGGGAGCAGATTCGGTTGGGAATGCGGGTTTTGGACTCGATTTTGCTACAGCAACTTCCGCAGGAGATTCGCGTCGAACTGGTGGACGAGTCAGACGGCCAGGTGGTTCGTGCCGATAAACTGCAACGGGACCCATCGCAGCCGAACTATTACACGACCTCCTTTGCCGCCGATCGACTCGGGAGATTCACGTTGAAACTGCCCGAAGAATTCATTCCCGACCCCCGTGCCCTCGACCAGCACATCGACGTGATCGTCCCCCGATTGGAACTGGCACAGCCACAGGTGAACCGCACTTCTCTTGCGAAGCTGGCCGCCGACAGCGGCGGGCAGGTCCTTTCCTACGACGAAGCAAAAACAAAACTTCCTGACCTGATCCAGAGTGCCGCGCGTACAATTGCCTTGATTTTCAGCAAGCCTCTCTGGGATACCCGGGCCGCCCTGCTGATTTTTGTGCTACTTATCACCGCGGAGTGGGTATTACGTAAGGTGTACGGGATGGTCTAAGATGTTGTAGGGGCGAACCTCGTGTTCGCCCTTCCCGTGATGGCAAGGCCCGTCTGTAGGGGCGAACCTTGTGTTCGCCCTGTGTTATCGCGACCGGCAGAGGGCG
>DATBDZ010000133.1:0-7502 GCA_036276235.1 Humisphaera sp. | reverse complement strand
CCCCTGTACTCAGGGGAGAGGGCAGGGTGAGGGGACAGCGTGTCGCGTTATGGCGCGGTTCGCAAATCAAGCGGTTCTGCCCCTCACCCCAGCCCGCTCCCCCAGTACAGGGGAGAGGGAGAGTGGGGCGGGCAGTGCCCGCCCTACGCGCCGCCTGATCGTAGGGCGGGCACTGCCCGCCGTTTTCGCGGTTCGTGGATGTGCCAAAGAAATTCCACAAGCCCACACCCTGACGTTCCCCCGAAGTACCGGAGGCACGACTCATCAACACCACATATAAACCGCCGGTAGTCCAAGCAGACGCTATACTGGCGATCACATTTCGCTGCCGCATATGCCCGCAGTCACGGATCCAACTCGTCCCGTCCATCATCTTCAGCGCGCATACCTCATCCTCGCGCTGCTCAGCGTATTCCTGTGTGCGTCGCGCGCCCAGGGTGAAGAGCCCGCGACGCAACCTATAGCGCCCGAATCCATCGACTGGGCCAAGGCCCGCCAGTTCTGGTCGTTTCGTCAACCGGTTTTGCAGAATCCGCCGGAGGTCAAGGAGTCCGCCTGGCCGCGGCAGCCGATCGATCGATTCGTTCTGGCGCGGCTTGAAGAGCGGGGACTTACTCATTCTGCCGAAGCCGATAAAATCACGCTTATCCGGCGGCTGACATTCGATCTGACCGGCCTTCCTCCGTCGCCGCAGGACGTCGAGGCGTTTGCGGTCGATGCCAGTGCCAATGCTTACGAGAACCTCGTCGAGCGGCTGCTGGCTTCGCCCGCTTTTGGCCAGCGGATGGCGAGCATGTGGCTTCCCCTGGCTCGATACGCGGAGGATCAGGCGCATCAGGTGGGAAGCGACACGCAATTTTTTTATGCCAACGCGTTTCAATATCGCCAGTGGGTGATCGACGCGTTCAATCGCGATCTGCCTTACGACAAATTCATCACGGCGCAGCTTGCCGCTGATAAGGTGGACGGAGGGGCGGAAAATCTTGCCGCGCTGGGCTTCATCGGGCTTGGTCCTAAATACTACAATCGCAATAGACTCGACGTGCAGGCGGATGAATGGGAGGACCGGGTTGATACGGTTTGCCGCACGTTTCTTGGGCTGACGGTCGCCTGCGCCCGCTGCCACGATCATAAATTCGATCCGATCACGCAGGCCGACTACTACGGGCTGGCGGGGGTTTTCGCCAGCACGAAGATGGTCAACAAAACTGCGGACGGGAAGCTTGTCGATCTGAAAGACGCCAAGGCGAAGATTCCCGCCGACATGATGCACATCGTCGAGGACGGCGCCGCCACCGATTTGAATGTCTTCATCCGCGGCGATGTCGATCGGAAGGGGCCGGTGGTGCCGCGACGGTTTCTGCGAATCCTTTGCGACGATGAGCCGGCGCCGTTTCAGGATGGCAGCGGGCGGCGCGAGTTGGCGGCGGCAATCGCCAGCCGCTCCAATCCGCTGGCGGCGCGCGTCATCGTCAATCGCGTCTGGGGCCTGATGTTCGGCCGCCCGCTGGTCGCCACGCCCAGCAACTTTGGGCATTCGGGGATTCCGCCGACGCATCCGGAATTGCTCGATGATCTGGCGGTTCGCTTCATGAACAACGGCTGGTCGATCAAGGGGCTGATCCGTGAGATCGCGCTGTCGTCGACGTATCGCCAAACCTCGCGCGACAATCCGGCAAATGCCGCGACCGATCCGGACAACGAGCAGCTTTGGCGGATGAATCGCCGGCGGCTGGCCGTCGAGCAGATTCGCGATGCCGTGCTGACTGTTTCCAATGAACTCGACCCGGCCGGCGGAAAGTCGCTGGAGCTGGATGACCCGGCCAATCTTCGCCGAACCGTCTATACTCGCGTCAGTCGGCTGAAGCTCAACGATTTCCTCATGCAGTTTGATTATCCGGACGCCAACGTTCACGCCGAGAAGCGCGCCGTGACGATCACGCCGATCCAGAAGCTGTTCATGCTCAACAGCCCGTTCATGATCAAGCGGGCCAAGGCGCTGGCGGCCCGCTTCACCGCTGATCCGTACGAAACGGATGCCGCGCGGATCAATCGTGCGTATCACCTGCTCTTTTCCCGCGCCGCGCAGCCGACGGAAATCGAGCTGGCGCTGGATTTTCTTTCGCGGCCGACGAACGCCGACCTAACCCGCTGGGAGCAATATGCCCAAATGCTCCTGGTCTGCGACGAGATGCTTTATGTCGATTAAGAATGAACGACCAATTTCGGTTGCACCGATGTCCCGTCGCGCGATGCTGGGCCGCATGTGCGGCGGATTTGGGCTGGTGAGTCTTCTGGGTTTGCTTGATCCACAAAAGGTTCCCGCCGCCGGTTCTGCGCGCTTGCCGCATTTCACGCCGCGCGCTAAGCGGGTGATTTTTCTGTTTCTCAATGGCGGCCCGTCTCACGTCGATACGTTCGATCCGAAACCGGCATTGACGAAATTCGCTGGGCAGACGCCGACTGAAAGGCTCTACAAAAAAGGCAAGACCGGCGGCTTTATGCCGTCGCCGTTCACGTTCCACAAGCAGGGCCAGAGTGGCATCGAGATGTGCGACACGCTGCCGAATCTGGCCAAGGTGATTGACGATTGCTGCGTCATTCGTTCGATGCGCACGGATGTGCCCAATCATGAGCCGGCGCTGCTGCAGATGCACACGGGCAACGTGCAGCCGGTGCGGCCGTCGATGGGGTCGTGGCTGCTCTACGGCCTGGGCACCGAAAACCAAAATCTTCCCGGATATGTCGTGCTGCGGCCGACATCCAAGATCGTGGTTGGCCCGGCGCTCTGGAACAACAGCTTTCTGCCGGCACAGTTTCAGGGGATGAGCGTCGTAACCTCAGACATGCGCGTCGAGAAGTTGGTGGCCAACATTCACAATCCCAATCTAGATTTTTCGCAGCAGCGCGAGCAGCTTGATCTGCTGGATCAGCTCAATCAAATGCACATGTCCCGCCGCGCCGGCGACGCCGATCTGGATGGCCAGATCAAGGCGATGGAAACCGCCTTCCAAATGCAGAAGCGCGCGATGCAGACGTTTGACATCGGCAAGGAGCCGCAGGAGGTGCGCGATTCGTACGGCCCCACGCCCTTCGGCAGGTCTTGTTTGCTGGCGCGGCGATTGGTGGAAGACGGCGTCCGCTTCGTCACCGTCTATTACACCAGCGACGACAACCAGCCGTGGGACACGCACCAGAATCACAACGAGCGGCACGTGAAGCTCTGTGCCGACGGCGACCGCGCCGCCGCCGCGCTGATTGCCGATCTCAAGCAGCGCGGTTTGCTCGACGAAACGCTGGTGATTTTCGGCGGCGAGTTTGGCCGCACCCCATACGCCGAGCAAAAGGAAGGCTCCAAGCCCGGCCGCGATCATCATCACACCGCGTTCACCACGCTCCTCGCCGGCGGCGGCGTCAAAGGCGGCTTCGCCTACGGCTCATCCGATGAGATGGGCATGAACGTCGCCGAAAACCCCGTGCACGTTCACGATTTGCACGCCACCATTTTGCACATCCTGGGGATCGATCACGAGCGATTGACGTATCGCTACGCGGGGCGGGATTTCCGGCTGACGGATGTATATGGGCATGTCGTGAAGGAGATGTTGGCGTAAGCGGAAGCGGCTTGCATTTCCCGTAGGGGCGAACCCTGTGTTCGCCCTTTTTCGCTCGCGCCCGACACGGTGAATTCGTAGGGGTGAACCTCGTGTTCACCCTTGTCGTTAGCGCGATCGGCGCTGGGCGAACACAAGGTTCGCCCCTACGAGACCAGGGCCGGATTTGTAGGGGTGAACCTTGTGTTCACCCACTGTGCTTGCGCGACCACACAGGGCGAACACAAGGTTCGCCCCTACACAGTCAGCAGGCCGCATTCCGGGCATCTCCCGCTGCTGGCGCGCAAATCATACCCACACGCGGCACACAACCCCGCGCTAGCTCGTCTCCGCGCGATGCGCGCTCGATGAATGCGGCCCCACTGAATCGCCGGCAATACTCCGAACATCGCCGCAATAAACCAGAGCGGCATCGTCACTCCCCAAAAGCGACTGGATGGCAACAGCACGTAGTGCCGCACCTGCCCCTGATAAAACTCGAATCCGAATAATCCCCTGGGCCGCAGCGCCCGGCGCGGCAGCGACTTTTCAAAATACTGCCATCCGCTTTCGACCTGCCCGCGCTGCGCATCTTCATGCTCAAAAGTGAGCAGGCCAAATTCCAGCGTCATCTCGTAACGATCCCGCGGCGAATGCTGGCCAATCAAAACATCGCAGTGCGAGTAACTGCGCAGCCAAAACGCCGTGGCGGCGATGCATGCCACCAGCGAGATCGTGCAGGCGATGTTGAAAACCTTTCGCGTGATGCTGGAAGTGTAGGCGATCGTCGAAGATGAGGCGCTCAGAACCGTCTCCCCTGTACTTAGGGGAGAGGGCAGGGTGAGGGGACAGCGAGTCGCGATATCGCGCGGTTCGCAAGGCGCACAGTTCGTCCCCTCACCCCAGCCCTCTCCCCTGAGTACAGGGGAGAGGGAGAATGCGCGATTTTTAAGGCATTTCCCCGTCGCTTCGCGTATCCTCACGCATCAGTTTCAAACTTTCTCGGCGGAATCGTTTTGCTCATCTCCTTAAAGGAGGAGTCATGAAGGCTTCGAAGATTGCGGCGTCGCTCGCGGCGGCGTTGGCGTATGTTCTCGTGTTCCAGGCGCGGTGCTTTGGTGCGGATGATGTGTTGCCGGCGGGCATGGATCAGCCGCGCGAGGTGCCGCATGGGAAGGTGATTTCCGAGGAATACGATTCCACGACGCTCGGCTTCAAGCGCAAGCTCACCGTCTACACCCCGCCGGGGTATAGCAAGGATATGAAATACCCTGTGCTTTATTTACTGCATGGCTCGGGCGATGACGAAACCGGCTGGGTGAAAAAGGGCGCGGCTGACAAGATCATGGACAATCTCTACGCCGACAAGAAAGCCGTGCCCATGATCATTGTGATGCCATACGGCTACGCCAACGCGCCCGGAACGCCGACGCGAAATCCCAACGCCACGCCCGAAGAGCGTCAAAAGGCCGCCACGGGTTTTGCGGATGATCTGCTGAAGGATGTGATCCCATTCATCGAATCGCATTACTCTGTGGTGGCGGATCAGCCGCACCGCGCTCTCTGCGGGCTTTCGATGGGCGGTGGGCAAAGCATGCGGATCGGCCCGCCGCATTCGGATGTCTTCGCGTACGTCGGCGTCTTCAGCGCCGGACTGCCCGCCGCCCGTGGCGGTGAATCCAACGCCCTCTCGACCTACCCCGACGCCGCCACGCTCAACTCACGCCTCAAGATGTTTTGGGTCTCGATCGGCGATCAGGATCCCGGCCTGCCCAATGCCAAAAATCTCGATCAAACGCTGACTGACAAAGGCATCAAACACACCTGGCACCAGGACGCCGGCAAACACGAGTGGGCGGTCTGGAAAAACGATCTGTATCTGGTGGCGATGCAATTGTTCAGGTGATCTGAGCTTGTGGAAGAGCGGCCGAGTGTGAGTGCAGAGAGCGCGTCCTGTGGCACGGGTTTTCAACCCGTGCTGGCGATGTGATGGAAGATGAGTCCATCGCAACAACGCGCCGCTTGCACGGGTTAAAAACCCGTGCCACGATTCAGCCATCGGCGCAATCGCGGTGAACTTTTTCGAGATCGAACGAGACGCACCATGACCATGTCAATGAAGCCTATCCGCGCGATCTGTCTGTCAATTTGTATCGGCGCGAGCATGAGCGCGCATGGCGCCGAGCCGGCGGTTAGCCAATGGGCCCACCCCGGCGCTGACGGGAAACTCATTTACAGAACAACGCCAGCCGGCGATCGCATCATGGATTTCTCCTTCGCCGGCTATATGGGTGGCGGCGTCGCCATCCCCGATGTTCCGGTCAAGAAGACGGTCATGCCCGGCGGGCCCAATGACGACACGGCGGCGATTCAGGCCGCCATCGATGAAGTGTCGGCGATGCCGCTCAAGGATGGCTTCCGCGGCGCGGTCCTCCTAGCGCCGGGAACTTTTATGTGCTCGAAGCCAATCAACATCACCGCCAGCGGCGTCGTCCTGCGCGGCAGCGGCGGGGAGGGTAACTCGCAGACCACGATCAAACTCACCGGCAATCCGCATCTGGCGATTTCCGTCAAGGCACCTGCCGCTCCGCGCGGGCGCGGCGCTGCGCCGGCCGCGAAGGGCGAAGCATTCGAATCCGCGCAGACTTCGATTGCCGATCAATACGTGCCTTCGGGTGTGAGTTCGTTCAAAGTAGCAGATGCCGCCGGGTTTTCCGTTGGCGATTGGATCGCGATTCGCCGGCCGGTCACCGACGCCTGGATCAAGTTCATGCACATGGACGATCTGGTGCGCGATGAGAAGCCGCAAACCTGGATTCGTGCCGGCACGTTTACCACGACCGAGCGGAAGATCGCCGCCATTTCCGGGAACACGATCACGCTCGATGTGCCGCTGTCTGATTCTTTCGACGCCCGCTATCTGAATCCGCCCGGGACGGCGGTCCTGAAAATCCGCCCTCCGGCGGAGCTTTCGCAAGTTGGCATTGAGAGTTTGCACATCGAATCGCCGCCGCAGCCGATCAATCATGATCAGCCGCATTTTCAGGCGCTGCGCATCAGTGGACAGGATTGTTGGGCGCGGAATCTGGTGATCGACGAAACGATGAACAGCGTCGGCGTCACCGGTCGGCGGGTCACGCTGTCGCGCGTCGCCGTCAATCGCAAGATTGATCACACTGGCTCCTCCAAGCCGGCGGAGTTCGCACCGGATGGCACGCAAATACTGCTCGACCGCTGCACGGTGACCGCCAACAACGTCTGGTTTTCCGCCACGGGTTCGGGGCATAGCGGCCCGGTCGTTTTGCTCAATTGCACGTTTCATGGCAAAAGCGCCGCGGAGTCGCATCAGCGCTGGTCCACCGGTCTGCTCTACGACAATTGCCAGGCCCCCCAGGGCGAAATCGAAATGCGCAACCGAGGCTCCATGGGCTCCGGCCACGGCTGGACCATGGGCTGGGGCGTCATCTGGAACTGCACCGCCAAAGATTTCATCATCCAAAACCCGCCCGGCGCAGTGAACTGGATGATCGGCTGCATCGGCCAATCGCAATCCGCCGCCCGGCCGTTTGATAAAGAACCGAAGCTGCCGGAAGGAACGATCGATTCAATGGGAACGCCGGTGGGGCCGAAGAGTTTGTATCTGACGCAGTTGGAGGAGCGGTTGGGGAAACAGGGGCTCAGAAACATTGGCTACTGAATGTGATGGCACACATCTAAGACGAAAGAGACCGCAAGAAACCGTCACCGACGGAAGTGCCGGCTCTAAAGGTTTTTCCCGGCGCGGATCGCACTCAGAACCCTCTCCCCTGTACTCAGGGGAGAGGGCAGGGTGAGGGGACGGGGACTGGCGATATGGCGCCGTTCGCAGATCCGCGGTCTGTCCCCTCACCCCAGCCCTCTCCCCTGAGT
>DATBDZ010000132.1:0-5379 GCA_036276235.1 Humisphaera sp. | reverse complement strand
GGGTTAGGGTGGGGGTTCGCGCGACAGACGGGTGTTCTACGCAACCCCCTCCCCAACCCTCCCCCGTACTCCGGGGGGCGGGAGAAATGCTGAAATATCGCAGACGCTCAGGTGTCTGGACACGCCGCCCAAACCTGATATGATCCCCGCCCCCTCTGAATCGGAGGGGGCGTTTTTTTCCTGAGGATTCAATGGGCTACAAGTACAAGCCAAACAAGTCGGTGGCCAAGCGCTTCAAGGTGACCAAGACCGGGAAGGTCAAGCACCATCACAGCTTCACGTCGCACCTGATGAGCGCGCGGCCGGCCAAGCGCCGCCGCAAGCTGCGGCATGCCGCCGTGCTGCACGAAGGGCACGCCCGCAACATGCGGCTGTTTATGGGCGTCTCCAAGCTGAAGCCCAACAAGATCGCCCATGACCGCGCTCTGGCCGCGAAAAATGCCAAAGCTGCGACGGCGACCGCTGAGGTCGCGAAGTAGATCGTTATTGTTGCATGGTCACCAGAGGTGACCACGCCCAAACAAGTATCGCTCTCGCACTTGTGCGAATGCGATCAGCCAAGCCCGCTATTTGCGAGTGCCTCTGGCTCTGATGAAAGGATCCGATCATGCCACGCGTAACGGGTGGTCCCACCCACGCACGAAAACGTAAACGAGTATTGAAACGCGCCAGCGGATTCCGCGGCGGGCCGGGCACGCAATATCGCCAGGCCCTGGAATTCACCCGCAAAGCCGGCGCTTATGCCACGCGCGACCGCCGACAGAAGAAGCGGCATTTCCGCCAGCTTTGGATCACGCGCCTCGCCGCCGCCCTGCGGCAACGGGGTCTTGCCTATAACCGTTTCATCCCGGCGTTGATCAGCGCCGGCATCGAACTCAATCGCAAGATGCTCAGCGAGCTGGCGATCAGCGACCCGGCGACTTTCGACGCCATTGTTGAGTTGGCCAGGCCGCACATCCAGAGCCCCAGCGCCAAGCCGGTCGCGGCGTGATGTCCACGGCGGCTTAGGACCGGTCTGATTCTGATATACAACCGCAAGAAACCGTCATGCTGAGGTACTCCGAAGCATCTGGCTGGATTGCGGGAATGGGCCAGACGCTTGCGAGTACCTGCTCTGAAAATGTCGGCGGTCGCGTGCGAACGCCACGGGCATGCTAACGCAAGCCCATGCCACCCAATATTAGTACTAGCGCAAAATCGGGTGGCATGGGCTCGCGACAGCGTGCCCGTGGGGATTTTCATGCTCCGCGGGTGTGCCCAAGGCACATGACGACTCAGCATGGATGGCGTTTCGTGTAGCCGTGAACTTCTATTCGGCACAAACTGAAAGAGGGCAAACCGAATGGTTTGCCCTCTCTTGTTTTGCTTCTGATTGCTGAAACAGAGTCTTAGAACCCCATCGGTTGCGGCGTCCGGCGAATCTTGCTGGTGTCATACCCCAAATCATCGGCGAGATGGAAAAGCCTCTCATCAACCTCCGGCGGCAACGTGGGCCGGCGGCTATAAATCCAGAGCGATCGCCGATCGGGTGTGCCGACCATCGCGTATTGATAGTCTTTGTCCAGATCAAGCACCCAGAAATCTCCGCCGGCCAGGCCCATATCCACGCTCATCTTGGCGTTGCTCTTCTTATCGACAACCGTGCCGAAGCCAACGTCCTCGCGCATGAAGCCGAAGGTGGTGTCCTGATGGCAGCGATGGATCACCAGCATGCGCCCGTCTTTGTCCGGCAGATACCACTGAGTTGACGCGACTCCGTTGTATTCGTAGAGATGTGGAATGCGGGCGATTTCGTACCACTTGCCCGAGTATTTATCGAGATCGACGTGATCGACCGTTGCCGGCGCGGGAACAGCCGCGCACCCGGTAAGCAAACCGACCAATATTAAGACGCACCAAACCCCGACTCGTCCTGCCATTGCCATTGCGGGCTCCTTCTTGAATGCCGAATGTGTGCCGAAAGTCATACCAAGAAACGAAAGACTTTGCGAACAATTGAAAAACGCGTGGAGGGAGGAAAAGTCGCAGGAAATCAGTTGGGAGGGTTCAGGGTTCGGGGCTCAGGGTTCAGTGGAGGAGAATGCTGAATGCTGATTGCTGAGTACTGAATCGCAGACTGGCGATCACGCGCCACCGCATTGCATTTCCTGAACCCTGAACCCTGAACCCTCCACCAACATTGCCCTCCCCGCTCGATTCGTTACGATGCGATACGTATGGCAGATCAGTCCAATCCGTTTTCGCAGGGTGACCCGGTCCCGCAGCCTGGGCAGGACCAGCCGACCTACAGCCAGCGCTTTAATCATGCGCCGGTGGCCGCACGGGTGCCCGAGCGCGTTGCCAGGGGTGTGTTCAGCACCGGCGTATGCATTCAGGATACGCCTTCGGAATTCATTCTGGATTTTCTGCAGGCGCTTTCGCATCCGCGCGCGGTGACGGCACGGATCGTCATGTCCCCACTGGCGATGTCGAGCTTTGTGAACGCGATGCGCGACGGGCTGCAGCGATATACGCAGACTTTTGGCCCGCCGGCGCCGCTCCCCAAGCCGCCGCCGCAGCGACCGCCGACGATTCAGGAAATTTACGAGCAGTTCAAGCTGCCGGAAGAGATGTACAGCGGCTCGTACGCCAACACGTTCATGATCTCCAGCAGCCCCAGCGAATTTTCGATCGATTTCATTACTGGTTTTTATCCGACGGCTTCCGTCTCCAATCGCATCTATCTCTCCGCGCAGCAATTTCCGCGCGTGCTGGAAACGCTCGGGGCGGCATTGCAGCAGCATCAGGCCCGCTATCACCAGCAGCCCCCGCAGCAGCAGCAACAACCTCCACAGCCGCCTCAAGAGCCGCAGGAACCGCAGCCGGGGTAGGTTGGTAATCGAGCAGGCTCAATTCTTCGCCCCTGCTTTCTGTAGTGTCTCTGAAACTGCGGTGTTCTTGTGCTCAATCGCCTCCGTAAGCGGCGTGCGGCCCTGCTTATCCTTCGCGTTCACATCCGCCTTGTGTTCCAGAAGCAACTCAACCGCCTTGATGTGCCCGCGCCGCGCGGCCAGGTGAAGTGGTGTACTACCCAAAGCATCCGCCGCATTCACATCCGCCCCCGCGTCGATCAATACTTTAACAATCGGCAAAGAAAAAACGCGCCCGGCTTCCGGCTCTACATCCGAATAATCCGTCGGCGAATCGATGACCGCTATCAGTGCGGTGCGGCCATCATTGGCGCGAGCATTGACGTTCGCGTGCCGCTCCAGCAAATACGAGATCATCTCCGGCTCAAACTGCGTGGCGGCACGCATCAGAACCGTCTGCCCGGCATCGTTGGCAACATTGATATCCGCACCTTTGTTGAGGAGCGCAACGCCCGCCTTGCGGCAGCCCGATGTGATGAAATGCCGGGAGGCATAGAGTAGCGCGGTATTCCCGTCGCCGTCGCGTGCATCGACGGGCGCGCCCTTTTCCAAAAGCGCGACGATCGCCGGGTTGCCATGGCCAGCAGTAAGCATCAACGCCGTCACACCCTTTGCATCCTTCGACTTTGGATCCGCGCCGCGTTCCAGCAGCAGGCCGATCAGTGGCTTTTGCTCCTCCTGATAATCACGCCGCGAGCGGCAGGCGTGGATCAGCACATTGGCGCCCTGTTTATCGACGGCGTCAATCTTCGCGCCGCGCTTTAAGAGCAACTCGACAAGTTCAGCGTTATACCGATCGGCGGCAAACATCAGCGGCGTTTGGCCATTCGCATCAACCGCATCAATCGTCGCGCCCTTGTCGATCAGCCGCCCGGCGAAGTCGATCGGAAGCTCGTTTTCGGCAACGATCATCAGCGCAGTGCGACCCTCGCGGTTGGCGAAATTCACATCCGCGCCGGCGTCGAGCAGCGAGTTGGCTTCATCGACGCGCGAAGCGGCCAATGCCAGCAGAAATCCGTGGTTTCGCGCGGATGCCAGCGAGAGCTTCGGGTCGGTGACTTTCGCGCCGGCGTCGATGAGCAGTTGAACGAGTTCAACGCTGCCACTTTCGATTGCGCGGAAGATCGCAGTTGCGCCTTGCTGATCCTGTGCATCGATTGCCGCGCCGTGTTCGAGCAGAAGCTTGAGAAAGGGCGCGGCGCTGCGACGCCCCGCGCCGGCGGCTTCCATCAACGCCGTCGCGCCTTGGCGATCTCGTACGTTAACATCCGCGCCCTTGGCAATCAGCGCCATCGCAGCCGGTTCATCGCAGTGCTGCGCGGCGATCATCAACGCCGTCTTCCCCTCGCCCGAGCGCGCATTGGGATCGGCCTTGCGATCCAGCAGGAGATTCACGACCTGCGGGTTCGGAGGGTATCCGCTCAGGCTGACAATCAGCGGCGTATTGCCGGCGGCATCTGCCTGATCCACCTTCGCGCCACCGTTGAGCAACGCCTTCACCATCTCCACCTTCGCCATTTGTCCGCCGGCTTCGGTGAGGTATTGCTTGACCGCATCGAGCAAGGCTGTTTGTCCGCGCTTGTCTTTCGCGTTGATATCGACGCCTTTTTCCTGGAGCAGCCGCAAGAGCGCGATTATCTGCGCCCCGGATTCGCTGGCCGCCGGAGCCGGAAGATTCATGATCGCAGTGCGGCCCTGAGAGTTGACCGCGCGCGGATTCGCACCGCGATCGAGCATTGATTTGATCAACTCCGCCGACCCGCTTCGCACCGCGTAGATGAACAGCGTATTCCCCTGCTTGTCGGCAGCATTCGGATCAGCACCGGCGCCGCGATCGACGAGCGCCTTGACCATCGCCATCGATCCAGTTCGGGCGGCGAGCATGATTGCCGTCGCACCTTCTGCATCGGCCGCGCGGGCATTCGCGCCGTGCGCCAGCAGCATCTCGAAGACCTTCTCGTGCCGAGCGTCGATCGCCTTAAGCAGCGCGCGATCGCCGGACGCATGAACATCCGCGCCGTGCTCGAGCAGGAGGGGAATCACCGTTTGACGATCCTGCTTGACCGCGGCGATGAGCGCCGTATCGCCAAAATCATTGCTGAGATTCACGTTCGCCCCGCGCTCGATCAACAGCTTCACCAGATCGTCGTTGGCCAGGTCGATCGCCTGCTCGAGCGCGAAGATGCCATTGACGATTTGGGCGTTGACGTCCGCGCCGCGGTCGAGGAGCGCCTTGGCCTCGGCAATATCGCCGCGGCCAACAGCGTGCAGGAAATCATCATTGAGGCGGGAGTAGGGTTGCTGCGCACGCAAACGCGGCGCAGCGATGATTGTCAAAAACAAGACAACATGACAATAGGGAAAGCGATGCGTCATGGCCGATGCGCTTTCTCCGTCGCCCCTGTACTCAGGGGAGAGGGTTGGGGTGAGGGGACGAACGCTTCGACTTGCGAATCGCGCTATATCACGA
>DATBDZ010000131.1:0-3936 GCA_036276235.1 Humisphaera sp. | reverse complement strand
TTTGCCGCGGCATGTCGATTCCAGATGCCTGATAGAAAACAGGCCGCCATGCTCTGGCTATGATGGGCTTTGGATAGCAATCCTCAGAAATCCCTTCGCCGGCCCATCCCCCAAAATCTCCCGACACAGCTCCGCTAACTGCGCCCTCTCACCCGGCCACAGAAACTGCGAATCACTCTGCGAGCGCGGCGTCCATCGGTATGCATCGTGTTCTTCGTTCAACTCCACTGTCACATCATCCGCAACAACCGCGCAAAAGCCGGGGCAATGCCAGAGCGTGTCGTCGCCGTGCAGATAGAAGATATCGACCGTGTCGAGCTGATAGAATTCGAGCGGCGTGATTCCGGTTTCTTCGCGGAGTTCGCGGAGGGCGGCTTCCCACGCTTTTTCGCCGGGCTCGGTGCCGCCGCGCACGGTGGACCAAGCGCCGCCCAGCGAATCGCCGGGCACGCGGCGAAGCTGCAAAAACTCGGCGGCGTCAGCCTTCCCGCGAACTACGAAACAGGCGACCATGTCGAAGCGAACGTTCATTTTGAGATCAATTCCGCCTTGCGTAAGTTTGCCCCTCGACTCGCCGCACGCGGCCTTTCAGACTCAGAAATGTCAGCTCCTGCAAAATGATCTGCGCGGATAAACCGGTGCGATCAACGATCAGATCGACGGGGATCGGATCGACTCCCATGCCTTGCAGGATGGCGTGTTGCTGATCGGTGATTCCGTGCGCGGAGATGGCGGCGGGTTTGGGTGCCGCGATCAGTGCTTCTTCATTGCCCGGTGACTCCGTGGTTTCCAGCGGAACGTCCGCACCTTCGGGCAGCGGGCCCAAACCTTCGAGAATCTCTTCAAGCTTTGAGACCAATATCGCGCCATCCCGGATCAATTGATGCGGGCCGGCGGAGAGCGGATTATCGACGCGCCCCGGAATCGCGAAGACCGGACGGCCATGATCGTCGCACGCCTGGCGCGCGGTGATGAGCGCGCCGCTGCGTTCGTCGGCTTCGACGACGAGCACGCCGCGCGACATGCCGCTGACGATCCGGTTTCGCCGGGGAAAGTTTTCCTTTACCGGTGGCGTCCCCAGAGGGAATTCGCTGATGACCGCGCCGCGCTTGGCGATCTGATCGAAAAGCCCGGCGTTCTCCGGCGGATAGGGCGTATCAACGCCGCTCCCGAGCACCGCAATCGTGCGCCCGTGCAGATGCGAGATCGCGCCGCGATGGGCGGCGGAATCGACGCCCCGCGCGCCGCCGCTGATGACCGTCACGCCCGCGCCGGCAAGCAGCGCCGCGAAGCGCTCCGCCTGCTCGCGGCCAT
The DNA here is from genome assembly GCA_036276235.1 of Humisphaera sp. Classification (GTDB taxonomy): domain Bacteria; phylum Planctomycetota; class Phycisphaerae; order Tepidisphaerales; family Tepidisphaeraceae; genus JANWHF01. Next base: position 2,622 of record DATBDZ010000131.1, on the reverse strand, counting down.
AAAAGCTGCAGCGCCGGCTTCCGACAATCGCAACCGCGTGCAGATCGCGCGGCTCAAGCTCGCCGCGCACGTACAGCACATTCGGAGGATCGGGAATCGTGCGGAGAAGAAGCGGATAGGTTGAGTCATCGGGACAAAGAATCGTCACGCCGCTGGCGCGGCAGCGCTCGAGCTCCGCATCGACTTGCACCGCCGACTCGCGAAGGGCCGTTGCGATCTTGCCGGCTTTGGTCGTGCCAATTCCGTCGGCGCTCGAGAGCTCGCGGGCTGTTGCGTTGCATGCAGCTTCGGCGCTTCCGGTTGCTTCGATCAGCCGCCGGCTGAGGATCGGGCCGATTCCGTCGGTGAGTGCGAGTTGGAGCCAGTGTCGGAGCACGAACATCACCCCCTGATGAAAACGAATAACTCACTAGCGATGTCATGCTGAGGTACTCCGAAGCATCTGGCTGCTCGCGCAGTCGGGCCAGATGCTTCGGAGCACCTCAGCATGACGTATACTTGCTTGGGATGTCTTTTATCACAATCGTTCATTTTCAACCCTGCAACGACGTCACCGCCCGCGTCACCAACTCCCCCGACACATCATCCCTCACAACCACATTCCCGATCCGATCCGGCAACACAAACCGCACGCGACCGGACTTCACCTTCTTGTCGTAGATCATCGCGCTCACCACCTGATCGACATCCAGCTTCAACCCGCGCACCGGAAGCTTCGCGCGCTCGATCACGCTCACAATTCTCTGTCGCGATGCGTCGTCCAGCGTCTTCAGCTCCACCGCCAGATGCGAAGCGGCGACCATCCCCAGCGCCACACATTCCCCATGCGAATAGGAATAGTGAGAGACGCTCTCGATCGCATGACCGAACGTATGCCCGAAATTCAAATGCGCCCGCTCCCCTTTCTCAAATGGGTCGGCTTCGACAACCCGCGCCTTGATCGCGACGTTGTGCGCCACCAGGTCAGATAAGTAATCCAGATCAAGATCGAGCGCGCGATGGATTTCTTTTTCGAGCCGGGCGAAGCCGTCGGCGTCGCGAATGATGTCATGCTTGATGCACTCGGCGAGCCCGCCGCGCAGCTCGCGTTCGGGGAGCGTGCGAAGCACATCGGGGTCGATCAGCACGGCGATCGGCTGATGAAACGCGCCGATCAGATTCTTGCCGGTGGCGTGATTAACGCCGGTTTTGCCGCCCACGCTGGCATCGACCATCGCCAGCAGCGACGTGGGGATTTGCACGAACGGCACTCCCCGCAAGACAGTGGCGGCGACGAAGCCCGCCATGTCTCCGATGACGCCGCCGCCCAGCGCGAGCACCGGCGTAGTTCGCTCGATTTTGTTTTCCAGCAACGTGTCGTAAACGCCGGCCAGATCGGCAAGCGTTTTGTGATCCTCGCCCGCTTCGATGGTCGCGACGATCGGCTCGATGCCCGCGCCGCGCAGCGATTGGACGAGCCGGTCAGCATAAACGGGGCCGACGTGCGAATCGGTGATGATTGCCGCCTTCTTCGAGCCGCTCAATTTGGCGAGAATCGGACCGGCATCCGCCAGTAGCCCTCGACGGATATTGATGTCGTATTTTCCGCTCTGAAGATTCACCGGAACAACATGCTGGCTCGACATGGCGGCATTGTAGCTATCCATCCTAAGAGGTCACGAAGCGAATGGTTTGTACAATCCCCGCATGATCCGAATTCGTGAAATTACCGATCCCGACCTGCGCCAACAGATTCGCGAAGCCCTCGCGGCACGGCGAGGCTGCATCAGCAGCGCAATCCCCGATTGGTTTGAACTGGACGATCTGGATTTCGTCGATCTACTCAACGATCTGCGCGGCGACAATGATAGCGAAGCCGATCGCGATTCCCGCGAGTAGATCGATCGCCGCCCTATCCCACCGTTTCCTTGCGCACCCGTGCCTGCAGCGCGCGATGCAGCGCGAGTGTCACGGGTCCGCATCGTCCCTGCCCGATGTAGCGATCATTCCACCGGGCCACCCAGTTCACCTCGCGCGTCGTGCTGGTGATGAACACTTCCGCAGAGCGAATCGCTTCTTCTTCGCGGAGCGGCCGCTCATCGACCGTAATCCGCAGCTCGGCGGCACACTCAAACAACACTGCGCGCGTAATCCCCGGCAATACCTTTGATCCCACAGGATGTGTGACGAGCTTGCCTTCGACGATCGCGTAGACATTGCTGGCTGAGCATTCGGTGACGACGCCGTGCTCGATGAAGACCGCCTCGTCGTATCCGCCGGCCACCGCCTCGCTCTTGGCCAGAATATTGGGCAACAGCGCGATCGATTTGATCCAGCAGCGCTTCCATCGCTCATCGGAAACCGCGAGCAGCTTCACGCCTTCCCCCTCGCCTGGGATCGGCGCCGGCGGCAATGGCCGCGCGTAGAAGAGAAGTGTCGGCTTGATGTCCGTGGGAATGACGTGATTCCGCGGAGAGACGCCGCGCGAGAGCTGGAGATAGATCATCCCCTCGCGCACGCCGCTTGCTGTGATCAGCTTGCGAATCTGTTCCGCCAGCGCTTCAACATCGAGCGGCAGGCTCATCTTCACCGCCTCGGCCGAGCGAGCCAGCCGCTGCAAATGCTCAGCGAGCGTGAACGTGT
>DATBDZ010000130.1:0-11411 GCA_036276235.1 Humisphaera sp. | reverse complement strand
GAAGTGGCTCAAGAAGGAGGGGCAGCCGGTCAAGTCGGGCGAAATCGTCGCGGAGATCGAGACAGACAAGGCGACGATGGAGATGGAAGCCTTTGAGGGCGGGACCATCGCGGCGATTCTGGTGCGCGAAGGACAGAAGGTGCCGGTCGGCACCGTGCTGGCGGTGATCGCCAAAGCGGGAGAGAAGGCTGAGGAGATCAAGCAGAAGTATGCGGGGAAAGCGGCGGGTGCGGGTGTGGCTGCTGCGCCTTCGGCGGGGGCTGCTGCGAGTGCGGGGAGTCGCGCGAGTTCGACGGCAGCGCCCGCATCTGGCGCTACCAAGTCGCAAGCGGCACCTGCGGCTCCGAAACCGGCGACGGGAATGCCCGTCGTCCAAAAACCGGCTGCTGCTTCGGCATCCGCGCCCGCGCCTTCTTCCAAGCGATATGATTGGGACATCGTCGTGATCGGCGGCGGGCCGGCCGGGTATGCGGCGGCGATTCGCGCGGGGCAGCTTAAGAAACGCGTGCTCTGCATCGAGAAGGAAAATCTGGGCGGCACTTGCCTCAACTGGGGATGCATTCCGACCAAGGCGTTGCTCGAAGACGGCGCGTTTGTGCGCAAGCTGCGCACCGAGGCCGCCGAGCATGGGGTTTCGTTTGATAATTTGAAGATCGATTTTTCGAGGTTGATCGGCCGGAGCCGCGCGGTGGCGGATAAATTGCAGAAGGGGATCGGGTTTCTCTTCAACAAGTACGGCGTCAAGCATGAGTTGGCGACCGGCCAGCTCCTTGGCCCGCATCGCGTGCGCTATACGGGCAAGGATGGATCGAAGGAAGTATCGGCGGAGCATGTGATCATCGCCGTCGGCGCGAAATCCACCCCCCTGTCGTTCGCGCCGTTTGATGGAAAGAAGATCGTCGGTTCTCGCGAGGCGATGACATTGCCGCAGCAACCCAAGCGCATGGCGATCATCGGCGCGGGCGCGATCGGCTGCGAATTCGCGGATTTCTACAACGCAGTCGGCGTTGAAGTCACGATTGTCGAAATGCTGCCCAATCTTCTGCCGATCGAAGATGATGAAGTTTCGCTGCTGCTCAAGCGCGTGTTCGAGAAGCGCGGGATGAAGGTGTATCTCAAGACCAAAACTGAGAAAGTGGAGACAACGGCCGGCGGCGTGAAGCTGACGCTTTCCGGCGAGACGTCAACCACTCTTGAAGTCGATGTTGTGCTTGTCGCGATCGGCGTGAGTGCGAACATCGATGGCGTCGCCGCGCCGGAGGCGAAGCTGGAATTGGCCAACAGGCGGATCAAGGTCGATCCGGAATATCGCACGAATCTGGAAAATGTCTGGTCGATGGGCGATTGCGTGAGCATCCAGTGGCCGCAGCAGGCGGGGATGGACGGATATCGCCACCCCGATCTGGCGCACGTGGCGCATCATGAGGCGGTGAATGTTGTCGAGCATATTTGCGGCGTTTCCGATCACACGCTCGATTACAAATTCATCCCCGGCTGCACGTACACCCATCCGCAGGTGGCGAGCATGGGATACACGGAAAAGAAAGCCCGCGAGGCGGGAAAGCAGATCAAGATCGGCAAATTCCCCTTCGGCGCCAGCGGCCGCGCCCTGGCGGCGGGCGAGCCGACCGGCTTCGTCAAGCTGATCTTCGACGCCAAATACGGCGAGCTATTGGGCGTTCACATGATCGGCGAAAATGTCACCGACATGCTCGCCGAGCTTGTCGTCGCGCGGAACCTGGAAGCGACCGAGGAAGAAATCCTCCAGGCGATCCATCCGCATCCAACCTATTCGGAAGCGATCATGGAAGCCGCCGCGGCTTCCGATGGAAAGGCGATTCATATTTGAGGCTGGATCTTCCACTTGGGGCATTGCCCGAAAAACCGGCATGGATTGTTGTAGAAAACTTCCGTCGCTTCCTGCTCATCGTGGCCGCGCCGGCGGAATTCCAGGCAGGTGTCGGTCAGATTGGTGGGGCCGGATTCGCCCCAGTCGCTGGCGCTGTTTACGCAGACCATGCTCGTGCCAAATGTTTCCAGCATGTCGGCGGCGCGCGCGGGCGTGACTTTGCTCACGGGATAAATCGTCAGGCCGGCCCAGAAGCCATTATCGCGGGCCATGCGGAAGGTGTGCTCTTCGCAATGATCGATCAGCACGCGCTGCGGGCGGATGCGCTTGTCGTTCTTCAAAATGCTGGTGATGATCGATGTCCCCTTGTGCTTGTCCTCCAGGTGCGGCGTGTGGATCAGGATGAGCTGATCATGCTTTGCCGCGATGTCCACCTGCTCCTCGAAGATGGTGATTTCGTTTCGAGTGTTTTTATTCAGGCCGATTTCCCCGACGCCCAATACGCGCGGATGATCAAGCAACGGCGGGATCAGCTTGATCACGTCGCGGCCCAGCGCCACGTTTTCCGCTTCCTTGGCATTGATGCAAAGCCAGCAGTAATGATCGATGCCGTATCGCGCTGCGCGCTTGGGCTCGATCTCCATGAGATGCCGAAAATAGTCGCCGAAGCTGGAGGCGGTTGAACGATCGTATCCAGCCCAGAACGCCGGCTCCGAAACCGCCACCACGCCCGCCCGGGCCATGTAAAGGTAATCGTCGGTGGTTCGGCTGACGCAGTGAATGTGAGGATCAATGTACTTCATGGTCCGCGATTCTGGTGATGTTACAAGTGAAGAACGAAGAGTGAAGAATGAAGAGCGAACTCAGAATTCGTCACTCGTCATTCTTCACTCTTAACTCTTCATTTATTTCGGCGGTGGCGTTTTGTCGCTGAATACCAGTTGCACTTGCTCGGCGCGGTTGATGCCTGGCTTGAGGAGGATGCCGACGGCTTCTCGGAATTTTTGGAGCCGCGCGTCGGAATTGATCAACGCGGCGCCGCCGGGCAGGCGCTCGATCCGATCGAGATCGGAGGCAAGCGACAGGCAGCGCCAGCGCATCTCGAAGAAATACTGATCCAGGGTTTGCTGAGCCGTTGGTTTTACGTCGGGCATATCTATCTATTGTATACCGCAGGAAGATGGCCGTGTCGCGGGGGAATTGGTGCGCTTCTCCCTCTCCCCTGTACTCAGGGGAGAGGGCTGGGGTGAGGGGACGAACGCGTCAATTTGCGGACGGCGCCGTCTTGCGACCCCCTGTCCCCTCACCCTGCCCTCTCCCCTGAGTACAGGGGAGAGGGTAATGTGCCCGTTCGCCCCGCCACAGCCGCGACCGTCGCTACCAGCTCCACATGCTCCACTGGTTTGGCGACGTGCACCTGATAGCCCGCCAAAAGCGCGCGGGTTCGGTCTTCGGAGCGGGCGAAAGCCGTCAGTGCCAATGCGGGGATCTTGCCGTTCGTTCCCTGCTCCAATGCGCGCACGCGGCGGAGAAACTCGTAGCCGTCTACTTCGGGCATGCCGATATCGCTCACCAGGACGTCTGGCTTTGTCGTCTCCAGAAACTCCAGCGCTTCGTGGGCGGATGCCGCCGTGGTGACCTGGGCTTGGTGTCCTTCCAGCACGTGCCGAATTAATTCGCGGGCGTCCGGCTCATCGTCCACGACGAGGACATGAACGCCGCTCAGATCGGCGGGTAGCGCCGTGCCGGCAGAGTCGACCGGAAATGTGGGATGAAATCGATCATCGTCATCGGCGACGGGATGAACGACAGCGATCGGCAGCGACACGATGAACGTCGCGCCGTGTCCTTCGCCCGGGCTGTTGGCGCGAACGGTGCCGCCGTGCAGCTCGACGAGTTGTTTGACGATGGCCAGCCCGATGCCAAGCCCGCCGTGCTTGCGCGTTGTGGAAGCATCGGCCTGGCGAAAGCGATCGAAGACAAACGGAAGGAATTCCGGCTTGATGCCGATGCCGGTGTCGGCGACGGAGATTTCGATGTGCGAGTTCACCCGCGCAAGAACCACCTGAATCTTTCCGCCGCGCGGCGTGAAGCGGACGGCGTTGGAAAGCAGATTCCACACGACCTGCTGCAGCCGGCTCGGATCTCCGGAAACCGGGCCGCACAAAGGATCGAGCACTTTTTCGATGCGCACACCTTTGGCCTCGGCAGCTGGCAGGACCGACGCGATCGCCGCCTCGATCCAGTCGCCGGTTTCGACGCGCTGGATATCCAGCCGCAGCTTGCCGGAAATGATGCGGCTCATATCCAGCAAATCTTCGATAAGCTGAGTCTGCGCGCGGGCATTGCGCTCGATCGTTTCCAGGCCGCGCTCCAGATCGGCCTCTTCGCGCGCACTGGTCTGTAAAATCTGAGACCATCCAAGAATCGCATTAAGCGGCGTGCGAAGCTCGTGTGAAAGCGTCGCGAGAAATTCGTCTTTCATCCGGCTGGCATGCTCCGCGTTGCTTCGAGCGATCCGCTCGCTGGCCAGAAGGCGGGTCTTTTCCGCTTCGGCGCGCTTGCGCTCGGAGACGTCGCGGAGCAAAACCTGAATCCCGCGCTGCCCCTGCCAGGGGACCACCACGCCGGTTGATTCGACGGGCACAACGCTGCCGTTGAGTCGAAGCCATTCCTGATCGATCGGCGGCACCGAGCGTCCGACCTGATCGAGCAGCTTGAGCCGCGCCTGCACCAGCGGCCGCGATGATGGCGCGATCAACTCCATCGTCGTGTGGCCGATCAAATCATCAGCCTTGTGCGCCCCGAAAAAATGCAGGGCCGCGGCATTGGCGTAGACGATCTTTCCGGAGACGCTCACGAAAATGGCGTCAGGACTTAGCTCCACCAGCGAGCCATAGCGGCTCTCGCTTTCGTCGCGCTCGGCCTTGCTACGAAGGGCGGCGGCCGCGCTCACGCGCTCGGCAATCGCCACTCGCCGAATGAAGAACAGCGATATGAACAGCAGAAGGGAAATCGGAACGGACGCGATCCCGCCGAAACGAGACATCACGCTGGCGTCGAACACACCCAGCACGCGGAAGCCGAACATGATGAACAGCGCCAGGAACAGAACGATCCAGGGACCCCGGTCGTTTGCCTCGCGGATCATGCGGAGCGCAAAGATCATCGCCGCCAGTTGCAAGACGGCGGCGACGAGGAAGAACACGTCCAGTTGCACCATATTGTCAGCAAATTATCGCAAGCCGTGCCACGATCTTCCAGTCGCAACCCAACATAATCTCGGCATATCGAGCACTGTCATGCTGAGCGGCCATGTGCCTGCGGCGCGCCCGCTGAGCATGAAAACGGCGGGCAGTGCCCGCCCAACGGGCGAATGCGGCGCGTAGGGCGGGCACTGCCCGCCGCATTTTCAGAGCGGGTACTTCGAAGCATCTGGCCGAGTTCGCGCAACAGCCAGGTGCTTCGGAGTACCTCAGCATGACGGTTCTTTGCGGCGAGAGGCCAAACCCGTCGGCTTACACCGCCGCGGCTTGCTGAAATTCCTTGCGGCGATCCGCCATCTGTGCTTTAAGCCGGGCGAGGATCGAGCTGTGCATCTGGCTGACGCGCGATTCGGACAGATCGAGCGTGGCGCCGATTTCTTTCATCGTCATTTCTTCGAAGTAGTAGAGGACGATAATCAGCCGCTCGGCGCGGGAAAGGCCGCGGGTGATCAGCTCCTTGAGGTCCTTGCGTTGGATCTCGCGGACGGGATCAGCACCCCGCTTGTCTTCCAGGACATCGATTTCGCGGACATCCTTGTTGCTGTCGGTTTCAAACCATTTGCGCGAGAGGGAAACTAAGCCGACGGCGCTGGCGTCCTTTGCCATCTTTTCAAACTCTGACATCGACACGCGGAGCCGCTTGGCCACCTCGTCATGCGTCGGCGAGCGACCCAGCTCCACTTCGAGTTGCTTGCTGGCGTTATCGAGCTTGTGCGCCCGCGACCGTACCAGGCGCGGCACCCAATCCATCGAGCGCAATTCATCGAGAATCGCGCCGCGAATGCGCGGGGCGCAGTAGGTCTCGAACTTCACGCCGCGATTGAGGTCGAATGCCTCGATCGCATCCATCAGCCCGAAGATGCCGGCGGACATCAGATCGTCCAGCTCGACTTCATCCGGCAGCTTCACATGAATACGCTCGGCGTTGTAACGGACCAGATGGAGATAATTCTCCATCAGCACGTTGCGCAGCGTTTCTGTTTTCGCTTTCTTGTATTCGGTCCAGACATCCTTGATTTCACGCTTTACGATCTTGGCCATGACGACTCCCAATCCTTTGGGTTAAGGCACTACTCCGCCACTTCCCGTTATCGGTCGCGCGGGGTTGAATTACTTTCAGAATTTTCCGGAATTTTTTCCGGGCTGTTCACATTCTCCTGAATCATCTTCTGTCCCATCGCCCCCAGAACCAGCCCGACGAGCAACGTCGCCACCATCGCGCCCATCGCCCGGAGGACGACGGTACTGAACGCATTTTCCGCCAGCGTGCCCATGATGAGGCACAGCGAAAAGGCAACCAGCGACATGGCAGCGGCGATGCGATTGGGCATAAATCACTTTCCCTTTGCCTGCTTACTTCGCGCGGCCGCTTCCAGGGCTTGCTGCACTTGTTTGAGCCAATTGGCCAGATCGATCACTTGCTGCCGCGCGACTTCCAGGGTGCTGGGGTCGGTGGGCGATTGCTGTAGGTAGTTGAGGATTCGGTCGCGGGCTTCCAGAGCCATGTCGTTTTTTAGATTCGATCCGCGAGCGTATGCGCCGATGCTGACCAGATCCTCGATGTCCTGGTAGATGGCGGTCAGCCGCGTAATGTCGGAGGCGGCGGCCTGATGGGCGGCATCCGTCACGTCGCTGCGCACGCGGCTGATGCTTTGGAGAATATCGATCGCCGGGAAATGCCGCCGATTGGCCAGCGCGCGGCTCAGCCACAGGTGGCCATCGGTAATCCCCTTCACCGCGTCCGGGATCGGCTCGTTAAAGTCGTCGCCTTCCACGAGAACCGTGTAAAAGCCGGTGATTGATCCTGTCGCGGTTTTTCCGGCGCGCTCGAGGATTTCCGGAAGAAGCGCAAAGACGCTGGGCGGAAAACCTTTGGTGGCCGGCGGCTCGTGGGCGGCCAGGCCGATCTGGCGCTGGGCTTGCGCGAGGCGGGTCAGCGAATCCATCATCAGCAGCACGTGCTTGCCGCGATCGCGAAAATACTCGGCGACGGTGCAGGCGACCTTCGCCGCCCGCACGCGCAGCAGTGGCGGATCGTCGCTGGTGCTGACGATGACGACGGTTCTTCCCAGCCCCGAAGGCCCCAGCGAATGTTCGAGAAACTCCTGCACCTCGCGGCCACGTTCGCCGATCAGCGCGATGACCGATATATCCGCACTGGTGTGCTTGGCGATCCAGCTCATCAGCGTGCTTTTGCCGACGCCGGGGCCGGAGAAGATTCCCATGCGTTGCCCAAGGCCGCACGTATGCAGGCCGTCGATCGCACGCACGCCGGTGGAGATCGGCTGGCGAATATTCTGCCGCTGCAATGGCACAACGCCTCGGCCATCGATGCGCCGCGATTCACTGAGGCTCAGGGCGCGTTTGCCGTCCATCGGCTGGCCGTAACCATCCAGTACGCGGCCAAGAAGCTGATCGGAGCACCAGATGCGCGGGGCTGATGCGACGTTCTCGATTCGATCGCCGCGCGCGACGCCGTTCGTCGAAGACAATGGCATCAGCAGCGTACGATCATGGCGGAAGCCGATCACTTCGGCGCTGGAAGTTTTGCCGCCAAGGCTATGGATTTTGCAGAGGCTTCCCAGCGGCAGCGCCAGCGCCGCCGCCTCGATCGTCATGCCAGCGACCGCCTGCACCTGCCCGACGACGCCGAAAGGCATGCATCCATCGACGGCATCAAATTGTGCGCGCAACGGGTTCATGCCGCCCCCGCTTCCGCCGCCGCCGGCAGCAGATCGGCGACGATCCGATCCAGCTGCGTTTGCAGGTCCGCATTAACTTCTCCCTGGCCTGTCAAGATTTTGCAGCCACCGGGCGCGAGCGTTTCATCTTCCAGAAAATGCGCATGCTTCAGCGCCGGCAACGACAACTGAAGCTGCGGAAGCGCAGCATCGAGCGTCTTGCGCTGCGAAGGATGAATCGAAATTCGCAGATCGACAGCATCCATCACCAGCCGCATCGCATCTTCGAGATTAGCCGAGAGGACAAGCGGATCGAGCAATCCCTGTCGCTTGGTGACGCGCCGCGCAATCGCGATCGCCAGTGCGACGACCGCCTGCACCCCCGCCGCCTCGAGCTCGGCGCGCTGCGATTCCAGAATATGCGTGGCGGCGGTGAGCGAAGCGATCGCCTGCTGAAACTGCGCCCGGTGCTCCGCGAGGGCTGTTTGTTCGCCGGATTTCTTGCCCGCTTCCAAACCGACCGCCAAGCCTTCGCGTTTTCCTTCGGCGAGGCCTTCGGTCTTCGCGGAAATTTTTAGCCGTTCAGCTTCCGTCTGCGCCGCCGCGAGAAGTTGGTCTGCCTGTTGCCGCGCGCGGATAAGCAGCGCCTTGGCCTGCGTCTCGATGTCCTTCATCGAGAACGCGGCGATGGTCGAGGGAGCATTCGCAGACTTTATAAGGCCCATTTGATTTGGAACTTACCGTAGGGTCCGCCTTGGCGGACGGTATTCTGAGTCCAGCACGACAACGTCCGCCAAGGCGGACCCTACATCATGAACGCAGCCTACGTCATGCTGAGGTACTCCGAAGCATCTGGCGGGCTTGCGCGAATGGGCCAGATGCTTCGGAGTACCTCAGCTCAGAGCCTGTGAATTTTTAATCGGCCTCTTGCGCAGGAGGCCAGTTCAGTCTGCACTGGCGCTCGTCTGTGCTGCTTGAGGTTGCCGCAAGAACATAAAAATTCACAGGCTCTCAGCATGACAACGTTGCAGAATTGCAGAATCACGAATTCTGCTTGACTCAAACGACCATCTCTTTTTCTCCGCCTCTACCGGCGATGATGATTTCTCCGGCGTCTTCCAGGCGTCGGACGACATCGACGATCTTCTGCTGTGCCGCTTCCACATCGCTCACGCGCACTGGGCCCATGTATTGCATGTCTTCCGCAATGAGTTGGGCAGCGCGCTCGGACATGTTCTTGAAAATCTTGTCTTTCAGTTCCTGGCTGGCGGTCTTGAGGGCAAGGGCCAATTCTTCGTTGGCGACTTCCTTGAGCACGGACTGAATTCCCTTGTCGTTGACCAGCAGGATGTCTTCGAAGACGAACATGAGCCGCCGAATCTGCTCGACGAGGTCCGGGTCCTCGGCTTCCAGGCCCTCCATGATTCCTTTTTCCGTGGAGCGGTCGGCGAGGTTGAGAATCTCGGCGACGTTGTCCACGCCGCCGGCTTTTTCGAAGGTTTGGCTGACGATATCGGACAGGCGATGCTCCAGGCCGCGCTCGACTTCCTTGATCACCTCGGGGTTCGTCTGCTCCATGTTGGCGATGCGCTTGACGACCTCCACCTGCTTTTGGCCCGGCAGGCCGACGAGAATTTCCGACGCCTTCTGCGGCGGCAGATGCGCCAGGATCAGCGCGATGGTCTGCGGATGCTCATCCTGGATGAACGTCAACAGGTTTTCGCTTTCGGCCTTTTGCAGAAATGCGAACGGAGTTGTCGCGACCTGCTGGGTCACCTGTTTAATGACGCGGGCGGCATCATCTTCGCTCAGACTCTTGCGCAGCAGAGTTTTCGCATGCTCAAGGCCGCCGTCGGTGACGTAGGCGTTGGCCAGCGCGACGTTGTAAAACTCGCTGAAGACGCGGGTGCGTTCCGAAGCCGAGACTTCGCTGATCGAGGCGATTTCGCGGCTGACTTCCTCCACCGCCAGCGGCGAAAGACGCTTGAGAATCTCCGCGGCCTCATCCTGCTCCAGCGAAAGCAGGAGGATCGCGGCTTTGCGGACACCTGAGTCTTCGTTTGCCATAGGCGCAAGTCAAAATTGCCGCAAATCAAAAGTGTCGCCGGTTCGAAGAATCACCCGCGGGTGAGCCAGCGCTTCACCAAGGACGCCGCCGAATCCGGGTTTTCTTTCACGAGGCTGGTGACCTGCAAGACAACCTGCTGCGCCCGGATCGATTCCTCGTCCATCTCCATGCCTTCCAGCGATGCGTTGGAGATCGCGGCTTCGCCCAGCGGGCTCTCCGAAGCTTCGAGCATTTCCTGCCCCGAGCCGGCCGGCGTTACCGTGGCGACAGGAGCCGGCGGCGCGCTCTTCTTCACGACGGCCGACACCATGAACAGGCTCACCAGCGCCATCATTGCCAACACAATTTCCTTGATGCGGTGCGGCGTGAGCGCGGCGGTGATCGCCGAAGGCGCCGCCGTCGCCACGGCCAGTTGCGGAACGATCTCCACATAATCGCCGACTACAACTTCGGTTTCCTTGAGCTTCGCAATGTTGGCCACCTGCTTCTTCACTTCGCCGAGGTTTTGCTCGACGTATTGATCAAGCGAGGAGCCGCTCAAAGGGCTGGTTTCCGGATGCTCGGCCTTGAACACGTCGACAAAATGATTGCGCGGCACGCGCACCGTCGCGCCGACAATCGTCGTATCTCCGGCCGGGCTGTGCGAAACCGTTTCCGCGTACGATGGGAAATTCTGGTATTTGGTGTTGGTCTGATCGCGCGTGTTCATCGGGGCGGCGCCGGGCTTGGCGTTTGTCGTGGCATCGGCGCCGAGATTCGAGACGGCCCCAGGCTCTTGAGCCGGCGCACTCGGCCCGGCGAACTGCTCATTGGTGTTCTGGCTTTCCGTTTCCTTCTGCAGGGTGTTCTTGGCGTCGTAGGTGATCTTCTTCTGGTCGCTCTTGGTGGTGTTGACGTTGATGCTCACCTTCACGAGCAACCCTGGCATCTCGCGGTAGAACTCCTTGATGCGATCCTCGATTTTGATTTCCTCGGCGTGGGCGCGATCCACCGCATCGTTGACGTTGGTATCATCCGAGCCGGGATCGGTCACGCGCTGAGCCTTCCCGTCGATGACCACTCGAATACGCGACATTGCCAGATTCGTTTGCGTGCCTTCAACAAGGCTGGCGGCGGCATCAACTAAGGCTTGCGAAGGCTTGCCCTTTGAGTGAGTCGTGATGGTGATCCCCGCGCGCGGCTCTTCGCCGCCGCCGATCCGCACTTGATGCGTGTTGTCGATGATGACGGTGGCGGATTCCACGCCGGGGAAATGGGTGATGATCTGGCCCAGCGCCACCTCGCGGGCATGAAGCCAGAGCTTTTCGGTCGTGCTTTCGGCCTGCAAGGGGTTGATGTTCTTGACGATGTCTTCGAAAGCATCCTTGCCATCGCGCGGCAGCGCGTTGGCGTAGGCGAGGACGGAATAAGCCTTGAGCTTATCGCCGGAGGGAACCATCAGTCGATCGCCGACGCTGGTGGCCTTGATCCCCTGGCCCTCCAGCGCGGCGATGATGCGGGTCGCCTCATCCGGCATGATCGACTGCGTAAAGAGCGGCTCGGTTTCC
>DATBDZ010000129.1:0-3564 GCA_036276235.1 Humisphaera sp. | reverse complement strand
GAGCGAGATTCCCACATGCGTGACGGCCCCGCCGCTCACCGCGTCGATCACGACTGCGCCGGTGCCGGTAAACACAAGAGCAAAGGTTCCGAGAATCTCCGCGACGTATTTCCTCATCGCGTGTTCCCGTCCGTCGTGACTGACACGAGCATTTTCATGTGCCACCCAGACTCCTCTCCAATGCTGAAAAGGCTGTTAAGGTGACATCCACCTTTTTAAAAGGTGGATGTCACCTTAACAGCTTTTCGACCGCAGATATTCGTCGAGCTTTTCGATGAAACTGCGGATCTCTTCCCGCACGCGGCGGTAATGCTTCATCGCCTCTTCCTCGGTTTTTGCGTCCCGCGCCAGGCGCGGCGGATCGTCGAAGCCCACGTGCAGCACCTTTGTTTTCCCTGGGAATAGCGGACAGGTCTCGTGGGCGTGGTCGCATACGGTGATCACGTAATCGAATGGAATTTCCTTCAGCTCATCGACATGCTTTGAGTGGTGGCCGCTGATATCGACGCCGGCTTCCGCCATCGCTTTGATTGCCCGCGCGTTCATGCCGTGCGGCTCGACGCCCGCCGAGTAGGCGCTCACCAGATCGGGCCGCAGGGCCTTGGCCCATCCCTCGGCCATCTGGCTGCGGCAGGAGTTGCCGGTGCAGAGAAAAAGCACGTTGAGCGGCTTGTTGGAGGCTGGTCTGGATTCAGACATATCTGTTCATCCGCATAAACTTTGACAAAAAAACTCAGTCGCAGCACGGCCCCTGCCGGCAGGTTTTGCCGAGGGTCTTTGCGTCCTTCGCAAGCTCGGGCACATCCGCAAAACAGCAGGAAAGGCATTCAAGCATCTTGCGATGAAAGGATGTCTTGGCCGGCGCGAGCTCGTAGTGCATCCAAAACCCGTCGCGCCGCGCGGTTACGAGTCCGGCGCGCCGAAGATACGCCAGATGACGAGACACCTTGGGTTGCGGCAGATCGAGCACGCGCACGATATCGCAGACGCATAGCTCGCCCGCTCCCAGAAGATTGAGAATGCGCAGGCGCGTTCTGTCCGAGAAAGCTCGGAAGATTCGATCGACAGAGGGTGTGGCGCGTGTCTTGGTCATATTCGCATGTGCACATATCCTTTGCGTTATTGAGGGTGAAGTCAAGCTTTGCTCAAGAGGCGCAAGCGCCAGCAAAACCAGCTTCGATCCTGATAGCCGAGGGCGGAAGCCCCGGCAACGTTGGTCGTCTACCATCGTTCGATAATGGCGCACCGACCGGCCCTTCCGGGCATGGCTATCAGAATTCAGCAATTCGACGATGTGCATTTGCTCAAATGTTTACCGACGACGGAAGATTCCGCGCCGCTCACGGTACTACACGTTCATGCCCATTCCCCAATTCTTCCGGATCACCCGCCGTTCGATGCGCAGCGCGGCCTGGACGGCGGTGGCGTTTGCTTGCGCGGGCGCTGCAAATGTAGCAATGGTGCCGTCGCATCGTCCCCGCTCGTATGAACCCGACCGCCCCGCGATGGCGCGGCAAGAGCTCCGTTACCTTCGTAGTGCTGTCGAACGTTTCAAAAGAGACAATGGTCGATATCCATCGGTCGCGGAAGGATTAGCCGCTTTGCATGACAGACCCTCCTGGGCAAAGACTGGGCATGGTCCGTACGCCTGGCATGCTTCGCCTTTTGATCCGTGGGGGCCTGCATACGTTTATCGCATTTCAAGCGGCAATGGCGCGACAGCGTTCGAGCTCTTCAGCGCCGGCCCGGATGGGAAGCCTGACACCGCCGATGACATCGAATGAGCGGATGGCTCATGCTATGAGGCTGCAAGGTGCCGCGTGCCGGTGAGCGCACATTCTCCCTCTCCCCTGTACTCAGGGGAGAGGGTTGGGGTGAGGGGACGAACGCTTCGACTTGCGAACCGCGCAGTTTTGCAAACCGCTGTCCCCTCACCCTGCCCTCTCCCCTGAGTACAGGGGAGAGGGTTCTAGAACCATAATCTGCGCGCTTCTCCGCTTCCGGCCCAATCGCGGCTAAAATGTCGGCTACATGGACTTCTTCAACTACAAAAATGGCGAGCTGCATTGCGAGGATGTGCCGGTCGAGCGGATTGCGCGCGAGGTGGGTACGCCGACGTATATTTATTCCAAGGCGACTTTGCTGCACCACTATCGGCAGGTGGCGGACGCCTTTGCCCCGGTGAAGGCGACCGTCTGCTACTCCATCAAAAGCTGCGGAAATCTGCATATCTGCAAGCTGCTGGCGGACGCCGGCTGCGGGTTTGATGTCACCAGCGGCGGTGAGCTTTTCCGCGCGCTGCAGGCCGGGGGCGATCCGAAAAAGATCATCTATGCCGGCGTCGGCAAGACCGATCAGGAGATCGCCGAGGCGCTGAATGCAAATATCGCGGCATTCAATATCGAATCGGAGGCGGAGATCGAGAACGTCGATCGCGTCGCCGGCCGCATTGGGAAGAAAGCCGTCGGCGCGCTGCGGATCAATCCCGACGTCGATCCCAAAACGCACGTCAAAACCACCACGGGAAAAAAGGAAACCAAGTTCGGCGTGGATATCGAACGGGCGGAGCGCGTCTTTGAGCAGTATCGTTCGCTGAAAAATCTGCGGATCGGCGGATTGCATCTGCACATTGGTTCGCCGGTGTATGAGGTGCAGCCTTACATCGACGCGGTGACCAAGGCGCTGGAGTTGATCGAGCGATTGAGCGCGCGCGGGCACAAGATCGAGTGGCTCGATCTGGGCGGCGGGTTTGCCGTCAATTACAAGCATCCGACGCAGGCGCTGCCGGTGACGGAGCACGCCAAGGCGCTGCTGCCGCTGCTGGTGGGAAAGCCGTTTCACATCGCGCTGGAACCAGGACGATACATCGTCGGCAACGCAGGGATCCTGCTGACACGCGTGCTCTACCGAAAAACCGGTGGCAGCAAGCAGTTTGTCATCGTCGATGCCGCGATGAACGATCTCATTCGGCCGACACTTTACGATTCGTATCACTTCATCTGGCCGGTGAAGCCGGATGAGAAGAACCTGATCGCCGAGCGCGATTCGGATGTGGTGCCGGCGGATGGGGAGACGGTGGATGTGGTCGGGCCAATCTGCGAGAGCGGCGATTACCTGGCGAAGGATCGGGCGCTGCCGCGCACGGATCGCGGGGACTTGATCGCGGTGTTTACCGCCGGCGCGTATGGGTTTGCGATGAGCAGCAATTACAACAACCGCCCCCGCGCGGCGGAGGTGTTGGTGGATGGAGATGAGTTCAAAGTGGTCCGTCGGCGTGAGACGTATGAGGATTTGGTGGCGGCGGAGAGGGTGTAACAATCGACCGCAATCAGGCGAAATGCACGCATGTAAAATCTTCCAATGGCGTTTGCTTAGAACCCTCTCCCCTGTACTCAGGGGAGAGGGCAGGGTGAGGGGACGGCGGGCCGCAATCTGGCGCGGTTCGCAAATCAGCGGTTCGTCCCCTCACCCCAACCCTCTCCCCTGAGTACAGGGGAGAGGGAGAACTGCGAATACCGAAATGCCCGTGACCGATCCTTTAGGCTATGCCCACGAAGAACCCAC
>DATBDZ010000128.1:0-15173 GCA_036276235.1 Humisphaera sp. | reverse complement strand
ATTATCTCATCGGGCAGTTCGACAATGCCGACTACGAAATCATCGAGCATCACGGCGAGCATACGAGTCTGCACACCGGCACCGATGCCCTCTATGTCTACGCACTTCTACAAGCCGGCCAGGCGTGCAATGATCCGCGTCTCGTCGCCCATGGGCCGTTCGTCAACGGCATCCTCGATGCGCTCAAGCGCATGCCGATCACGAACGCACCCAGCGACCGCACCACCTATGCCCGCGCCCTGCGGACGACCGCGCTGGCGGTTTACGATCGTCCGCTCGATCGCGAGTTTCTTCGCCGCGATGCGCAGTGGCTGATCCAGAATCAGCGGCAGGGGGCCTACACCTACGCCGCTCCGTTCGAAGTCGCGGGAGCCACCAACTGGGACAACTCCAACTCGCAATACGGATTGCTGGGCGTCTGGGCCGCCGCCGAGACGGGCGTGGCGGTCCCTTCCTCCTATTGGGCCGCCGTCGAGAAGCATTGGAACGAGACGCAACTTTCCAGCGGCGGCTGGGAATACGTCACCTCGCGCGTCAGCCCCGGCAGCGTCGCGATGACCTGCGCGGGCGTCGCGTCGCTGCTGGTCTGCCATGATTGGGTCGACGGCTACCGCATGGCCACGAGCATCGGCCGCGACCCGTTCACCCCCGAGCTGCAGCGCGGCATCGGCTGGCTCGAAGAGGGCGACCGCGCCCTCAACATCACCTCAATGTACTGGGGCTACACCCTCTACGGCATCGAGCGCGTCGGCCTCGCCTCCGGCTTCAAATATCTGGGTAAGCACAATTGGTATCCGGAGCTTTGCCGGCAGGTCATGGAACGCCAGCATTCCGATGGATCGTTCGGCGACGACGACGATGACAACAAAAACATCAACACCGCCTACGCGCTGATCTTCCTCTCGCGCGGCCGCCATCCCATCTTCATGAACAAGCTGCGGTTTGACGGGTTCTGGTCAAATCGCCCGCGCGATCTGGCGAATCTCTCGCGCGTCGCCAGCCATGATCTGGAGCGCCCGCTCAATTGGCAGGTCGTGCCGATCGATCATGATTGGACGGATTGGACGGATTCGCCCATCCTCTACATCGCCAGCCACGATGTCATCAGGCTCGACGCCGACGCGCGGCAGAAGCTCCGCAGCTTCGCCCTGGCCGGCGGAATGATCTTCATCCACTCTGATGGCGAAGCAACTTTCTACGAAAAATTCGTCCACGAGCTGGCCGCCGATCTTTTCCCGGATCATCCGCTGACCGATGTTCCATCGAATCACCCGATCTATACATCGCTCTATCAGCTGCAGTCGCCGCCGGCTTTGAAGATGGTGAGCAACGGCGCGCGGGCGATGATGGTCTACAGCCCCAAAGACATCGCCCGGTATTGGCAGACGCGCGACAATCGCACGCCGCAGGGCAAGCAGGCCTTTGAGCTGGGCCTCAACCTGTTCGTCTATGCGGCCGGCAAGCGCGATCTGCGCAATCGCCTGGAAAGCTCCTGGATCCCCCGCGCCGCGACGGCCCCCGCGTTCACGATTCCCGTTGCTCGCCTTCGCTACGACGGCAACTGGGACCCCGAGCCCGCCGCCTGGGGACGCTTCGGCAATTGGATGCAACGCCAAACCGGCTACGGCATCAACGCCTCAACCGTGTTGCTATCCGATCTGGATGTCCGCAAACATCCGTTCGCGCATCTGACCGGCACCGCCGCCTTCTCGCCCACGGATGCCCAGGTGCAGGCGGTTCATCGCTTCGTAGAATCCGGCGGCGTCCTCTTCGTAGACAACTGCGGCGGCACCAGCGATTTCGATCAAGCGATCGCCGCCGGCCTGCTCGGCCGCGCGTTTCCGCAAGCGCAGCTGGAACCCTTAAGCCGCAATCACCCGCTGCTCTGCGGCAAGATCGCCGGCACCGACGCCCTGACCCGCCCGCACCTTCGCCCCTTCGCGATCGACCGCATCGGCACCTCCAACGGCACTCCGCCGCAGCTACTCTCCTTCGGCCGCGGGTATGTCATCCTCAGCTCAGTAGACGTCACCTCCGGCCTGCTGGCCACCGACACCTGGGGCATCCATGGGTATGATCCGGGGTATTCGCAGTCGCTAATGAAGAATGCGATCTTGTGGACGGTGGATGGAGCGAAGAATGCAGAATGAGTTTCGGGTTTCGGGTTAGAGGGACGGAAGAGGCACGGAGGCACGAAGGCACGAAGGGGAAATTCGGGAACACTGCCTTCTGACGACTGCCCTCTGACTACTGCCGACTCATTCAGCGAATGATACAAATGTTACAGCTATGCCTGTGTCACAGCGTTGATGCTCATTGCGCAACCCATGAGGATAAGTAAACTTATGTCCTGAATGTCAGTGTTACACCCCCGAAAGGGTGTAACGGCCTCCATGCCTTGTTGAGTGAGTAGTCAGTAGGCAGAAATACGCTTACGGCCTTGCCCTTCGTGCCTTCGTGCCTGCGTGCCTGCGTGCCTGCGTGCCTGCGTGCCTCCGTGCCTATATCTTTCGTCCCTTAAAATCGCGAAAGTGTCGCATTTGTCGCATGAACACCGTCGATCCTAATATCATAAGCTACTGAAATAAAACAACTTACGAATTAAAACATCGGTTCCGATCATGCGACACTTCGCCTATTCAACGCGCCTGTCGCGGGACTTGTCTCGCTGGATCAATGGATAATTGATAATTGAGAATGGACAACGCGACATTCCGGAGGTCAATGGCCCCGTTGTCAATTATCCGTTGTCAATTGTCCATTCTCCCGTTTCAGGTGCGTTTGTCCGGCCCCTGCGGCAGATACAGATATTGCTGAAAACTCGTAAAGACCTTCCCGATCTCCGCCGGCGTGCCAAGGTCCTCCACCGCATCCGCGATGGCGTTGTTGTACTTGAGTTTCAGCAGCGGCGAGAGCTTATCCGGCGCCAGCTCGTCCACGCCGACTTTCACGTACTGCGCCAGCACGAATTCGAGGAACGCCTGCTGCTTGTAGTTGAAGTAGGTGGTGATCGCTGGTCGGGCCTGGGATGCCCGCTCTTCGCGGGTCACCGGTGCTCGCGTGTACGCCACGTACGAAAGCACATCGAACAGATCGCTCTTCTCGGCGTTGATGATCTGCTGCATCTCCAGCAGCTGCGCATGGCCGAAACCTTTTTCGGCCAGCCCCGCCAGCAGCTTGGCGCGCGTGTCCGGCACGCTCCAGAGCTGGCGTAATTCCTCTTCGCTGGTGAAGAACTCCGGCAGCTTGCCGAAGAGCATCTCCATGAACTGCCTGGCGCTCATCGGCGTGCCATCGGGGTGCCAGAAGGTGGTCACCATCATGTGCTGGATCGATCGCTCCTTGCCATCCGCCAGCTTGATCTTCACCCGCCTGCGCTGATTGCAGATACAATGCACCTGCCCGCAAACCTCGCACGGCTCCTCCGCGCATTCGCAGGGGTATTTGCCGCACACGTCACATGCCGGCGGCTCCGGTTTCTCGCACACGCATGGGCGCTGGCCGCACTTGGGGCAATCGTCCTGCGCCTGCGGCGGGCCATCCCATTCGTCGTCGTGAAAATGCTCATGCGCTCTTACGAAATCGTAGATCGTGAAATAATCCTTCCCATCAAAGAGGCGGGTGCCGCGCCCGATGATTTGCTTGAATTCGATCATCGAGTTCACGGGGCGCATGAGGACGATGTTCCGCACGTTGCGCGCGTCCACGCCGGTCGAAAGCTTCTGGCTGGTCGTAAGGATCGTCGGGATGGTGCGCTCGTTGTCCTGGAATATCTTCAGCCATTGGTCGCCAAGGGCCCCGTCGTCTGCCGTCACGCGGTGGCAGTAATTCGGGTCGGTGCTGGTCTTGTACTGGTTGATCAGGTCCCGCACCGCCAGCGCGTGTTCCTGCGTGGCGCAGAAGACCAATGTTTTTTCGCGCTGGTCGATCGCATCCATGAACAGCTTCACGCGCTTCGCCTCGCGCTCTTTGATCGTGATGATCTTGTTGAAGTCGGCTTCCTCGTAGCGCTTTCCGGCTTCGATCTCTCCCTCGATCACCGTGTCATCGGAGGTATAGACGTACTCGTCCAGCGACGTGGAAACCTGCCGCACGCGGAATGGCGTCAGGAACCCATGGTTAATCCCGTCCTTGAGCGAGTAGATATAAACCGGCTCGCCAAAGTAAGCGTATCGTCCACAGTTCATCCGGCGTTGGATATGCGCATTCCGCTTCCGCCCCAGTCTGCATATCCACGCCGTACAGCGCCTGCCCGTTGGTGGCGTACGCGTAGCGGACGGCAAGCTTGCCGCAATAGTTCTTCGCCTGCGCCAGCCCCTCAGTCAGCGGCTCATCCCACGCCTTGGCCTCAATGACCGCCAGCTTGCGATTGCGGTAAACCAGCACATAGTCGGCGGTCAGCCCCTTCCCGCGCCGCCCGCCCAACCCTTCCAGCCGCCCGAGCGTGATCGGATGCTCGCGGAGCACCTTGGTGCCATCAACGATGCCCCATCCCGCCGCGCGTAGCGCGGGGTCGATGTGCTCGGCTCTGTTTCCGCCTCATTCATTTCGGCTTTCTCGGTTTCTTCGGCTTGGGCAGTTTCTTTGCCAGATCCTCCAACTGCCGGATGTTCTCCTGCTCGGCGCTGGCTTCGATCTGTGCCCGGCGGCGCTGGCTGAACTGATCGTACTCCTGTTGCGCCTTCTCGTCCGCCGCCTCGCGCGAGACCTTTCCGGAATCCGACAGCACCCGGCGCTCGTTGAACTTGAGGAACTCATCCAGCTTCGTCTTCCAGTCATTGAGGAAAATCTGCTTTCGACGTTTGGCCTGATCCTCCGCGTAATCCAGGAACATCACCACCACGCGGTTCAACTCGTCAATCTCATTCGCGCTGAGATAGTTTTTGGCCACCGTGACGTCCGACTTGCGGACGACCTCACCCTTCCAGCTGGTCAATCCCATGTTCGGCTTGAGCGCGTCCGCCCGTTCGGCGATCAGCTCCGGCGCAGTCTTTCCGGTGGCGGCAAAGTGGAGCTTGTTCTGGATCGTCTGGAAGAAAACCTGCGTCTGCGCGTCGGTCGGCTCGTAGTCGGCGGCCAGCGCCAGAATCTCCCGCACCCGCAGATAAACGCGCTTCTCGCTGGCACGGATGTCCCGAATCCGCTCCAACAATTCGTCGAAGTAATCCGGCACACCCGGCCCCGGCGGGTTTTTCAGGCGCTCGTCGTCCATGACGAACCCCTTGATCAGATACTCGCTCAGCCGCGCGGTTGCCCACTGACGGAACTGGGTGCCGCGACGGCTGCGCACGCGATAACCCACGGCCAGTATCGCCGGCAGGCTGTAGTGCTCGATCTCCCGTGCGACCTCGCGACTACCTTCGGATCGAACTATCCGGAATTTCCGGATAGTTGGTCCCGGCTCCAGTTCGCCTTCCTCATAAATGTTGACCAAATGCTCGTTTATCGTGCGTACATCCTTATCGAACAATTGGGCGATTAACGCCTGTGTCAGCCAGATCGTCTCGTTCTCAAACCGGCACTCGATCCGCGTGCGGCCGTCTTCGGTCTGGTAGAGGATGATCGAGGATTGAGGTTCATTCGCCATTCAGCACCTCCCCTGATTCCGCCTGTGCGTGATCGGATTCTCCCGCAGCATCTTGGTACCGTCCACGACACCCCAACCCGCCGCCTCAAGGGCAGGGTCGATGTGCTCGGCTCTGGTTTCGGCGTCGTTCATAGCGTCAGATTCCGGCGGCGCCCTTTCGGGAAAGCGTCGATAAGCGCTGAAGAAAGGTACGCGGCGTAAGATTCTCCTCTGCATGTAGGAGATATGCCGCGAAGTTGCCTGAAACCAGCTTTTTCGCCTCCCTTCTTGTCTTGACCGCTAGCGGGATTGCGGCGATGGCCGTTCCAGCAACGTCCCATGCAGTCTTGTTAATATCCTGCGCAAACACAGCGCCGGCGGCGATTGCGCCAATCTTAATGCACAGCGCGCTGGCGGCTGCCTCAATGCCAACATCCTTAAGCTGTGCCCGTAAATCGTCGACCTTTTTCTCTATGTTCAGCTTTTCTAGATGATGGTTCATTGCAGTTGGCGAGGTGACGCCGCCGGTTTGCTCGACGAGAGTCTTTGCTGTTTTGTGCGTCCAGTCTTGAAAATCCGAAAGCTCCCTTTCGAATTTCCTGCGAAATCGGATGATCTTCTGCATGGGCACGTTAGCGAGATTGGCGGGGATCACTGTTTTGAGTGCTACAACACCTATTGCCTCTGCAGAGATGAGATTTTCCGGTTTCTGAGCATTCGGCCGTAACAAGAGTTGCGTGTAGCGCGCGTCATTGCGCTCCCCGACTTCCTCCAGGCTCTTCACCTGATCCGATACAGGCTTGTATCCGGTAGCCTTTCCGATGGACTCCGCCATGGAGGTCATGTAGACACGAGCGATATCAGCGTGAACACCGATCCATCGCGTGTCTCGGCCCTCGCCTCGTACGCCCAGTTGCTCGTGCACCAGCCTGTCGCCTAACTCGGGTGCAAATTTGTCATGAAAGATGTAGCTGAATCTTGGATCCGTTCCCGGTGGCGCATGAGCGCGGGTATGCTGGTCGATCGGCCATCCATTGGCTTTCGAAACGTCGTACTTGTTGCGGAGCTCTGTGGCGGAATTCTTGACGAACCGCAGGAAGTCCTCGGCTACCTCGGTCCCGCCCGAGAAAGGAGGCGCCGGAATCACCGCGTTCAGTTCTTGCTGGACACGCTTCACGTCGTCCGAGTCGTGCGTTGTGAAGCCATCCGGGACTATACGAGCTACCTGACTGAAATAAATTAGTGCAAACTTCAACCAGTTGTCGTCGCGAAAATGGATAAAAGGATAATAGAGGCCGATCATTTCATCCTCCTTCGATGTTAGTTTCCTGTTGAAGAGTTCCGCTGAACGCCTGATGCAGGAGCGACTTCTTTAAAGCATCGAGGGCAGCGAGCTTTTGCTGGTATAGGGATTCGAGACGTTGGGTTTCCGCGCCAATCCCGTCAAGCTTCAGAGCAAATTCCTTTTGCTCCAAAAGCGAGGGAAGATGGACACGGTAGGAAAACAGGTGGTCACGATTTACCTTTGGCATGCCCGCGCCCTATTTCTTCGTTGGTGAATGGTGAGCGAGCAGTATCGCGGGAGGGGTGATCCGGGGCAAGTTTTTTCGTTGAGCGCTCCCGGACCCACGGTGCGGCAGTCAGATAGCGGAGGGTGGAAAGTGGAAAATAGACCTCGGACGCAAATCGCTTGATTGCGTTTTCGTCCGTTCGAAGTTGGACGTTCGGCGTTTTGGGTCGAAGTATCAAAAGATTGAACGTCGAACTTCCAACGTCCAACGTCGAACGAAGCCGCCCTTCTACCTCGTCCAACTGATTGGGGTGGGAAGGGTCTTCTGCGTATCGTGGACTTCCGATCCGCGGAGCCGGCGAGCGGCGGAAGGGGGAGAACGCGGACGGACTTTCAGCGGGGAGCAATGCTCCCCGATCCCGCCGCTTGCCGGCTTCGCGGACCCAGCGACTTTCTCACGAACGCTTGGCGCAGAAACCTCCCCAACCCAACTGCAAGCGCATAGACGCGCCCGAGCATTTGCGATATAGACTTCCCAAACTCCCCGGCCCGCACTGGGCCGGTAACGTCTGTCCGGCGGTTGTGTCGAAGGAAAGGTCATGGACGAGCAAATCTGGAAGACCTGTGTGATCCGTGCATTGGGATGTTCGCTGGTTGTCGCAGGTTTTGCCGCCGGCGTGGCCAGGGGGCAGGAAAGTGCGCCGGCGTTTACGCCGCTGGTCACGCTGCCGGCTTCCAAGGCTCCGGATTTGAGCGCTGGGCAGCAGCCCGCTCCGTCGTTTGGCAAGTCGATTCTGGATGAGGGGCTCGATGCCGATGCGGCGGATGAAGTTGCAGCAGAGCCGCGCGGCGGCGGGCAATATGCCCGGCCGCTCTTCGGCGACGTTGTGCTGGAGGATCAGGTCCCGACGTTTCCCTACCACTTTACGTTTATCCCGCGATTCATGGTGGGGCCGGTGAGCGGGTACACGCAAATCTCCAAAGACGGCGCGCCAGGTTCGACCGACCACCATCGCCCGCGCCTCAGCGAGTTGGGGATCGGCGATGCGCTGATTCCCGATCTGGAATTGGATGTCGCGCGCGGGCCGCATGAAGTCTACGCGGGGATTCAGATCATTCGACTTGAGGGGACCGAGTCGGTTCGCCAAACGCTCACGACGGCTGGACACACTTTTGCGAAGGGCGTGCGCCTGCGCAGCAACGAGAACATGGATTGGTATCGGTTTGGATATCGATATGCCATCCCGCTTTTTCCCAGCGATGAGGGAGTGCCGCGGCTGACGATCACTCCGGCCGCCGAGTTTCTCTGGTGGACTTATGAGTACCGCGTGATTCAGCACCGCGGAAACGATCCGACCACAGGCGCGGCACAGCCCCCGATCGAGGCCAAGCAATCGTTCGACAAATACAACGGACGCCTGGGCGCCAACATCGAGTGGCGGCCGTTTGGCGGGCCGTTTTCGATCGACGCCAACGCAATGGTGACCCCGCCGATCTCCGGCACGATCTTTCTGGCCACCGAAGAGCTGATGGGTCATTACCGGTTGCTCGATAACGGCCGCTATGGAATGGACATCTCCCTGGGCGTGGTCTTCGAGCAGATGGACTACGACAATAACAAGAGCGTGCCCGACCACGTGAAGGTGGACTTCGGGCCGCTGCTGGTCATCGGTGCCAACATCAAGTTCTGATTGATCCCCACGGGCTTGCCGCCCAAAGAATCTGCAACGACTGTAACGTCGATATCGCCTCTGGCCGATGTTTTCCGCAGCATGCGCCGCCATTGTGGCGCATGTGTACGGGAGTTTGTCGCACATGGCGTTATTGGACGGTCACGGTTCTCCAGAGGGTGGAGCGGCAGCGCCGTCGCCGACGATTCCCAATCAATCCCAATCGACATCTGAAATAGAGCGGCTTTCCACGTTGATTGCGGAGCAGAATTCGCAGCTTGCCGCTTTGCGGGAAAGCGATGAGCAGTTTCGCGGCGCCTTCGAGCAGGCGGCGGTTGGCATGATCATGGCCGACGCCGCGGGACGCTTCACGAAGGTGAATCGCGCCTTTTGCGAGCTGCTTGGATATGACCTGGTCGAGTTGATGTCGCGCGATTTGCGAAGCCTCGTCCATCCGGATGATGCCGACGCGACCAGCGAATTGCTGCGGAGCATTTCAACGAGCCAGTTGCAGGCGAGCCATCTCACGCAGCGCTACATTCAGAAGTGCGGCCGCGTCATCTGGGCGCGGCTGGATGTCTGTCGCGTGCGCGCTGGAGAAAATGTTTGCCTGAGCGCGATCGTGCAGGATGTGACCGCGCAGATGCAGGCGGAGTGGCTCGAGCAGGATCGCCGCCAGATTCTTGAGATGGTGGCGCAGGATCAGCCGCTGCCGGGAATCTTTTCGGGCGTGACGCGGCTGGTCGAGCGGCAAATCGCCGGCGCCTGGGCGTGCGTGCTGCTGCTGCAGGATGGCACGCTGCACACGTTCGCTCCGAATCTGCCTGGCCCGCTTTTGGACGGGATTGCCCGGCGGCCGGTGCATTTTGCATCGACGCTGGTGGACGGGCAGATGCCTCCCGCAAAGCAGCCGCGCGTGGCCTTCGCCGCGACCGATCCGGCCTGGGCGCAGATTCGCGATATTGCCGCCAGCTACAACGTCAAGACTTCATGGACGATGCAATTGCGCAGCAACGATGGCGGGCCGATCGGCCTGATCGTCGTCTGCTCGCCCCACGATCGCGAGCCCACCGCCGCCGAGGCGATCGTGATGGAGGCGGCGCTGCATCTGGCGACGGTCGGCATCGAGCATCATCACACGACGCGTCAATTGGCGCATCTCGTGCGTCACGATCCGCTGACCGGCGTGCCCAACCGCATCTTCTTCGAGGATCGCCTGGACATCCTGCTCGCGCAGGCGCGGCGCACCGGCAAGCCGCTGGCGCTGCTCGCGCTGGATCTCGATCGCTTCAAGCGCGTCAACGACACGATGGGCCACCAGGCGGGCGATTCGCTCTTGCAGCAATTTGCCCAGAGGCTGCGCACGCGAATCCGCGAATCCGACACGCTCGCCCGCGTGGGCGGCGACGAGTTCGTCATCATCCTCCCCGAAGTCGGATCGCGCGAAAACGCGCAGGCGATCATCGGCAAGCTCAATCAATCCCTGGAAGAAGCCCCCTTCAATCTCGGCGGGCGCGATGTCGCGATCGGCAGCAGCATCGGCCTGGCGATGTTTCCCGACGACGGCGCAAACGCCTTCGCGCTGCAGCGCTACGCGGATTGCGATATGTATCGCGTGAAGGAACTGGCTCACCCGCAGCTACCCCCCGGGCAAGCGGCGTAGGCCGACAAGAGCATTGCGGGAACTTCGAAGTAAGTAATCCTTCACATTTCCGCGTTCGGAGATCCGGGGCGGCGCGGCGATTACGGCGAATGGCGAAAGCGGCTTTATTTGCGCCGACTCTGCCCCGGCGTGGGCACACGGTCAATCACCGTGGAAAAACCATGCGATCTGCGGGTGCTCCAACCGCGGTTCTCCGCATTTATTCCTCAGCGTCCTTGCGTCTTTGCGTTCAATCAGAATTCTTCGGGCCTGTTACCGCTCCGTCTGATACTGGAAATCGATGAAGGTATCGCGACAATCCCGCGAACTCTAGCGGAGGATTGATGCCGCGCATTGGCAAACGTGTTTGGTTGTTTGGATTGGTACGCACATCGATTGCGATTTCGCTGATTGCAGCGCTGATGGCGGGGGCGATCAGTTGCCGCCATCAAGCGCCGGCGCCCTCGGCGGCGGTGCCGGTCAGGCCGCATGAGCGGCCGAACATCGTCTTCATCATGGCCGATGATCTGGGTTACGGCGACGTCGGCTTCAATGGCCAGCGGCGGATTCAGACGCCAAACATCGATCATCTGGCATCGCAGGGCCTGCGCTTCACGCAGTTTTATGCCGGCTGCACGGTTTGCACGCCTTCTCGGTGCGTGCTGATGACCGGGTTGCACACCGGGCATTGCAACGAGCGCGGGAACGGGGATGAGGATAATCCGATCAACCAGCCGATCTTGCCGCAGGTGCTGAAGTCGGCCGGGTATGACACCGCCGCCATCGGCAAGTGGGGGATCGGCGAGCCGGCGGGGCCCAACGTTCCATTAAAAGTCGGCTTCGATTTCTTCTTTGGATATCTGGACAACACGCACGCCCACAATTACTACCCGACGTTTCTATGGCGAAACGATGATAAGCAAGCACTCGCCAACATCGTTCCCGATGAGCGGGCGAGCGGCGCGGGCGTTTCAACGAATAAGGCGCAATACAGCGACGATCTGTTCGCGGAAGAGGCGCTGCAATATATCGATCTGCACAGAGCCACCGGTCGGCCATTCTTCCTCTATCTGCCTTTCACGATTCCGCACGCCAACAACGAGGCGCGCCAGCACGGCATGGAAGTGCCGGACCTGGGGCAATACAAGGACAGGAACTGGCCGGAGACGGAGAAGGGGTTCGCGGCGATGGTGACGCGACTGGACGGCTACGTCGGGCAGATCATGCAGCGGCTGGCCAACGACGGCCTGGCCGGAAATACGATCGTCGTCTTCACTTCCGACAACGGCCCGCACAAGGAAGGAGGGCATGACCCCGCCTTCTTCCAATCGTGGGGACCGTTGCGCGGCTTCAAGCGCGATCTCACCGAAGGCGGCATCCGCGTGCCCACCATCATCCGCTGGCCGGGCCACACCCATCGCAATACCGCCAGCGACTACATCGGCGGCTTCCAGGATGTGCTCCCCACGCTCGCCCAGGCGGCGGGCGCGCCTACCCGGGCCAATCTCGACGGCATCAGCTTCATCCCCGCACTCGAAGGCAGAGCCGACGCCCAGCCGCAGCATCCGTATCTCTATTGGGAATTTTACGAAGGCAAGACATCGCAAGCCGTCCGCGCCGGGCCGTGGAAGGCCATCCGCATGCCGATGAACACCGGCGACATTCACCTGTTCAATCTCGACGCCGACCTGCATGAAGACCACGATGTAGCCGCCGAGCATCCGGATTTGATTGTCAGTTTGAGCGCGACGATGGATCAGGCGCATACGCCGCATGAGATCCATCGGGCGAATTCGCCGCCGGCGACGATGCCGATAACCAAGAATGAATGATGCGCGAGGGAAGCCAAGTCTTAGAACCCTCTCCCCTGTACTCAGTGGAGAGGGCAGGGTGAGGGGACAGCGAGTCGCAAAATGGCGCGGTTCGCAAGTAGACGCGTTCGTCCCCTCACCCCAGCCCTCTCCCCTGAGTACAGGGGCGAGGGAGCAACGCCTCTACAAGCTGAAGTTGCTGAAACTCCAGCCGTAGGGTGTGCTTTAGCACCACCCCTTTCAACGACTTCGACTGACGGTAATCATGCAATATCAGCCACTTATGCTCGTGTTGCAGCCGGATGTTGGAGAAAATGTGTCCGCGCAAGAATGGTCGAGCTCGTCACGGTTGATGGTTTTCTTCGAGGAAAACTGGCATTGGTCCTAATCTCGAAGTCGTTGAAAGGGGTGGTGCTTTAGCACACGCGGAGCGTTTGGCGTGCGAGCGTTCAACCGCGTGCGCTACAGCGCCACCCTACGAAGCTGCGGCGCGAGAGCGCCCCATAACGCGAAGTTGCTGAAGAATCCGAAGCGTTCCAGCCGATTTGCATGGCTGGTCGAGGATTCGGAGCAACTTCATGATGTTATTTCGGCGCGTCCTTCCTACGGTAGCATTCCTGGCAATCCTTCAAATCGCGGCGCCGGCGAAGTCAGGTGTCGCGCCGTTGAATCCATCCATTCATGGAGAGTTAGAATCGCGGCAGGCGATATTCAGCCTGACTGTCGATCATCCGCCAGACTTGAACCTCACGGATGCCGCCGGCCATCAGATCGACGACTTTCAAGCGGGAACCGGCAGCGCGATGCACAACTCACAAGTGCCGACGGGACAGATCGCCGGCGTCGTGCGTGGCGAAGAGATTCGCTTCGACGGGATGCTTCCGATCCGCGCGGGATCGCCGGCGGTTGATCCTCAGGGCGGCGGGTGGGCCGCCGTGATGGGCAGTGCGCCATCGTCCGCATCCGGCGACGTTGTTGCGTTCTCGTCGCCGCTTGCGCCGTTGGGATCATCGGAAAGCCACTTCGCATACGAAGCGTTGACCACTCACGACGCCCAGTTCGTCAGCGAGGCGCAGGCTCAGATGGTGCCGCTGCCGGTCGCTCTGCCAATTGCCGCGATCGTTCTTTTGATGGTGATTCTCGTCCGATGGGGAACCGCACAACACATGCGCGTGGCAGTTCGCGCTGTTCGGGTCCTGCGGACGTAGCGAAGTTCCCCGGGGCTGAATTTTATCCGATACTCCCAACATCTTGCATGCTTAAGTTGCGACCCGCAATTCCAAGTCAGAATTCGAGACAACCGTCATGCTGAGGTACTCCGAAGCATCTGGCCGGCTCGCGCAAATGGGCCAGATGCTTCGGGGTACCTCAGCATGACAGTGTGCGAACGGAAGACAACAATTCAGCAACCGCAGTCTCCGTCAAAATAAGAATCACCGCGCAGATGCAAACTGTTTGGAGTACCGCCGGAGGCAGAAAGCAAGCAGGTCAATGATGGTCACAAGACGCAGCCTACGCCGCTTCCACATTTGGCGGGACCAGCCGCAGCGCGGGCGGATCATCTGCGACCGGCGCCGCTATCGCGCGCTTGCCTTGCGGTCGATATTCCGGGACGCACTGCGCAAGGGCCGCGATTGCGTTGGCGGTGGAACCGCTGGTTGCTCGTGCGAGAATCTCCAGCCCGCGCTCAACTTCGTTCGCATCGGCCGGCGGAAGCTGCCATACGCTGATTTTTGGATGCGATGTCGGGCGCGTCTGCTCGTTGTCGGCCGAGAGCTCTTCATACAGCTTCTCACCCGGCCGCACGCCACTGAATTGGATTTGAATGTCGTCATCGACCCGCAGCCCGTTGCGGCGAATAAGCTCGCACGCCAGATCGAGAATGCGGATCGGCTGGCCCATATCCAGCACGAAAATTTCCCCGCCTTGCGCGACGGCCCCCGCCTGCATGACCAGTTGGCTGGCCTCCGGGATCGTCATGAAATAGCGCTGCATATCCGGATGCGTAACGGTCACCGGGCCGCCGGCGTCGATCTGTTTCTGAAAGATCGGCACCACGCTGCCGCTGCTGCCAAGGACGTTGCCGAAGCGAACAGCGACGAAACGAGTGGAGGGGGAAGGGACGAAGGGACGAAGGGACGAAGGGACATAGGCAGGGATTTGCTTCGTCGAGGCATCGCTTCGATGTTCCGCTGCTTTTCGTCGGCGTCGGTCCGTTCCTTCGTCGCTCCGTCCCTTCGTCCCTATGTCCCTTCCTGCATTCAAGGATTGCACATAAAGCTCCGCAAACCTTTTCGTCGCCCCCATCACGCTGCTGGGATTGACGGCTTTGTCCGTGCTGACCATGACAAACGCCGACACGCCCGCCTCCAGCGCGGCGTCGGCGACGATCTTGGTTCCGAAGACGTTGTTCTTGATCGCCTCGCCGGCGTTGTGCTCCATCATGGGCACATGTTTGTGAGCCGCTGCGTGAAAGACCACGTGCGGCCGCTCTGCCGAAAAGATTTGTTGGATGCGCTGCTCGTCGCAAATATCCGCCATGTATGGACGGATTTCCGAGCCGACCCAGCTATGCCGCAACTCGCGATCGATCTCGAAGAGTGCATTCTCAGCGCGCTCCAGCAGCAAGATGCGCTGCGGGCAGAATTTCATCGTCTGGCGGCAGATTTCAGAGCCGATGCTCCCGCCGGCCCCGGTGATCAGCACGCGCTTGCCGGCGAGGAATCGCTGCAACTCAGGCGTGTCGAGGTTTATAGCTGGGCGGCCGAGTAGGTCGGCCAGATCAATCGCCGGCGCACCGATAGATCGGCGCAAGGTCGGCGCGCGCAGACGGTGGATGATTCTCCGAATGGAATGCACCGGTTCATTTATCGGCCGTCGCGGGGGCAAATGATGAACGACCTCTCCCTCTCCCCTGTACTCAGGGGAGAGGGTTGGGTGATGGGACGAATCGCTCGATTTGCGAACCGCGCCA
>DATBDZ010000127.1:0-19356 GCA_036276235.1 Humisphaera sp. | reverse complement strand
CCCTGAGTACAGGGGAGAGGGTTCTGGGCGGCTCGCTGTCGCGCCAATCTCAGAGTTGGCGTTCCCCATGACGATTCTCTCGCCACCACTTTCCAGAATTGTGGCAGGCAGTTCAGATCACTCATTGGACCCCTCCCGCCATCTGACTATAATGCCCGCCGTAGTTTGCGCGCGGCTGAAGTGATTTCGCGCGAGGGGTGTTCAGGGATAGATGCCGGCGGCGGTTTTGCCGGCGGCAGGGAAAGGAGCTCCGTCGCATGGCGGAAGATTCGCAGACGCTTCGACAGATTCATTGGCGCGAACTATTCCCCTTCCTCCACCTCTTTCGCGCATTCCGCGTGGCGATTCACCCCTCCAAGCTGTTTTTGGGATTGCTGCTGGTATTGCTGCTGTATCTGGGTGGACGGGTCCTCGACGCGATTTGGCCAACCGCTTACTGCACCACGGCCGGCGAGATTGACCGCTACAGCGCCTATCAAACTGGGCGGAATCCGACCGAGAGCTTCGAGACGACTTCAGAATCGCTCCGCCAGGAACGCATCGAGCAATATGCAGCACTGCTCCGCTCCGAAGGCCTGAGAACCGATCGCGATTCGGCGTTGGAAGCCGCGCGCCACGGGGAACTTTACGGCGATCTTCAACGGCACATCATCCAGCATCGAAACGAAGCCATCGACAAGGCAAACGCCGCCGCGGAGAAGAGCAAAACAGACATAGACAATAATAAGAACCTCACGGAGGCAGAGCGGAAACTCGAGTATCGTCGGATTGCCGATACAAGAGAGTCGGAGATTCAAAAGGCCCAGCGCCAAGCGGCGGCGCAGATCGAAGAGCTTTCCCGGCTCGCGCCGCGCCGAATCTTCGCCGAGTTCATGGACTATGAGGCGCGCCAATTCCAGGCGATCCGCGAGGCCGCGCTCACCGGCAATTGGCTGGGCGGCATGTCGTTTGGCGGCAGCCGCGCGATGGCGGATATGTCGGCGATGATGGCCGAAAACGCGCTTGCGCGCAATCGGACATCATCGATGCCAGTCTCTTTCGGGCCGGTCAGCGTCGTTCAGGGACTGGTCAACTTTGCCGTCCTGGGGCCCGGATGGATGGTTCATTACCACTTCGGCTACTTCATTCTGTATGCCGCCTGGTTCCTGCTGGTGTGGGCGGTGTTCGGCGGTGCGATCGCCCGAATCGCGGCGGTGGATGTTTCGCGCGACGAGACCATCTCCGTTCGCCAGGCGCTGCGATTCAGCACGAGCAAAGTTGTCAGCTTCATCTTCGCGCCCCTGATTCCGCTGATCATCATCCTCATCGCGGGCCTGGTGATCGCCGCCGGCGGGTTGCTGCTGTGGATCAAGGTGATCGGGCCGATCATCGTCGGCGCGTTCTTCATCCTGGCGCTGCTTGCCGGGTTCGTCATGACACTTGTCGTGGCACTGACGGCGGGCGGATTCAACGTCATGTATCCGACGATCGCCGTCGAAGGCACCGACAGCTTCGACGCCATCAGCCGATCATTCAGCTATGTCGTGGGGCGGCCGTGGAAGATGCTGTTTTACACGGTGATCTCGCTCATTTATGGATCGATCACCTTCGTCTTCTGCCGCTATTTTATCTTTGTGATGCTGAGCCTGACGCACTTCTTCGCCGGCTGGTTTTTGGGCGGCAGGCCGGCGCGTTACTGGCCGGAGATCTGGCCGCCGGTGAGCGATCAGAGCTTGCCGTATGACATCGTTTTCCCCGCGCTGGCGTGGAGCGAGAAGATCGCCGCCGGGCTGATTTCGTTCTGGATTTACATCATCCTGGGCCTGCTGGCCGGATTTGTCGTCAGCTTCTATTTCTCCTCGAACACGATCATCTACCTGCTGATCCGCCGCGAAGTGGATGCGGCAGAGATGGACGATGTGTACCTTGAAGAAACCGACGATGATTTCAGCGAAGCCAGCGTAGCGACATCGGCGGAAAGCGCGCCGAATGTAGAAACAGCAACACCGCCGACAGCGCCCGCGCCGG
This sequence comes from Humisphaera sp., assembly GCA_036276235.1. Taxonomy (GTDB): domain Bacteria; phylum Planctomycetota; class Phycisphaerae; order Tepidisphaerales; family Tepidisphaeraceae; genus JANWHF01. The sequence continues at coordinate 17,349 of DATBDZ010000127.1, read as the reverse complement.
ACGCCGCGCCGTAACACCCTGCCTCCCATGGTTCGACAAAGAAGAATCTTCGCTCAGAACCCTCTCCCCTGTACTCAGGGGAGAGGGCAGGGTGAGGGGACGGGCCGCGAACTTGCGCGCTCTTTGGAGATTGAAGCGTTCGTCCCCTCACCCCAGCCCTCTCCCCTGAGTACGACTCGACTGAGCTCGTCGAAGTCAGGGGAGAGGGAGCATGCGCCCATTCGGTGGAGTTCCGTAGGGTGTGCTTCAGCACACGCGGCGGTGTCCCCGCGCGCAAAACGTTCCGCGTGCGCTAAAGCGCACCCTACGGATGGCGCCCCCGCCCTCTCTCTCCCATGAACCTGCCGCTGCTGATCGGCCTTGTTGTATCGTGTGGCGTGCTGATGCTCCTGGAGAGCAGAGGGCTGCCGACGACGCTGGCGCTGAAGTTCAAGGGAGACATCAAGCGTGAGAGCCGCCTGCTGGCGCAGTACGGGCAGTTTGTCTGCACGGTGATTGCCGCTCTGCTGGTGTGGCAGCTTGATCCGCCGCACCGGCGCGGCGCGATCGTTCTGCTCATCGCGGTGATCGCGACGTCGTTCGTCTCCACGCTCATCAAGCGGCTGCTAAGCCGCGTGCGGCCGGGCCGCGAAAACGCCGGCAAGTTCCTCGGGCCGCATTGGCGCCATGACAATCACCGCGAAAGTTTTCCATCAAGCCACAGCGCCTGCGCGGTCAGCCTGTCGGTCATGCTGACGATCCTCTACCCCCAAGGCGCGGCTACGTTCTGGGCGCTGGCGCTCATTTGTGCCGCCCTGCGATACGTGATGGATGCCCACTGGCCCAGCGATGTTCTGGGTGGGATCGCGCTTGGTTATGTTGTCGCCTATGCGTCGGTGTGGTTGATTCACCTGTGAGTCCGTCAAAGATTTGCAAATTTGAGATTTCAAATTTCCAATCCCCTTCATGGCCCTTTCCCTCCATTGGCTTGGCGAAGAATCGCTCGATCGCATCGCGGATGTTCGGCTGCGTTGTTTCGCGCCGTCGATGAGCCATCGCGCGCGGTATGCGGAGATCATTCGCGACGATAGGCGGGCAGTGTCCGGCGATTATCTGTTGGCCGCCGAGGATGGCATTGATGTCGGCACCGCCACCGCGCAGTCGATGGCGATGTGGGTCCGCGGCGGCAGTGTCCCGTGCCAGGGCGTGGCGTGGGTGGGCACGATCGCGACTCATCGACGCCGGCCCGCGGCGCACGGAGGCGGCGTCGCCAGCCGCATCATGCGCGAGGTGATCCGCGCCGCGCGCGAGCGCGGGCAGGTGGTCAGCGCTCTGATGCCGTTCCGCGCCAGCTTCTACGAGCATTTCGGTTACGGCCTGGTCGAGCGGCGGGCAGCTTGGAACCTGGCTCTTTCGGCAATGCATTCTGACCCATGCGACGGGATGCAGTTTTATCAGCCCAGCGATCGCGCCGATTTGGCCGCCTGTCGGCAACGCATCGTTGAGGCGGGGCAATGCGACATTGAGCGGTCAGCCGGCGGGTGGGAGTACTGGCACAAGGTCCGGCAGGATGAGTTTATCGTCGTCGATCGATCCGAACCTGCCGCCATTCGCGGATATCTGGTTTACCAGCGCGTGACCGATCAGGGGAAAGAGGTGGCGAAGGTCGTCGAAATGGGGTTCGAGGACCCCGAAGCGCTCGTTTGCCAACTGTCGTTTCTGGCGACATTGCGCGATCAGTTCGCGGCGGCATCGATCACCGTGCCGGCGGATCTGCCGCTCAATTGGCTGCTGCGCGAGCCGCAGATTCCGCATCGGCAGATGAATCATCCATGCGCGCAAGTAACGCCGCAGACGCGCATGCAGCTTCGGGTCCTCGATCACAAGCGCTTCATCGAGGCGATGCATTTCCCGGCCGACATCGCGGCGAAGATCACGATCGGCGTTCGCGAGTGCGAAGGGAACCTGAGCCGGTTTACAGTCGATGTATCCGATGGCCACGCAACGGTGACACCATTCGCGGGAGACGCGGAATTCGAATGCACCGACCGCGTCTGGGCCGCCATCGCCGGCGGCGGGCTGTCCGCCGTCGATGCGACGCGCTTGAAACTTGCACAATGCGAGGAGCCGGTTGCACGAAGATTGGGCTTCCTGCATACGACACCCGCGCCATTTTGTGAAGAGTACTTCTGAGCACGGTGCGCGCGGGGGCGAAAAAGGAAAGCGCCAAGGTGCCAAGACGCCAAGAGGCCAAGAATTCAATTTCTTTGCGTCTTTGCCTCTTTGCGTCTTTGCGCAATTCGAATTGCGCAAAGGCACAAAGAGACAAAGGGCGCAAAGGAAATCAATCGGAAGGAGGAGCAACGATGCCGCAGTCGGGATGGAAACCCAGAAGCTCATCGCACAACCCTGTGGGGTTTCGGCGTCGCTGGGAATTCCCTCCTTGGCCTCTTGGCGTCTTGGCTCCTTGGCGCGATGAATGATGTCCGAAGGTATGCCGCTCATCCCTACTTCGCAGCTTCGTCTCTTCGCGGGACGTCCATTCGGATTTCGGTCATTCGGATTTGATCCGGATTTCGGGGATTCGGATTTCGGATTTACGTATCCGCTCTTCCATTGCCCCATCCCGAGGGGTATATTTGCGATCCGGAGAAAGAGGTCGTTGTTGCCGCGGGAATTGCCCGTGGTCCTGCCCAGTTGACCTTTGAGAGAACGGCGTGAGTGCACCTCCAGCCACCGTAGCATGACCGAGAGCAGCGCTACCAATCCCGTTCCGCAGAACCAAGCCGCGCCGGCAAGCGGCAATGGCGGCGCTCCGGCGGGCGATGCGCCCCCGCTTCCGCCCGGTACTCCGCAGCCGGCGGATATGGCGCCGGCGCCGATCGTTTACGCGCCGCCGGGGTTTTGGGAGCAGCCCTGGGTGCAGGATGTGATGCCATTTGTTACGTCGCTCACAGTTCACGCGGCAGTAATCGTCATCGGGCTGATCGTCTTCGGCGTGTATAAGTCAGCTGTCCCGACGGCGCAGCAGGATCAGATCATTATCCCTGAGGCTTCTCTGGCCAACGAAACGCCGCCGGGCGGTGTGCCCAATGAAGGCGCGGCCGAAAACCCGCTTCAGGCAGCCCAGCAGGATAAAGATGTCAATGACGCCGCCAGCGCGTTTGCCGACAAGAAAGGCCCGACTGCCGATCTGACCGCCGGCGGCGGCCCGGGCGAAGACCCCAGCAGCGTCATCGCCGAGGGCGCGGCTGGCGGGTTCAACAAAGGCAAAGGCCTTCTTGGCGCTAACAGCGGCCCGGGCGCCGGCGACTCCGGCGCCATGGGCCCCTTCGGCGCGCTGGGCGGCGGCGGATCAGGCCCCAAAGGCCCTGTCTTCGGCAACGGCGGCAACGCCAAAAAAATCGTCTTCGTCTGCGACGCCACCGGGACCATGGTCCCCAAAATGGGGGCGCTGCGGATCAATCTCTCCAAGACGGTGAACGATCTGCGGGCCAGCCAGCAGTTTGACGTGATTTTCTTTAGCGACGATCGCCCATACGCCCTTAGCAATTGGCTGAAGCAGCCGGGCGTGCTTGTGCAGGCAAATGCGCCGGGCAAGCTTTCCGTGAACAACTTTATCACGACCATCGTCCCCAGGCTCGAGGGCGGCCCGCTCGCCGCTGTGGAGCTGGCGCTCAAGGAAAAGCCGGATCTCATTTACATTCTGACCGACGGCGAGTTCCCCGACAGCCAGAAAGCCGTTGAGATCATTCACCGCCTCAACAAAGACCACATCAAGATCAATACGATCGCCTTCATCAACAACGATGACATCAAGCATCATGTCGATGTCGGCTTCAAAAAGATTCTCAAGGATATAGCGTCCGACAATGGTGGGACCTTTAACGACGTGAACCCAGACGAGTTGTAGGCGCGTGAAGGGTGCGCGGCAGGGCATGCGAGCAATTGAGATTTTCCAACTTCGATGCAAGCTGACACTGGCGTGTATCGCGGCGCTTTGGTGTGCGTCAGCGGCCAGTGCGCAGCAGGCGTCCAGGATCGTTGATACCCAGCCGTCGCAGAAACTCGATCGATCCATCGTTTTCGTCTGCGATGCAACTGCGACGATGGTGCCAAAGTTCATGGCACTCAAGCTGCAACTTTCCAAGGCGATTAATGATCTAGGTCCGCTCCAGCGATTCGACGTGATTTTTTTCAACGATGACCGGGCTTCGTCATTCAGCAGTTGGCTTAAACGGCCCGGTACCCTTCCCTTGGCGGTTCCAGCAACGAAGAGCCGATTCAATGAGTTTTTCGCACAAATTGTTCCGAGACATTCTGGGAGTCCGATCGCCGCGGTCGAGTTAGCGATCAAGGAGCAGCCTGACGTCATCTACCTGCTTTCCGACGGCGAATTCGAGGATGCCGACGCTGGGGTGAAGCATATTCGGGAACTGAACCCAGACCATAAGATCAGGATTAATACGATCGCGTTCATCAACAACGATGAGATCAGACATCATGTCGATGTGACCTTCAAAAAAATTCTAAAACAAATCGCCGATGAGAACGGCGGCACGTTTAAGGACGTGAACCCAGACGACTTGTAATACCGGGGGGCAACCAACGAGGATTTCACTTCATGCGTTCCTACGCGACTTCTAAAATCCGAATCATTCTGCTGGGGGTGATGCTGGCGACCGGTGTATTTGTCGCCAGCGGCTATGCCCAGGATACGCCCACCGGCGGCGCGGCGGCAAAACCGATTAATACCAGCCTCTTCTCCGTCATCATGTCGAACACCGATCCGGTGTTCTTCACGATCCTGCTCCTCTCGATCATCGGCCTCACGCTCATCATCCAGGGCTTCATCCGCAATCGGGCGGCGGTGCTCATTCCCGACTCCGTCGTCGAGCAGATTCGCGATTTCATCAATCGGCGGCAGTTCAAGGAGCTGATGGAATTCACGGAGACCGATCGCTCGTTCATCAGCCGCGCCCTGGGGCCGGCGCTCAAGCGGGCGCCGATCTTCAGCAGCATGAAAGAGGCGATGGAAACCGCGATCGGCGAGCAGACCGCCGAGCAATTCCGTCGGATCGAATACCTCAACATCATCGGCAACCTCGGCCCCCTGCTCGGCCTGCTCGGCACCGTGCTGGGGATGATCGAAGCCTTCACGGCGATGAACGCCGCCCAGGGACAGGCCAGCCCCGCGCAGCTTGCCGGCGGTATTTCCAAGGCGCTGGCGCACACGTTTCTGGGCCTGATGCTGGCGGTGCCGTGCCTGGCGGCATTCGGAATTCTGCGGACGATTGTCGATCGCCTCACAGTTCGCGGGGCGTTGATCGCGGAGGAGTTATTGCTGATGGTCAAGCCGCGCGAAGCGCCCGCCGCCGCGGTGCAACGGCCAGGCATGGCCACCCCGCAGCCGGCCGCCTACGGGAACGTCGCCGGCTCCGGCTTCGGCAGCGGCGCCGGCTCCCCCGCCACCGCAGTCCGAAAAGGACCAATGCCCGCTCCGGCTCCGGCGCCGAATGTTCAGTATTAGGAGGAAGTTGCCAGTTACCGGTTGCCAGTGAAGAGCAAATGCAACCGGTCTTTGCATTTAGTGACAACTGACAACTGACAACTGACAACTGGCAACTTTTCTCAAAGGCCTTTACTGGCAACTGACAACTGGCAACTGGCAACTTTTCATCGCAACCGACAACTTATTCGTTTCCCGACCCAATGAAAAAACATCGCATGCCCGACATGAAGGAGAACGGCGTCAATGTGACGCCGCTGATCGACATTGTTATGTGTCTGATCATCTTCTTCATGCTCGTGACCAAGATCGGTGTTTCGCGCGGGGAGGACAAGGAAATCGAATTGCCCGCCACCGTCATGGGCAAGCCGATTGAAGACCTGGGCAACACGCTCACGCTCAACATCCACCCGACGGTTGTCGAGCAGCCGCTGGTGACGGCACTGGTGAACGACAAGGTGCGCGAGATCAAGATCATCGACCACGTCGGCGGCCGCGTCGATCCGCAGCTTCAGCGCATCCTCGAGGAATTCGAGAAGACCCACCCCGCCAAGGCAAGAATCATCATCCGCGGCGACAAGGATCTTCAATACAAACAACTGGAGCAGGTCCTGATAGCCATCGCCAACGCCCGAATCAGTGACGTGGCGTATGAAACGAAGGAAGTTCAATAGTTTTGTGGGTTGTGGGTTGTGGGTTGTGGGTTGTTAAAAGCAGATAAACATTGCCTGTTACTCACAACCAACAACCAACAACCAACAACCAACAACCAACAACCAACAACCAACAACAAATAATGAAAATCCAAGGCGCCAAAAAAGTTCATTACGATTCCGGGCCCAACATGACGCCGCTGGTGGATGTTGTGATGGTGATCCTGATCTTTCTGATGCTCGCCGGCAGCTTCGGCGGCGTTTCCCACTTCCTGCTCAGCAAGCAGGGCATCCGCGCCAAGGGCGGCGTCGCCCGCGAGGCCAAGCCCGACGATGCACTGGATACGCCGATCGATATCTATGTCGATAACATGAAGGACGTGGATGGATATGTCGTCCGTGTCACCGGCATGGATCAGATGACCAACGCCGACGATCTCCGCAAGGCATTGGTCACCAAGCGCGACCAGTTTCTTCTCAACGGCACCCCGCCCGACAAAATCCAGGTGATCCTTCACCCGCGCGTCGATACGCGATACCGTTACCTGATCGCGGTCTATCAGGCGGCAAACCAGGCGCAGATTGAGAAGATTGCGTTTGCTGTTTCTCAGTAGGGTGTGGGTTGTTGGTGGTGGGTTGCATGTTGCTTGTTGATTTAAAAGTCCGACCGCGATTCTTAAACACCAATGCAAGGATCCGTCATGCTGAGGTACTCCGAAGCATCTGGCCCACTCGCGCAATCGGGCCAGATGCTTCGGAGTACCTCAGCATGACAGTGTTCGAGAACCATGAACATGCCTTTCCTCGCGTAGCGGTTGGACCGCCGTGGTGAGCGCAGGCGAACAAAGGTCCATCTTGCACTTATGAAAATCATCCGAGCATCATTGATCATTTCCGCGTGTCTTGGTACCGCACACTCGCGCGCGTTCGCGGATGGTCCGCCGACCACGCAAACTTCCGCTTTGGACTCTTTGGGCAACGATCAGCTCATGGCCGAACTGGCCGCGCGGGGGGCGGATAATCTGCTGGAGCGATTTTTTGATCTCAACCACATCCCCGAAGTCCGCCGACAGGCGGTGCGCTCGCTGAGCGTGCTCAATGATCTGACCGATCCGAAGTCGAAGCTTTCCGATGCCGACCGGCGCAAGGAAGCGAAGCAGCTCGCCGACAATGTCGATGTCATCCTCCCCAACATCATCGATCCGCAAAAGCTGTTGACGCTGGCGTCGGCGCTGAATGAGAACCTTGCCAATGCCGAGGCCAATCGCCTGGAATATTGGGGCGCCAACGCCGGCGCGCGGGCGCGGCTTCGGCCCGCGGCTGCCGCCATCTCCAAGCTACTGGGAAAAGCCGCCGACCTGGCCGCCGCGCAGGCGAAGGACCTGGAAGCGAAGCTGAAACCCAATGACGAGGCCATGGCCGCGCGATGGGACAAGCTCGATACGCTGGCCCGCAACGCAAAATACCAGCAGGCGATGTCGGCTTATTTCGTCGTGCTCGCTGCCGAGCCCGAAGACCCCGCCCGCAGCAAAACCGCAGAGGAAGCCGCCACTTATCTCGATCAATTCGACAACGCCGACAGCGGCGTGCAGGCGCGCGTCCACAACATGAAAGGGAAGCTGAGCCTCGCCCGCGGCGCGGCCAAGGAAGCGCGCCGGTTTTTCATGGGCGTCGTCAATGACAAAGGGCAGATGAAGCCGCCGCCCGATGCGTTCGAGCAGTTCGACGCGCGCTATTTCAGCACCGTCGCGGATGTGGACGCAAAGGATCTGCCGACAGCCCAGCAGGATTTACAAGGTCTGACCGATTGGCAGAAAGACAAGTTCCCCAAGCTCCTTGCCGACTCAAAGCTCACCGCCACGGCCATCGAAGATTCCAACAAATACGCGGCAGCCCTCGTGCCCATGCTGCAATATCGCGTCAATGTCCTTCGGGCGGATCTGGCTCAGAGTCCCGAGGAAAAGAAAAAGGCCACCGCCGCCGCCGAGGCAGTCTTGCTTCAGCTTCGCAAGGATCGGCCGGAGCTGGCGCCGCTGATCGACGATCAGCTCGCGGGGCTGACTCCTTCGGATCGTCCGGTTGGGCAGCTCTCGCCCATCATTCTGAATCAACTGATCACCAAGGGAGACGCCGAGTCAAACAAGGGTGAAGGCCAGAAGCAGGACGCGAAGACCATCGCCCGCGCCGTCGAGGCGGCCAACGAAATTCTCAGCCGCCTGAAGAACAAGGACCCGCAGGTGACGCCGCAGATCGCCGCCCATGCTGCGATCGCGATCCCTACTCTGGAAGATCGCGCCAATCATCCATTGCCGGCCGCAAATGGCTATCTCGAGTTTGCCACGCAATTCCAGAAGCAGGACCTCAAGACCGCCACGGAAGCCGTCGATCGCGCAGGGTATCTGGTCTTCCAGATGCGCAAGCTCGATCGCGCTCCCGACGGCTTTTCGGAGCTCTACGGCAAATTCCTGCGCATCGCGATCGCCGATCCGTTTAATCACAAGGAACTTGCCTATTTGATGGGGGATCATCTTCAAGCCCAGGGGAAGTTTGCCGAGGCGTTGCCCTATTTCCGGCAGGTTCCCAAGGACAGCCCGCAATATTTAAGCTCGCAGTACAAGCAGATGCTCTGCCTGCGCGAGCTGCTCGATGCAAATGTTCCCGAAGATGAGCACAAGCAATATGCGAAGGATCTGACGGAAGTCGCGGGCGTCGTGAAGAAGCTGGGCGCTGCCTCGACCAATCAGATCGACCGCGCGATGGCGGTGCAATCGACGCTCGTCTACGCCAAGCTCGCTCGCACCGAGCAGAAGGATCCTAAAGCGTCGATGCAGACGCTGGCGGATTTTGACTCGCTGGCCAAGGGCCTGCCGCGCGAGAAGGAACTGCTCAGCGAAGCGCTCTTCGAGCGCGTGCAGGATCAGATGGCGCTGGGCCAGTTCAAGGAGGCAACCGACATCCTCGTCGATCTCCTGAACAAAACCGAAGGCACCGAGGGCATGAGCCTCGTGCGGCAACTGCTCGACCAGCTCGATCAGCAATACCAGAAAGCCGACATCGCCCACGATCAGGCGACGATGCGCGCGATCACCCGTAGCGAAGCGCAGCTCACCGGCTTCCTGAGCGATTGGGCCAAGAACAACAAGAACCCCAGCATCCAGAAATATTATTACGCCTACGTCGTCTACGACGCCCGCACCAAGCGCCTCGCCGGCGCGATGAGCGATGATCCGGCGGAAAAAAAGAACCTGCTCGAGCAAACGCTAAAAATCTATCAAAGCCTGCTGACGCCGCAGATGCACGATCTGTATGTAAAGACGCTCGACCCCAAAAAAATCACGAGCGGCGAGATCGATCCAAAAGACCCCGATGCTTCCGTGCAGGTGGGCCTGGCCTTCACGCAGTTTGATCTAAGCGACTTCAAGGGCGCTCAAGCCACGCTGACCGATCTGCTAGCCAACAAGAAACTGGGCCCGCCAAACCTGGTCGAGAACACGCCCGAAGGCCTCAAGACCAAGGTGAACGATCTCTATTGGGAAGCCACCTACAAGCTGCTCAAATCCAACAGCGAAGTAGCCAAGTCGGCGAAGGACGCCGCCGCCATGACCAACACGCAGCGCGCGTTGAAAAACATCCTGATCCGCGGCGGCATCCCCGATCGCTGGCAGGACAAATTCGAATCCCTCCGCCAGGAAATCGCCCCGGATTTCAGCGTCGCCGGCTTGGCCACGCAACCGGCGAAACCTTCAGCGATTCGAAAATGAATTGAGTGTGGTATAATCTCAATATGAAGTCGAACGCGTCATCTCCGCTCATGGACCAGTTGATCGATCCGCTCGGGCGATGCCTGACCCCGGAATCGGCGCGAAAGATCCTAAAGCTTCGAGCGACTGCGCGTCTTCAGGCTAAAATGGCGCGGCTCGCCGAGAAGTGCAATGAAGGATCGTTAACCGAACGCGAGCATGCGGAGTACGCGAACTACGTTTCCTTTGGAACATTCGTCGCGCTTCTCAAGTCCAAAGCCCGTCAACTTCTCGCGAATTCCTCGGGGGATTGATGATCGGATCGCGATTGCGGGCGCTCGTCCTGCGCCGGGCCAAAGGGCGGTGCGAGTATTGCCGCATCCATCAATCCGACGTTGACTTTCCCGTCTTTCATGTCGAGCACGTCATTCCGCACAAGCACGGAGGCAGCAACAAGTCAGCGAATCTGTGCCTGGCATGCCCCGAATGCAATTTCGCCAAAGGACCCAACGTTGCTGGATTGATCAACGGCAAGCTCTTTCCTCTGTTTCATCCGCGCCGGCAACTTTGGAAGCAACACTTCCGCTGGCAGGGCGCGATGGTGGTTGGAACGACCAAGGTTGGCGCGGTGACTGTTCGTGTTCTTAACATGAACAGCACTGCGCGCCTGAAGCTACGTCGCAGTCTGATGGACGAGCAGCGGTTTCCTCCTTTGGAAGATTGAGACCCCATCAATGTTTCTCGCCCGATCCATTCTCCTGCCGGATGTTCGCGTGGGGCGGTCTCGACCCCGGCGCCGAAGCCTTCTTTCGTCGAACCGGAGCGCTCTGAGAATCCGTGCCCTCGCCTCAGGCTCGTACACGGCGTGGTGAACGGTTCTCGTGCTACCGAGCGATCCGCAAAGGTCGAAAGATGTCACCACGCCGTGTACGAGCCTGAGGCGAGGGCACGGATTCTCAGAGCGCTCCGCTGCTCCCTAATCCAGCGCTTCATCCTCACCCGTAAACCTCCGCTGACTTCTCCTTGTTCTCCGTACTCCAAGATGCCCCCCTTTTCCTCCTTCCGACCCTCCCCCACCCGAGCTAGAATCCCCCAAGCCAAACATTATCGGCCATAACATTCCATCCCAACTTGCCGATGAACGATTAAGGCGCATAGTGTCCTGTTGCCTTGTTTGGCTGGGACCCGCTTCGCTGATGACCGCGCTCCATAAGTCCTTGATCCGCCAGATATTTACAATATTCTGGGATGATCGCGTTGTTTGCCCTCGGAGGTTTGCATGTGCGGGATTGTTGCGTATGTCGGACGGAAAATCGCTCAGCCGCTTCTGATTGAAGGCCTCAAGCGCCTGGAATACCGCGGCTACGACTCCGCCGGCATCGCGGTCATTGATGACAGCGGCAAGCTGCACATCCGTCGATCTGTCGGACGCATCAGCGTTCTCGAGACGTCGATCAACGACAGCAACCCGCTCCCCGGCTCGCATATCGGCATGGCTCACACCCGCTGGGCCACCCACGGCGCCCCCACCGAAATCAACGCGCACCCGCATACCGATGACGCCGGCCGCATCGCGCTGGTGCATAACGGCATCATCGAAAACTACGCCACGCTCAAGAAGCTGCTGACCGAAAAGGGCCATCGCTTCACGAGCCAGACCGATACCGAAGTGCTGGCGATGCTCATCGGCGATCTCTATCAGGAGATGAAAGATCGCAATCATCTCCCCGCTGGCACGTCGCTGCTGGAGCGCGCGGTGCAGGCGGCTCTGCATGAAGTCGAAGGCACCTACGGCATCGCTGTCATCTGCAAGGACGAGCCGGACACGATGGTCGTCGCCCGCAAAGGCAGCCCGCTGATCATCGGCGTCGGCAAGGATGAATACGTCGTCGCTTCCGATGCCTCCGCGATCGTCGAGCACACCACGCAGGTCATCTATCTAAATGACAACGAGATGGCGGTCCTCCGCCCCGGCGCCTTCCGCACCTGCACCACCGATGACATGGAGATCAGCCCCGTCGTCAGCCAGCTCGAAAACAAGCTCGAGGAATATGAGCTGGGCGACTACGAGCATTACATGCTCAAGGAGATCTTCGAGCAGCCCGCCGCCATGCGGCGATGCCTCGGCGGCCGCGTCGAAAAGAAGGAAGGCCGCATCGTCCTGGGCGGCTTGTCCGATCATGTGCGCGATCTGGTCAAAGCGCATCGCTACGTCCTCACCGGCCAGGGCACCGCATGGCACGCGGCACTCGTCGGTGACTACCTGATGGAAGACCTCGCGAAGGTCGTCACCGAAGCGACCTACGCCAGCGAATTCCGCTATCGCAATCCGATCGTCGAAGAAGGAACGGTGGTGGTGGCGATCAGCCAATCCGGCGAAACCGCCGACACCCTCGCCGCTTTGCGCGAAGGACGCGAGAAGGGCGCGCTGGGCCTTGGCGTCATCAACGTCGTCGGCTCCACCATCGCCCGCGAAACCGACGGCGGCATCTACCTGCACGCCGGCCCGGAGATCGGCGTCGCCAGCACCAAAGCCTTCACCTGCCAATGCGCCGTGCTCACCATGCTCGCCCTGTACGTGGGCCGTCGGCGGTTCATGAGCCAATCCCAGACGCAGGAACTCATCGACGGCTTATGCGTCATCCCCGATCAGATGGAAAAAGTTCTGCAGCAGAGCGACGTGGTGAAGCAAATCGCCGCAAGGTTCTGTGAGCGCGAAAACTGGCTGTTCCTGGGCCGCGGCTACCACTATCCGGTCGCACTCGAAGGCGCGTTGAAGCTAAAGGAAATCAGCTACATCCACGCCGAAGGCATGCCCGCCGCCGAGATGAAGCACGGGCCCATCGCCCTGATCAACGAAGGCATGCCGGTAGTCTTCGTCGCCACGCGCGGCATGCAATACGAAAAGGTCCTCAGCAACATAGAAGAAGTGAGAGCCCGAGGCGGCCAAATCATCGCCGTCGCCACCGAAGGCGACACCCACATCACCCGCCACAGCGACCACGTCATCTACATCCCCGACGCCCCCGAGGCATTGCAGCCGATGCTCAGCGTAGTCCCGCTACAACTGCTGGCGTACCACGCCGCGGTCATCCGCGGGTGCAATGTCGATAAGCCTAGGAATTTGGCGAAGAGCGTGACGGTGGAGTAATCCTGATGGCGACGCGAAAAGTCGGGTCACGTCCGATTGTTGTTGACGGCGTCGCCTATCGTTGGCGCATTCGACACCGCGCTACCAATTTACAATCCGACTATGGAGTCGGCACTCTCCATGTCGCCGTTCAATTGGCTGCGGACCCAGGAAGCGTCCTGCAGCTTCGCACCGATCGACCGCATCCCGCAGACTGGAACCGCGAACGCGAGATAGTTCCCGTGCTTCCATCAGATGTGGAGATCTGGATTCGTCAAGCGATTTCATTGGGTTGGAGCCCTGCCAAAAATGGCCCTACGTTCAATGGCCAGGTCATCGGCGGCGACGTTAAACTCGTTTGATCGGAACGTGGCAAGAATCGTCGCTCGGCCCGCCATGTAATGTTTTGCATCATTTCATTAATCATTTCGTTGCATCCGCATCGTTTTCATGTTGCATCGCGAAGCCACGGCTAGGTCCGGCCCTTCCGGGCACGGCTGTTGGTTCTCGGGGCCTCGCGCAACACGGCGCGACGATTTCTGAAACATTCGGTCGTGTCCCGACGATCGCCATACGTCCAATTTCCCCTCTATCAAATTCATGCCGCAGTTCTCCGTGGCACGGGCGGCTCGCCCGTGGGTTCTGGTAAACCAGAACGCGACCCTCGCACACGCAACCTTTCGCACCGAATTCTGCACCAATCGGTTGCATCCGCGAGCGTTGCACGTTGCATCGCCCGCCGGTCCGGTGTTTTCCGCGCCACCGCTGCCCGACCTGACCCGCATTCGTGATTCCAGGTTTTCTCGGTAAGCAGGTCATTGTCCAAAAGTATAGTCTTCTATTATATATCACGGCGTCAAGGTTTTGTTTGGCTAGGTGACGAAGCCATCAGGACTTACAGATTTTCGCCGTGCATTGTCGCGCAAATATATATGAAATAAAGAGTTACAAACATACAATCCGTTCCAAATCAGGCTTCGGGGAAGAAAAATCCCCGGATTTTTTCCGCTGGAAAAACTTGCAGGAGCTAGGAGTTAGTTAACTTCTGCTAGTTCAAGTAGTTGCGGTCTGTCACTGGTTATCGCCGACGTGCGAAGATTTTTTTTATAATCGGGCTAATCGCCCTGGTTATTCATCTGCTCCATTGCGGCACGGTGCAAATCTCGTCGCCCCGATTTTGTTAAACTGCGACCGTCCGCATCGACGGTCGTGTTGTTTACAGAGGGCGTAGCTGATGGGGCCTCGTGCAGTCCCAGCGAATCTGCTGCAACAATCCTATGCCCTTTTTCGGATCGTTGAGGCAGGCTGGTGCGGCGGTAGAATGTCCGGCGCATTTGAGGATACGGAACTAAAGCCGGGTGAGATATGATCGATTTCGAGTGCGGCCAATGCGGGGAAGTCATGGAAGCGCCGCAGAGTCTCGCCGGTGAGACGGAGAGGTGCCCGAAGTGCGGTGAGATGCAAAGAATCCCTCAACTTTCAGAGCAAACCCCGCCAGCGCCAGGGGCGATAAGGAACGATCCCACGAGGCCCCCTGCCGATGCGAGCGGCCCGGCTGTCGGTGTGCGAGGTATCACGATACAGGGACGGGTTGCTCTCTACGAAACCGAAGACGGCAAGCGGTTTTGGTCCGCACAGGAAGCCATCGCCCATCAGCCAAGATTGCGGGCAGAGAAGAGGACAGCGGAGCGGAAGGAGGCTGCAAAGAACGGCCCAAAGCGCCAAGGCGAGTGCAGCCGGTGCGGAAAGAGCCCCCGCTCATTGAGGGAAACGGAAGACAAGCACTGGGTTTGCCTGAAGTGTTACCGGGAACTCTATCCCGCGCTCGCAACCGAGTGCCAGATCTATAACCTGCGAAGAGTCGGCTTCACAGTTCCGGACGACCTTACTGAGAAGGAGGGCGAGCGACTTTGGCTGCTTCACCTGGGCCGCAAGCTGGGGATCGCGTTGCCGGATGATATGCCGCTTGCCGAACTATTGCGCATGAATGCGGAAGATTCGTTCATTCAACGCCTTCAGCCGATTTTAGCGGCAGAACATGAACAGCACGTTACGGAAGAAATCAAGCGGCGATCGGAGTACCTGCCGCCTGTCCGCCACTTCTATACGAAGGTTGCCGGAGTCACCTACAAGAATGATGATGGCAGCGACCGCCAGGACATACTGTCAACGTGCTCTCCGCTCAAAAAACTCCGCTTGGAGCACGAAGACAACAACCCGCACGACCCCAATGCCATTCGTGTTTGCACAGAGGAGGGGCGCCAAATCGGACACCTGTTTAGGGATGTGGCTTCCGACGTTTGGTGGCGGATGCAACACAATTTCACCTACGCGGCCGTTTCCGCAAACCTCACTGGCGGAACGAAAGAGTATCCGCAACTGGGCATGAACATCATTCTGCTTGTTGGGCGGCCGAGGGTGTCCCAAGAAGAAATGCAAGCCTACCTTGTCAGGATCATGCCGGCCGTCGCCGCCGACGTTTATGGCTACGACCCGGCTGATTACGATAGGGATGATGACGACGGACAGGACGGCTCGGACGATGACTCCATGTTACAGTAGAATGATCGAACATCGGGACGAATGCCCTGCTGGCCAGCGGGGCGTTCAAGCGGTTCGATCCGCGGCGACTTTCCTCACTTGTCCGTCGCCCGGATCGGCCCGACGAAAGACAGGTGAACCCATGCCGGATGAATCTCCAGCCGTTCCTGCCCTTGTGCCGCTTTGTTCAGTGCCCTATGACCCGACGTGGCCCAAGCCGACCCGTTTGCATTGGATCGTCGATACCGCAAGCTGGTGGCGCGACGAGATTCCCCGCGCGCTAGCGCTCAAAGACAACACCAATTTTGAGGTTCAATTGCGAATGAAGTGGCTTCGCAATGCAGTTCAAGGGGTGACCACCCTTTGGACGGCGGCGTGTCGGGAATTACCCCCGGTGGTGACCAAGCCACTGAATGCACTACGCGATGGATTCAACGCGCCCCTTTCCGATGACCAAACCAGCGCATTGCTGGCGGACCTGATAGCAGTTGAGGATGAAGCGCGGCGGCGGGTGGACGACGACGACGCTGGCGAGCCCGCGGTGCAAATCGCGGACGCATTCGTCGTCGCGCAGAGGCCGGTCGAAAACGGCCGCCCTGAACCGGTAACTGGCATGGAGAACATGGATTCTCCGACACAATCCCCTGTGACGAATAACTACTTCAATGGGCCCGTTCAGACCGGCGCGATTGGTGCCGGAAATGTGGTCGGGACAGCTAACCTCGTCCAGATTGCAGACCCCAAACCTGCGCCCAAAGAGGCGAAGAGATGGTGGGAGAAGATCCCGAAATGGATCAAGTGGACGGCAGGAGTTCTGTGCGCTATCGCTCTTTTGTTAGGGGCCGCGCTGAAGGTGAAGCGGGCATGGCAAGACCTGTCGCCGGCATCACCGAGTTCGCAACCAGCATCCGCGCCGGCCACGCGGATCTCACCATAAGCAAGAGGGAGTGAAACGGGGGCGCAGCCAGTATTCCCGACCTTCCCCACTAATTAAGCAGGACACGGCTCGCTTGCTCGATGCCCTTCGGCGCAATTCGTCTGCACCAAACGGGTTAGTTCCAAGACAGAATCCTTGATTCCGTCGCAAAAACGCCGAAATAGTTCAATAGCCGTCTTGTCGCCTCGACTTGATCTCTGCACAAGCCCATCGTCAAAATCGGCGGTGGGCTTTTTGCTTGGAATCACGGCATTTGAAGTCCCTTGGCCTTGTCGAGGGTTCAAACCGCGGGGCGTGCGAGGGGGTGATTCTTTACCGTGTTGACGCAACCCCCATCGCTTGCGGGACTTCGTTGAGTTCAAACAGATGCTCCTGGATGACGTTCGGCAACCGCTCGGCTATAGTGAAGGCCGCCTGCGAGAAGAGAGGCCCGGAATCCGCGGTCGCGAAGCACTGGCCGAGACGTTGGCTGATGTTCCAGACGATGATGATGTCCGTACTCCCAGAAGGGCCTTACGAATGTTGCGTTCCGTTGCCATTGCCTTCGGTTGTTTGCTGGCCCTGACCATTTCCGCCTCAATTGCCGCAGCGGGTCGGCGTTCCGCGGCAACGTCGCTCCGTCCATCCAGCGCATCGGCCTGGGCTTTCGTCTTGCCTTAGTTCCGTCTGGTCAGGAAAAGTGAGGAGAAGAGCAGGCGGGCCCGGAGCGCAGTGACGAATTCAAAGGGGATAACGAATTCAAAGGGGATAAGTACATTTGGTTTGGCTTCACCGGCTCCGCTGCGGCGCGGGTTCAAATCTCGTCGCCTCGTTTTGGAACGGATGATGGCTTCATAAAATCCTAACAGCAGAGAGCCTTT
>DATBDZ010000126.1:0-24090 GCA_036276235.1 Humisphaera sp. | reverse complement strand
ATTTTTCATTTATCACTTTTCATTTTTCATTCCCACCTGGGTGTAGCTCAGTTTGGCAGAGCGCTCGTTTCGGGTGCGAGAGGCCGAAGGTTCGAATCCTTCTACCCAGACTTATTGCGACGCGAATTTGCGCCGTCAGTCCCAATGGTGGGATGCTTGATTCCAAATCAGGAGATGGCAGGTTCGATCCCTGCACGGCGCGTTGCAAAACCCGAAAGAGAGCCGGATCGTCCCGATCCGGAACGTGCATTTCGAATCACCGATCGTTCACTCTTCCGACGCTTCCCAGCCCTCTTTGCCGATCAACTTAACAAAGCGGCAGGGGCAGACTTCCGTTGTATGCAGGCCGGTTCCCTCTTTGCGGACGGCGACCAGCATTTGTTCGTCTGCCGCGCCGTATGGAAGGACGGCAAGGCCGCCATCGGCGAGCTGCTCGCGAAGAAGTTTTTCGGGGATGCGGGGTGCACCGGCGGCGATGAGAATACGGTCGAATGGCGCGGCGTCGGGCCAGCCTAGCGTGCCGTCGCCGAAGCGGAAGTGGACGTTGCGGATGTTCATCGTCAGCAGGCGCTCGAAGGCTTCATCGAGCAGCGGCTTCACGCGCTCGATTGACCATACCTCGGCGGCGAGCTTGGCAAGAATCGCGGTTTGGTAGCCGCTGCCGGTTCCCAGTTCCAGCACGCGATGGTGAGGCTGAAGCTCCAGCCGCTGAGTCATGAGCGCGACCATGTACGGCTGGCTGATTGTCTGCCCGTGCCCGATTGCCGCCGAGCGGTCGGCGTAGGCCTCGCGGCGATGATCTTCCTGAAAGAACTGTGCCCGCGGAACGGCTCGCAGCGCCGCCAGAACCCGCTCATCGCGGATTCCCCGGTCCACAACCTGTTGCTGGATCATCCGCTCCAGCGGCGACGGCTTGAGGTTCAAATCGTTCATACGTTGCACTTATTGTACGCCACTTCATCGCGAAAGAAGAGTCATCGTCATCCAGCAACCCTCACACAGCAACCCTCGCGCCAAGCCTCAACTGACCTTTTGAGACTCACGCGCCCAACTCTTCGTTCTTCACTCTTCATTCTTCACTTATCCCAAAGTATTCTCCCACACATGCCCCGGCCGCTGGTGACGCTGACGACAGATTTCGGCACTCGCGATTTCTACGTTGCCGCGATGAAGGCGGTTCTGATTTCCCACTCACCCGAAGTTCGCCTGATCGATGTCACACATGATGTTCCGCGTCATGACATTCTCTGCGGCTCGATCACGCTGGAGCGGGCAGTGGATGGCTTCCCGCCGGGCTCGGTTCATCTGGCAGTGGTCGATCCCGGTGTGGGGACCGATCGGCGAATTCTCGTCGCCGAGCTCAATCGCCAGACGATCGTCTGCCCCGATAACGGCCTGATTACCTGGGCCTGGCGGCGGCTTGGGCCGGGCAATGCCCATGAGCTCCTCTGGCGGCCGCAGCGGTCCAGCGAAACGTTTCACGGCCGCGATATCATGGCGCCGGCAGCCGGCATGATCGCGGCGGGAGTGCCAATCGCCGAACTCGCGCGGCCAATCGATCAGCCGATCCTGCTCGATATCCGCCCGTGCCGCGATCCGGCGCGGCAAGGGTCGGTTATCCATATCGACCAGTTCGGCAACGCCACCACAAACATCCTTCACGACAGCGTGAAAAAACTGGGCGATCCGATCGTCATCGTGCGCGGCCAAACGATCGGCAAGCTCCGCCGAACCTATTGGGATGTGATGCCCGGAAAAGCGCTGGCCCTCATCGGCAGCAGCGGATTACTGGAGATCGCCGTGCGGGATGGATCTGCCGCCGAACAGCTGGGCGTGCGAGTGGGAGATGAGGTGAAGCTGTAGGGCGCGCATTGACCGTCATTCTTGTGCGTCGAGAAGTGCGTTGAAGAGGAATCTGTGTGATCGCCGCTTGCGGCTTCGCACCGTCATTGGCGCAGGAACCTTGCGAAGCCGCAAGCGGCAATCCGCTCCACACAAAATCTTCCTCTCAACCGTCAGCATGTATACTCCCCACCCATCGGATAAACCTGACCCCACGAGCAAACCATCAATCAATGCGTCACACCACCGACCAACTTCGCGCCCTCGACAAGCAGCACATCTGGCATCCGTTCACCCCGATGAAGTTGTGGGAACAGGCTGATCCGCTGGTGATCGTTGCCGCTGAGGGGATGGAGCTGATCGACAGCGACGGCAACCGCTATCTCGACGGCGTCTCCAGCCTCTGGTGCAACGTTCATGGCCATCGCGTTTCGCAGATCGATCAGGCGATCAAGTCGCAGCTCGATAAAGTCGCGCACTCGACGCTGCTCGGACTGGCCGGCGAACAATCCATTCTGCTGGCCGATCGATTGATGCAGATCGTTCCCAAAGGCCTGAAGAAGGTCTTCTACAGCGACGCCGGCGCGACGGCGACTGAAGTCGCCTTCAAAATGGCGGCGCAATATTGGTACAACATCGGCCGCCCGCAGAAAAATGAATTCGTCGGATTCGCGGAGGCATATCACGGCGACACGGTCGGCGCGATGTCGATCGGCCGCATGCCGGCGTTTCATCGGCCTTACTTTCCGATGCTGTTCAAGGTGCATTTCGCGCCGACGCCTTATGTGTATCGCAGCCAGACGCCGAATGACCCGGCTGCCGTGCGGGAGTATTGCCTGGCATCGCTGCACAAGATTTTGCATGAGCATGGCTCGCGGATTGCCGCCGTCTGTATTGAGCCGATCGTCCAGGGCGCGGGCGGGATGATCGTGCAGCCCGATGGTTTTTTGCGCGCCGTGCGGAAGATGACGGGCGATTTTGGCGTGTTGCTCATTGCCGACGAGGTGGCGGTCGGCTTTGGCCGCACCGGGAAAATGTTTGCCTGCGAGCATGAGGAGGTCGAGCCGGATTTGATGTGCGTCGCCAAAGGCCTGACGGGCGGATATCTGCCGCTGTCGGCGACGTTCGCCACGCAGGAGATTTACGATGCGTTCCTCGGGGATCCCTCAGAAGGGAAGACCTTCTATCACGGCCACACCTACACCGGAAACCCGCTAGCCTGCGCGGCGGCAATCGCATCGATCGAGTTATTTCAGTCAACGGACTTGTTGAAGCAGGTAAACCTGAAAAGCCAAGCGATGGCCGGCATGCTGAAAGAATTGCGATCCTTCCCGCACGTCGGCGACATTCGGCAAAAAGGCTTCATGGTCGGCATCGAGCTGGTAAAGGATAAATCAACCCGCGAGCCGTTTGATCCGACGCTCCGCATCGGCGCGATGGTCTGCGCAGAAGTCCGAAAGCACGGCGTGATTTTGCGGCCGCTGGGAGATGTCATTGTGATGATGCCGCCGCTGGCGATGGGTGAGGCGGAGCTGAAGAGGATCGTGGAGGCGGTCTTGATGGCCGTGACAGATCTGGGCGAAACACGATAATTCACGCACGATATCATGCTGCGGCCAAGTGCCGTCGGCAGACCTGCGAAGCACGAAAACGGCGGGCCGTGCCCGCCCTACGAATAAAGGCGGCGCGTAGGGCGGGCAGTGCCCAATGGCGCTAAGTATGGATTGACAAAAAAGGGTTCTCTCTGGTTCAAGTGGTTTATGCACAACAACTTGCCCAGGAGAACCCAACGATGTTCAAGGATGAGCACAGGCGTAACGTATGGAACCAAATCCGTCAACATGGATTGCGGGCGTTCGACAACTTGCTCACCGGCCAGATCCTGCGGGAAGCGGCCACGCGGTGCAATCTGCCTTTGGGCAACGGACCGCTGGGGGTGCTGAACCTCACCTGGCTGGCCATCGCGTCGGCACTGCAAGTCGGATGGAACTTTGCCGAGGTTCTGGCGGTGACGCTCAAGATGTTGCAGGACGCGGACAGTTGGAGCCGCAATCCGCTGTCGCACGCCTGCAAGCCACCGGGCGGCACGCCGCGCACAAAAGGCAAGTCGCGCGCAAAAGGCAAGAAGCGCACCAAAGGCAAGAAGCGCACCAAAGGCAAGAAGCCGCGCTCCAAACACGATCCACGCCCCGAGGACCCGGCTCATCTGAGCGAGGAAGCGTTTTGTCAGGCGCGCAAGAAGATGCCGGCCTCGTACTGGATCGCGCTGATCCTGCTGCTGGGAGAAAAGTTCCGGGCCCAGCACCAAAGCCTGCTGAGCTGGCGTGGCTACCGCCTGCTGGCGATGGATGGAACCAGGATCAACCTGTGCAACTGGAAGCCGTTGCGGGAACACTTTGGCGTCGCGTCCAACGGAAAGAATTCCCGCACCACGCAGGCGCGAATGCTCATGCTCACCTTTCCCTTGGCCCGCATCCCCTGGAAATACGAGCTGTGCCCGCTGCGCCGATCGGAAAAGACCTCTGCCGCCGCCTTGCTCAACGGGCTTTGTCCGCAGGATCTGATCCTGATGGACAAAGGCTTTTGGAGCTACGGGCTGTTCTGGCAGATCGCCGATCAACAGGCTTTTTTCGCGGTGCGGCTGTTCAAGAGCGCAAAGCTCAAAACCGTGCGGCGATGGGCAAAGAACGACTCTCTGGCACGCTACGCCCCCTCGGACCGCAAGTGGAAAAACTATCCGGCTTCCATGCAACTGCGCGTGATTCGTTATCAGGTGCGGGGCTTTCGCGCGACGGCGCTGGTGACCAATCTGCTGAGCCGACAAATCAGCCGCCAGGATTGGGTGGGACTGGCGACCGCCGACCAGGCGGGAAGAACGCTGGACAACGGGCTGTATCACCGCCGCTGGGAAATCGAAACCACCTTCTCGGAGATCAAGGTGCATCAGCAGATGGAGGGGCGGCTGCGTGGCCGAACGCCCCAGGCAATCGAATACGAGGTGGCCGGACATGTGCTGCTTTATCTGCTGGTGCGTTGGCTGATCGTGGAAGCGGCGGCGAAAGCCGGCGTGGACCCGCTGCGTCTGAGTCACCTGGCGGCGATGCACGAGCTGGAGCAAATGACCCCAGCGTTTTTGACCGCCACGTCTCGGCGGGCGTCGTGCGTGCTGGCGTTGCGTCTGCTGGAGCGAATCGCCAGCCATGAAGTGCCCTTGCGTCCCGGGCGGCATTACCCGCGGCCCAACGACACAAAAGTAAGAAACAAAGGACGAGGCCATTACAGAAAACCCAGTAAACTCAGAATGGCAAAAGCTTAGTGCCATTGGGCACTGCCCGCCGCATTTTGAGTTCTGTACGGTGGGTGTACTTGCCCGCCACCTCCCGCTCGTGGTGGGCGAGTACACCCACCCTACAATGTGTCCTTGAGTAATTCCGGACAAACTCACCCTCATCATCCCGGCCCTCTCTCTGGAAGGGAGAGGGGGCGATGTGGCCTCTTCATTACCGCGACCGATACCGAAGTCGGCAAAACGGTGATCGCCGGCGCGATCGCGAATTGGTTCGTGCGACGCAAATTTCGCGTCGGCGTCTTCAAGCCCGTAGCCACCGGCTGCCCGCGGCGGCGCGAAGGTTTGGTCAGCGAAGACGCCGAATTCCTGGCGCACTGCGCCGATGCGCCCGGGCCGCTCGATTTGATTTGTCCACAGCGATATGCCGAGGCGTTAGCGCCGGCGGTTGCCGCCGAGCGCGCGGGACAGCCGCTGGATTGGCAGGCGATCGATCGCGCGCTGCGCGAAATTTCCGATGCGAGCGATGTGATAATCGTCGAAGGCGTCGGCGGCATCATGGCGCCGCTCGATCCAAAAAATACCGTGCTCGATCTGGCAAAGCGCCTGGCGCTGCCGACGATCGTCGTGGCGCGCCCCAATCTTGGCACGATCAATCACACGCTTCTAACCATCAACGCGCTGCGAGCCGCAAAGGTCCCCGTGGGCGGCGTCGTCATCAATCGATACCCGGCGGAAAATACAACCATAGTAGAAGAAACCAATCCGCGCGCCATCGAGCGATGGGGAAAGGTGCCGGTGTTGACGATTGTGCCGGATGAAAAATTCCAACCGCCGAATCTACCGCCAGGCATTATCGCGGCGATTGATCGGGTGGATTGGGAGAGTATTGCGCGGATTACGTGATTAGTCGCTTCTTTCCCTTAGAACCCTCTCCCCTGTACCCAGGGGAGAGGGCAGGGTGAGGGGACAGCGAATTGCGAAATGCGCGGTTCGCAAATTGACGCGTCCGTCCCCTCACCCCAACCCTCTCCCCTGAGTACAGGGGAGAGGGAGTAAGACTCTGTCATTCGCGCTTGCCCACCGAAATATTAAACCCCTCCCCCACCCACGTATCCTTATCCCGGATGATCGCCTGCGGCGGCAGCGTCGCGGTCTCCGTCTTGATCCCTTCGATCCGCTTGATCGCGGTGCCGATCGCCATGAACTCGATCAGGTTGTTGCCGATCTCGTGGATGTAGGTTTTGATGCCGACGACATCGTCGGCGCCGATGGCGTCGGCTTCCTGTTTGATCAGGCCGATGGCGTGCTCGCGGGCGTCGTAGACGAGCGTCGTCAGATCGCTGATCTCCCCGCGGCTGAGGGCCTTGAACGCGGCCTTGATGCCGCCGACGATTCCCAGCGAATACACCGCCGTCCCCAGCACAAGTTTGAGCGGCATATAGCCCATGCTGATCAGGTTCCACATTTCTTCGTTCGTCAGATCGCTGGTGATCGGTTGCTGCATGTGGACCGCGGGCAACGCCGGGTGATGCGATGCCGTCCCGAGCATCAACATCTCATGCACGCCCGAGAACGGCATCGTGCGCGTCTCAATGCCGACGACGGCGTTGGCGCCACATCGCCGCGCTTCTTCGACAACCCGCGCCAGGCAGAGATGGCGGGTTTGATTGAAGACGTCGCTGAATTGGCGAATCTCGCCGCGCGCCATGCTCTTGAGCGAGCCGAGAATTCCGCCTGCCGCCCCGACGCTGTAGGCGACATTGCCGAAGACAAACTGGATCGGCCGAAAGCCGCAGTCGAGCTGGCAATAAAGTTCCTGTCCATTGGCGCTGGAGGAAAACTGGATCGATTCCTTCGCGCCATCTTCGCGATGCACGCAGGAGGCAATCGAAAGGAATTCAGTGTTGCCGTGAAAGTGCCGCAGTTCGTTGGTGACGCCGGTGATTCCGGTGCCGCCGCGCTCGGAGGCTTCGGAGATCATCCGCTTAAACGCCTCAATGCGGCCCTCATGAATAATGCTGGTCACCTGCTGAACTTCGCCGCCCAGCAGCGTGTTGATTCCGGCACCGATGGAGCCAATGAATCCCATCGAAAAGACGCTGTTCCCGACGACCAGATCGCCGGGCCGCAGCCCCTTGAGATGCAGGCAATAAATTTCGTTCCCCGAGAGTCCAGTCATCACGGCCATGCGCAGGCTCCTTTGGAAATGGGTTTGGTCGGCAAGTATTTAGCATCGATTGAGACGCGCGGCCACTCGAAAGCAGCGCGAAGATTAGAACCGGTCGCTTCGATTGGGTATGATGGCTGGCCGTAAATGTGAATTGCGTTATTCGACAATTGTCATTCTGAGTGGTCACATGCCGTGGCCGCACGCATAAAGCACGAAAGCGGCGGGCAGTGCCCGCCGGGATGTCAGCGCAGTTTCTGTAGGGTGGGTGTACTCGCCCACCACGACGCGTGGTGGGCGAGTACACCCACCCTACAAGAGGAAGCGACATCTCGGACAATCTCAGCGTGACGGTCATCGAAAGGCACGGACATCGATCGTGGTCGGTTATCCGCTTAAGGCAAGGCAGCACTAAATGATGAAACTATTTCAAACGCGCCAAGGCGTCATTCTCGAATCCGACGGCAAACGTCACCCACTGTCACAAACATGGGATCAGATTCTAAACACCCCTGATCTCGCGGCATTTCTCACCAAAGCACGTGGCTCGGCGCGCGAGGCTCAACAACCGCAGCCCGCCGACCTGCTCGCGCCTTTGGGCACGCAGGAAATCTGGGCCGCGGGCGTTACTTATCTCCGCAGCCGCGTCGCACGAATGGAAGAAGCCAAATCCGCAGGCGGCGGGGATTTTTACGATCGCGTTTACAGCGCGCCGCGGCCGGAACTGTTTTTCAAAGCCACGCCGCATCGCGTCGTGGGGCCGGGCGGAAAGGTCCGCCTTCGCGCCGATTCCAAATGGAACGTCCCCGAGCCGGAGCTGACACTGGCGGTCAATAGCCGCGGGCAGATCGTCGGCTACACGATCGGCAATGACATGAGCTCGCGCGATATTGAAGGCGAAAATCCGCTCTATCTCCCGCAGGCGAAGGTTTACGATGGAAGCTGCGCGCTGGGGCCATGCGTGCTGGTGCACGAATCGCCGCTGCCGCGCGAAACGGAGATTCGGCTGGAGATTCAGCGGGGACCGGAACAGGTCTTCAGCGCAAAGACGGCTCTCACGCAAATGAAGCGCGAGCTTCAGGAGCTGGTGGATTACCTGTATCGCGATAATAGTTTTCCCAATGGATGTTTCCTGTTGACGGGCACTGGCATTGTGCCGCCCGATTCGTTTACGCTGCAATCCGGCGACGACGTGAGAATCACGATCGAGCCGATCGGGACGCTGAAAAACACCGTCGCGTAGCTGCTCCGATGTGACAGCACGAGACGCACAATCGTGGCACGGGTTTTCAACCCGTGTTAGCGACGTCAGAAGAGAAATGACTTTACGATCAAAGTGACCGTCTTCCGAGCATCGCAAGCACGGGTTAAAAACCCGTGCCACGAAACAGGTTGCGACGTGACACTCGATTGAACCAAAAACCGACAACCCCCAAATTTCATGGCAATCCACGGACTCAACATCATCGGCGGCCGCACCACTGAAAGCGGAAAAACCTTTCGCGCGGTCAATCCTTCAACTTCACAACACCTTGAGCCTCCGTTTCATGAGGCGACGCTCGATCAGGTCGATCAGGCGATGCGGCAGGCGGAGTCGGCGTTTGCCGAGTATCGCGCCAAGACGCCCAAAGAGCGGGCGGCGTTTCTGGAGGCGATTGCCGTCGCCATCAGCACCAATGATGAGCTGGTGGACCGCGCCGGCCAGGAATCGGGTCTGCCGCAGGCTCGCCTGCAAGGCGAGCGCGGGC
The DNA here is from genome assembly GCA_036276235.1 of Humisphaera sp. GTDB lineage: Bacteria > Planctomycetota > Phycisphaerae > Tepidisphaerales > Tepidisphaeraceae > JANWHF01. Next base: position 15,044 of record DATBDZ010000126.1, on the reverse strand, counting down.
GAACCGTTGGCCAGTTGCGCATGTTTGCGAAGCTGATCGAGGAAGGGTCGTGGGTTGATGCGCGGATCGATCATTCCGACGCGGCGCGCAAGCCGCTGCCCAAGCCGGATACTCGCCGCATGCTGATTCCGCTGGGTCCGGTGGCAATCTTCGCGGCGAGCAATTTTCCGCTGGCATTCTCCGTGGCCGGCGGCGATACCGCGTCGGCACTTGCCGCCGGCTGCCCGGTCGTTGTGAAAACGCATCCGGGCCATCCGGGCACCTCGGAATTGGCCGGCGCGATCATCGCGCAGGCGGCCGTTTCGAGCGGGATGCCGGCGGGCGTTTTCTCGATGCTGCATGCCCGGGATTACGCGATCAGCGTGGCGCTGGTGAAGCATCCGCTCTGTCGCGCCGTCGGATTCACCGGCTCGCTCAAGGGCGGCCGCACGCTCTTTGATGCCGCGGCCAGCAGGCCCGATCCGATTCCGGTGTACGCCGAGATGGGCAGCTTCAACCCGGTCTTCATCCTGCCCGGCGCGATGGCCGAGCGCGGTAAGCAGATCGCCGAGGGATTGAAGGCCTCCGTCACGATGGGCGTCGGGCAATTCTGCACGAATCCCGGTGTGGTCCTTGGACTTGAAAGCGAAGCCAGCCGCGCGTTTCTCGAGCACGCGGCGGCGTCCTTTGTCGAAGCAGCCCCCGCCACCATGCTCTACGGCGGCCTGCGCGATTCCTACGAAGCCGGCGCGGCCCGCGTCAAGAAGGTTGCCGGCGTGCGCGTCGTCGCAGAATCAAAAACCGCCGCGAGTGCAGGCCAAACCCAAGTCGGCGCGAAGCTGTTCGCCACCGACGCAAAAACTTTTCTGTCGCAATCGGCTCTTCACGAAGAGATCTTCGGCCCGGCGACAATTTTCGTTTCGGGCAGCTCGAAGGAAGAGCTGGAAAAAGTCGCCGCCGGCTTGGAAGGAAATCTGACCGCAACCTTGCACGGCACCGAGAAGGACCTTGAAGAACATCGCAACCTGATCGCGATCCTGGAGCGAAAAGTCGGCCGCCTGCTCTTCAACGGCTTCCCCACCGGCGTCGAAGTCTGCCCCTCAATGCAGCACGGCGGCCCTTATCCCGCCACGACCGATTCGCGCACCACATCAGTCGGCACAGCCGCGATCGATCGCTTCGCGCGGCCGATCTGCTACCAGGATTTTCCGCAGGCGGCGCTGCCGGAAGAATTGAAAGACTCCAACCCGCGCGGCATCTGGCGGATTGTGGATGGGCAGAGGAAGCGGGAAGCATGAGCTTGTCTAAGGCATTTTCTCCCTCTCCCCTGTACCCAGGGGAGAGGGCTGGGGTGAGGGGACGAACGCAGCCACTTGCGAACCGCGCCATCCTGCAATCCGCTGTCCCCTCACCCTGCCCTCTCCCCCGAGTACAGGGGAGAGGGTTCCCATTCAAATCAGTGCCCCGAAATTTCAGCGCTGCCACAATCCCATCTTCGGGACATAAAACATCCCGGAGATCATTGCGATGCTTGCTTACTCGAATCCTGTTTACGACGGCTATTTCGCCGATCCGTTTGTCTTGAAGACGCAAGGCGTCTACTACGCCTACGGCACCGGCCATGGCCCCGAGCGCGATGGGCGGCAATTCCCGATTTTGCGATCGACTGATCTGGCGACGTGGTCGTACGTCGGCGGGGCGCTGGCGGCGTTGGAGCCGGAGGCGGGCTCCAAACCGTTTACCGCATATTGGGCGCCGGAAGTGGCGGAGCGCGATGGGCGATTCTTTATGTATTACTCCGCTGCCAGCGGCGGGGATGAGACGCACCGGCTTCGCGTCGCGATCAGCCACAGTCCGGAGGGGCCATTCATTGATGTCGGCCGCGTGAAATTGAGCGGCGACTTCGCGGATGTTTTCTGCATCGATGCCAGCCCGTTCCGCGATCCGGCGGATGGGCAATGGTATCTTTATTTCGCGACGGATTTTTTTACCGAGCGAGTCGGCACGGGGACGGCGGTGGTGCCGCTCGCCGATGACATGCGCAGCGCCGCCGGGCCGGCGAAGATTGTGCTGCGCGCCGCCGCTGATTGGGAAATCTACGAGCGCAATCGCCCGCTGTATGGAAAGATCTGGGCCGCATGGCACACGGTCGAAGGCCCGTCCGTCTGGCGGCATGAAGGACGCTACTATTGCTTTTATAGTGGAGGCAACTGGCAGACAGAGCTCTACGGCGTAGGTGTCGGCGTCGCCGATCAGGCGATGGGGCCCTTTACTGATCTGTGGAGTCTTCAGGGTCCAAGCGTTCTGCGCGGCGTCGAAGGGGAGATTCTCGGCCCCGGCCATAACTGCATCGTGCTCGGGCCCGATGGGCAAACCGAATACATCGTTTACCACGCCTGGGATGCCGCCCGAACGGCGCGGCGGATGTTCATCGATCCTTTGCGTTGGGAAGTCGATCGCCAGCGCGGGATTCCCCGTCCGATTTGCGACGGCCCAACCCTCGGCTCCGCCGCCCGACATGCCCGCGCTCGTAAACTCGAACGTACAGAGCAGACATGATGAGCAGCATCCCGCCCCCCACCCAGACCGCCGGCGGCAGGCTGACCGCGCTGCTTCCAGAAACGAGGCTGGTCGTTTCGCCAAATTGTGTCGTGAAGACCCGGTAAGCGAATACTCCATCGCCAGCATCGAGATCCGCCAGCGGCGCGAGAAAGCTCAGCGTGTCGCCTTGAAGCATGAACGGCACGCTCGCCCGAACGTGCCCCCACCCGCCGGACGCGGGCGATGGATCAGATCCGTTGCTGATCCCAGCGCGAATCGGGAGCAGGCGAGGGCCGATCTCGTCGCCGCGAACGATTGCCCTGATGTCGTCAAGCGATGTCTGGCTGATGGAAGTAAAACCCGGCGCGATCTCGTACTGAAACGAATCCGCCCGGCGGCCGTCGGAATCCATCGTAACAAAGTCGGGCGAGCGGCTGAATGTGATCGAAAACCGCGCCGCCGACTGTGCTTCATCCAACCGCACCGATTGCTGCACGATCAACAGCGGCGGCTGGCCGGTCATCCCCGCATTTGCGACTGGCTCGATGCAGTGAATCAGCGCGCAAACCACGATGCCCAGCAGCACCGCAAATCGTCGGAACAACATACAACTCCGAACTGCGTTGACTGCGCAATATCTATTTCGGGCCCAAGCATCGGCTCCAGCCGACGACCGGCAAGCAGGAGCAATATACCACGAGATTGCTGAGCTTCCATAAGCTCTTTTTGACAGCAAACGATGTTAATAATAGGGTCAGCGTGAGTTCCAAAGTTTAAACCAGGCGAGGGTGAATCGACTGGAGCATTGAGCTGATGGTCAAGCGCGCGAAGAACACAACCGAACCCCGCGCGACCGTCGCCCCACCCAACCGGCAATCGCAGCTTTTCGTTGCTCTACTTCTTCTCTGCGGCATCGGCGTCTGGTGTGCAATCGGACCCGGACACGGCTTGGGCCGGACGCGATGGATACTGATTCTGATCGCAACGGTCATTGCGATGCTGCCTCCGCTGAGCGGCGCGATCGATCGCGCGCTTGAACGCATTCGGCATCCCTCGTCTCAGGCCAGAGCCAAGGCCGCGATCTTGATCGGCCTGGCGGCGGCGGGCTATTTCATCCTCACTGCCTTCAATCAGAATCGCGATCTTTTTCCGAAAGCGCACGACGATTGCAGCTACGCCATCGGCATGCAGATCATGGCGCGGGGGCGGCTTTGGATGCCGGCGCTGCCCATTCCGGATTTCTTTGAGTCGTTCTACATCCTGGTTCAGCCGGCGTATTGCTCAAAGTATTTCCCGGGTGCGGCGCTGCTTTTTGTGCCGACGGTGTGGCTGCATTTGCCGACGTGGGTGATTCCGGTGCTCATCTCCGGCGCGTGCGTGGGGCTGGTTTACACAATCGTCATGGAGCTGACCGACGGCGCCGCCGGCGCGCTGGCGGCATTGATGATGGCGTCGCTGACTTGGTTTCGGACGTTCTCGATCCTGCTTTTTTCCAGCGTGCCGATGCTCTTCTTCGCGCTGCTGCTCTTCTTCTTTTGGCTGCGCTGGCGCAAAGCGCATGCGGTGGGATGGGCCGCCTTGATGGGCGCGATGGCCGGCTGGGGCGCGATCACGCGGCCGATCGACGCCATCGTCGTCGCGATTCCGATCGTCATCGCGATTTTTTTCGAGTTGGTTCGCGATCGCGCCGTGCGATCGAACCTTCGTCTCTGGAGTGCGACAAGTGCAGTGGCGATAACCGGGGCGGCGCCGTTTTTGGCGCTGCAGATCATCTTCAATGTGGGCGTCACCGGTCATGCGTTGCAGACGCCCTATGGTTATTACATCGATCGCTTTCAGCCCAATACGACCTACGGTTTTCACCAACTGAATCCGGCGGCCACGGTGCAATCGACCCTGCCGCAGAAGCATGATTATTACGAATTATTCGTTCGGCAATTCATCGAGGGGCATCGGCTGCGGAATCTGGCCGGCGCGTGGGGATCTCGCTATCTGCCGATGGTGGTCGATACGACGATGCCCTGCCGGCTGCTGCTCGTCTTTCTTTTTCCAGGACTTCTTGGGCTGATCGACAAGAGACGGATCGCCTTCTGGTCGGTCTTGCCGCTGTTCATCATTTTCTATGTCTTCAGCACGTTCTTCCTCGAGCACTATGGCCTGCTCGTCGCGCCGGCGGTGATAGTCGGGATCCTGCTGGGAGGCCGCGCGATCGTCGGCGCCTGGCCGCGCTGGCGGCTGCCGCTTCAAAGCGGCTTTGCCGCGATGGTCGTTATGATTTCGCTCACGTCATTCTGGGAAATCAATCGCCTGGTCGTGCCGCGCGAATATATGGTGAACGACGAGACAATCGTTTCCCCCAAGCTTCGCCTGATCCACGACAATCTCGCCGACAACGTAACCGTACCGGCGGTCGTGCTCTTCACCTACCATCCCGGCGGCAAGGATTACGTCGAAGAGCCAGTTTACAATACCGATGTCGCGTGGCCCGATGATGCGCGCATCATCCACGCGCATGATCTGGGCCCGCGGAATCACGAAATCTTCGAGTACTACGCGCGGACACAGCCGGATCGGACGTTTTATCGCTTTGACTATGAGTTGCTGGCTAAGGAGAAAAAGGATCCTCTGGTGAGACTTGGAACTGCAAAGGAGTTGGCGCACTCGCGATAAGCGCCATTCGTAGGGTGTGCTTCAGCACACGCGGAACGTTCGACCTGCCAGTGGGTCACTGCTAAGGAGTTGGCCCGCTCGCGATTGGCGCACCTAAAGGGCGCCGCGCGGAAGTACCCTTCATGATCTCCCAGACCGTCATGCTGAGGTACTCCGAAGCATCTGGCCTATTTGCTCAACCAAGCCAGATGCTTCGGGGTACCTCAGCATGACGGTTCCTTGTCCTCTGTTGATAACTCGTTGAGCGATTGTCGATCTCATGCTTGATGTGTACCTGGGCATCCTCATCCTGCTCCTCATCTCCGGCCTGCTATTCGTCGCCGGACTGTGGATCGGCAAACACGTTAAGCCGCGGACGGCTGTTCTGCTGTTCATGCTGACTGTATTTTTCCTTTTGGCTTATCAGAAATTCGCCGCCGATCAGCTTTGGCTGGCGCGAATCCTGCCGTTCTCGAATCTTGTGGTGATCGGAAATTTCTTTCCGCCGCTCGTGGCGCTGGCGGCTTCGTTCTCGCTGACTGCTCTTCCCAAGGGCGTCGTGCGCCGAAGCCTGTTGCTGATTCCGTTCCTTGCGCTATCGTGGGTCGGGTTGGTGCGGACAGTCTTCGGCGCGCCGCCGGAATTGGGCGATCGATGGATACGCGACGTTTGCATGCAGACTTCGGACGCCTCCTGCAGCGCCGCGGCTGCCGCCACGCTTCTTCATGCCGCTCCGTATCACATCGAATCGAGCGAAGAAGAAATGGCGCGGCTCTGTCTCACGCATTCATCCGGCAGCCGCGCCGATGGCACGACCATGCATGGCCTGTATCGCGGGCTAAAGCTGAAGACCGCGGGCACGCCGTGGAAGCCCGTTCCGTTTCATCAAGCGCTCGACGAACTTCAGAAGAATTTCCCGGGTCCGGTGATCCTCACCGTCGAGCTGCAAGTCGGCGATCCGCGCGCGGCAAATTATCCCGGCTGGGACCCCGGCCTGCGCCATAGCGTCGTGCTCTTTCGCTTTCTGCCCGACGGCCGCGCGCTCATGGGCGATCCAGACGCCGAGCTTGGCCGCGAGCGATGGAGCCTGGAGGATCTAAGCGTGCTGTGGCACGGGGACGGGATTAAGCTGGTACGCCGGTGAAGCAAGCCTATTATCATTTACCGTGATGCCAGATAAAACCAACCTGAATCGCCACAGTTTTGAGGACGACGAGGACGCGCCCACGCCTGTAGCCGAAGGGTCGGCCAAGGTCGATCTGCCGCGCATTGAGCGTGCGGTTCGCGAGATTCTTTTCGCGATCGGCGAAGACCCGGATCGCGAGGGGCTGAAGAAAACCCCCGGCCGCGTCGGGCGCGCGTATGGCGAGCTGATGTCTGGCCTGCATATCGATCCGCGCGAGCATCTGAAGACGGTATTTCACGAGAGCTATCAGGAAGTGGTGCTGCTGCGCGATATCGAATTTCATTCGCTGTGCGAGCATCATCTGTTGCCCTTCACCGGCCGCGCGCACGTGGCGTATCTGCCGGATGGGCGGATCGTCGGGCTGAGCAAGCTGGCGCGTGTCGTTGAGGGATATGCGCGGCGGCCGCAGGTGCAGGAGCGATTGACCACGCAGATTGCCGATGCGCTGATGGAGGAGTTGAATCCGATCGGCGCCGCCGTCGTCATTGAGGCGGTTCACACCTGCATGACAATCCGCGGCGTAAAAAAACATGGCAGCGTGATGGTCACCAGCGAGCTGCGCGGTATCTTCAAGGAAAATCCCGCCAGCCGCGCTGAGATTCTGTCACTGATGTACGGCACGGCGGGGAAGATTGTGTAGGGAAATAGGAGACAGGAGCCAGTAGACAGGAGCCAGGAGGAGGACAGACTTGCCGGTTCTCTCCTGGCTAGTGGCTCCCGAATAACGCAAGAAGGAGACAGGAGACAGGAGTCTGGAACCAGTAGCTAGTGGGATCGAGCGCCGGCCATTTGCCGGTCTTCTCCTGGCTCCTGTCTCCTGGCTCCTGTCTCCTTTGTAAGCAATGGCTGACCGACTCGAACAATTCCGCAAGATGGCCGAGGCTGATCCGAACAATGAGCTGGGCCATTTTTCGCTTGGCCGCGAGCTTTTGCAGGCGGAGCGCTTTGACGAAGCCGCCGCCAGCTTTGAACGCTGTTTGGCGATCAATCCGAACATCAGCAAGGCGTATCAGTTCCTCGCCACCGCCCTGCTCAATCTCAATCGCCAGCCCGAGGCGATTGCAAAGCTGACCGAAGGCGCCAAGCGCGCCGACGAGCGTGGCGAGATGATGCCGCGCAACGACATGGCACGCATGCTCAAAGACCTCGGCGCCCCCGTCCCCGATTTCGCGAGCTCCACGCAGCAACAACCTGTAGGCGAAGGGGAAGTCCTCTGCCATCGCTGCGGCCAGATCAAAAAGAAGCTGACCAAGCCCCCCTTCCGCAACGCCGTCGGCCAGCAGATCTACGAAAAAATCTGTGCCGACTGCTGGCGCGAATGGATCGGCATGGGCACAAAAGTCATCAACGAGCTGCGGCTGCCGCTCTCCGACCCGCAGGCACAAAAGGTGTATGACCAGCACATGGTGGAGTTTTTGAATCTGCGGTAACCGCAGGCCGCGCCAAAGCGGGGGTTATAACCTTCCTCGTCAGTTTATAGTTGAACGCGGCGTCGGGATCGGGCATCTTCGCGCCAATGCATCGCCGCTATTTCCATTGCGAAGCACGCGGTCGCAACTGCCCTGAACAGGGCGGTAATTTTTTGTTGCGGGCGATTTGCCGTGCGAGTAGGTTGCTGCTTCGTTGTTGGATATAGCACGTGTTGATCAGGGGCGGACGTTTCTTTTGGAAAGGGCTCGAACATGCATCGCCGTTTTGAATCATTTTCGCGTCGTTCTTCCAAAGCCCGATTGGCGGGGACAAACCGGCCAATCATGATGCCGCTGGCGCTGGAAAGTCGCCTGTTGCTCAGCGCCGCGCAAGAGCCGGACGACACCTTCGCGCAGGCCTATACGCCGCCGAACAACATCTATCTCGAGCAGAACCTCCAGCCGACCGGCACAGTGACCGCCGGCGGCGACGCCAATGACTACTTCAAGTTTTACAACCTCTACGGACCTTCCCATCTGCACGCGAACCTGGACGCGCTCTCGGCCGACGCGGACCTGTATGTGTACGACCAGAATCAAAATCAAGTCGCAAGTTCGCGACTGGGTGGAAGTCAGAGCGAGACAATCGATGTCGATTTACCGGGCAACCAGTATTTCTATGTCCGCGTCGCTGCCTTCTCCGGCTCGACCAATTACAGCCTGTTCCTTTACAACGACTACGCCGGCTCAACGCTTGCGACAGCACGCGACATCGGCACAAGCTGGGGGCAGAGCAGCGACAAGTTCTGGAATTACAGCAAGATCCTGCAAGGCGATTACCTGGACTATCGCGATAACGTCGATTACGTAAAATTCCGGATGGAAGCCCCGGGAACGATCAGTCTGCGGCAGCAGCCGATCAATAACGATCCAGGCGCGCTGGTGGACAACATGCAATTGCTGGATTCCAGCGGCAGCGTCATTGCCAACGGCGCCGCCGACAGCGGAGGGTCATTCAATCTCGACCGTTTCAGCGCGCCGGCGGGAACGTATTACGTGAAGTTTACCCAAATCAGCGGGTCGGGAGATTACAATTATCGCATCGTCAGCGACTACGCGGGCGATGTCACCGGCACGGCGCGTGACCTTGGCGATGTGACCAATTCAGCGCGCGAGGAGTACGACATGGTCGGCACCGGCTTCACCGGGTTGGCCAGCTATGCCGACGGTACCGATCTTCACAAATTCACGCTTTCCAAAACCTCGCCGATTGATTTGACGCTGCTGGTTGCGCAGGGGCTGCAGCCGCCGACCTTCGGCGCCAACATGCAACTGGCGCGGGACACCAACGGCAACGGATTCATCGAACCAAGCGAGATTATCACCCAAACCACCGGCGACAACGGCGGCGCGATTCATACCACGCTTGCCGCCGGGACGTATTACATCAACGTTATCCCCGGCACAAACACCGCCTACACCAGCTATCAGCTCGATGTGGAAAGCGACTTTGACGGCGTCAGCGGCGATCCCAAGGGATACGCCAACATGACCAAGGCCATTAATGCCGGCGCACTGACCGGCGAAAGTTTCTACGACGGCGGGTTTGGCGAGCGGCCCGGCGGCGATTTCACCGATTTCTACAAATTCACCATGAGTGCGCCGGGATCGCTGCTGGCAAGCGTTTTCGCCAACAGCTTTTATTCCCGCCAGACAACGACCCCGTCGCTGACGATCATCCGCGACAGTAACAACAATGGATATGTCGACAGCGGTGAAAGCATCGCTCTATCGAACACGGGCACGCTGCAATCGTCCCTGGCGGCAGGAACGTATTTCCTGCAAGTAGCCAATTCCGGCGGTCAGGAAGTCTACAACTTGCGCGTGGTCAGCGACTACGCCGGCAACAGCCTCGGGGCCGCGCGGCCGATGGCGGCGATCTCGGGCTCCAATCCCCCGACGCAGACCTTCAAAGACTACGCCGAAGAAAACTTTGGCCCGCCCAGCGATTATCTGGATTTCTATTCCTTCACGCTCCCCTCGACTTACACCGCGACGCTGAAGAGCACCGGCGTGCCCGGCGAAGACCTGTCGATGGCCCTGATCAAGGACGCCAACAACAACGGCATCATCGATTCCGGCGACATCATCGCCAGCAGCGACGTTGCCGACTCGCCCAACGAGTCGATCACCCGCACGCTGGGGGCGGGCAAGTATTTCGTCCGCATGATGGGGGTGAACGGCGGGTGCAACTACACGCTGTCGGCAACGTTTGCGGCCAGCTCGCTGGCGCCGTTCCCACCGGTGCGCATCAACGCGGGCGGGCCGGCCTTTACCGATTCGCTGCTCAACGTCTGGCAAGCCGACGGCGGATTCACCGGCGGTTCGGTTTCCACGTCCGCGTTCAGTGTGGCGGGCACCAGCGACGATGCCCTCTTCTACGATCGCCGCGCCGGATCCAGCTTCACTTTTGCCCGAACGGTGCCCAACGGCCAGTACACCGTGAAGCTGCTGTTCGCCGACCCGACCTCGACCGCGTCCGGCCAGCGCAAATTCAATGTGTTTGCCGAAGGGACGAAGGTCATCTCCAATCTCGACCTTGTCGCCAGCGCCGGCGTCAAGCATGCCTTCTCGAAGATCATCGTCGCCAATGTGAGCGACGGCGCGCTGAATCTGTCGTTCCAGGGCGTGGTCGGCAACGCGCTGGTGAGCGGCATCTCAATCATCCGCTCCGATCGGCCGGCGGTACACGTCAACGCCGGCGGCGCGAGCTTCACCGATACGTACGGCAATGTCTGGTCAGCCGACAGCGGCTTCTCCGGCGGCACGACCACGGTCAGCGGCGCCGCGATCGCCGGCACGTTCGACGACGGGCTGTTCTCCAGCTACCGCTTCGGTTCGAGCTTCACGTTCAGCAAGTCGGTCGCCAACGGCAGCTACCAGCTTCGCCTGCTGTTCGAGGAGCCAACGGCGACGACCGCCGGCCAGCGCAAATTCAACGTGTCGGCCCAGGGCACACCGATCCTGAGCAACTTCGATGTGTTCGCCGCCGCCGGCGCTAATAAGAAAGCGGTGGCCAGGACCTTCACCGTCAACGTCACCAACGGTACGCTGACCCTCAAATTCACCGGCGTGGTCGGCAATGCAATCGTTTCCGGTATCGAGTTGCTTCCCGTGTAAGGCTAGTCAAGGATTAACGTTCCCGGTGGGGCTCGAACCTACAACCTTCGGCTCCGGAGGCCGACGCTCTATCCAATTGAGCTACGGGAACGAGATTTCGCCATGTGTGCGCTGATGCGCTGCCATGGCGGAATAAAACGGTATCCCATCTGATCGGCAAAGTCCACGGGTTCCACAATCCCCGGTTGAGGCCGCTGCGCGCGTGAAAATGGGGTGAATTGTTTCATATTCTTATGGCCGCCGTTCTATCAACTCGCTACACTCCTCGCCGGAGGATCATCAGGCGTTTTGCTGAATCATCAGCGGTTTCCCCGCTATTGAATTTGCTTTGATCCGGGCGGCGGCGTTTTGCCGCCGAGGGTGAATGTCCTTGAAGAATTGAGGCCGATGGAGGGGGCTCTGGTTGGTTTCTATCCTTGTTGTATTGCGCCGCCTGAACTGGCCCTGATTCCTGATCGTATATCCGCCGCCGCTGTCGTTTCCTGATTGCCTGGCAATCTCTTTGATGTTTTGACGTGAGGGGCTTTGTTCCCGATGCCGAAGTACAAAAAATCAGTTGCCGCCCGCGCTGCTCAAAAATCCATTGGTGCCAATCGGTCGGCTCTTCGACGTGCTGTTGCGGGGTGCCGGATTGAACCGCTCGAGGGGCGCGTGTTGTTGTCGGCAACCGACGTGCTGACCTACCACAACGATCTTGGCCGCACCGGGCAAAATCTGAATGAAACGATTCTGACGCCGGCCAACGTCAATCAGAATTCGTTTGGGAAGTTGTTTACCGACACCGTGGATGGCCAGGTGTATGGCCAGCCGCTGTATGTGAACGGCGTCGTGATGTCGGATGGGAAGACGCACAATGTTGTTTATGTGACAACCGAGCACGACAGCGTTTATGCGTTTGATGCCGACGCGCCGGGCGCGCCGCTTTGGAAAAAATCGTTCATCAACCCGGCGGCTGGGGTGACCACCGTTCCATCCACCGATGTCGGCACCGGCGATCTCAGCCCTGAGATCGGCATCACCGGGACGGGGGTGATCGATCGCACTAACAACACGCTGTACGTCGTCGCCAAGACCAAGGAAGTCACCAACGGCGTCACGACTTACGTGCAACGTTTGCATGCTTTGGATATCACCACCGGCGCTGAAAAATTTGGCGGGCCGGTGGCGATAGCCGCCTCGGCGACCGGTACCGGCGCCGGCACGGATGCAAACGGGAAAGTTCATTTCGATGCGCTTCGCAACAATCAGCGAACGGCGCTGGCGCTCATCAATGGCGTGGTTTACATCTGCTGGGCCGCGCATGGCGATGTCGGTGTCTACCACGGCTGGGTGATCGGCTACAACGAACTGACGCTTCAACAGACCTTTGCGTACTGCGTTACGCCCAACGGCAGCGAAGGGGGCGTGTGGATGGCGGGCGGCGCGCCCGTCGCCGACTCCAGCGGCAACATTTATGTCTCAGTCGGAAATGGAAGCGTCGATGGGAAGGATTTCGGCGAGTCGATCCTCAAGCTCAATCCGAATAATCCCACGCAGCCGGCCGATTATTTCGTCGTCTACAACTGGAGCGCCCTCAACGCCAACGATCGGGATTTCGGCTCCAGCGGTTTGCTGATGCTCACCGGCCAGGGCGGGCCGGTTCCCAACGAATTGATCGCCGGCGGCAAGGAAGGCCGGCTGTACGTCGTCAATCGCGATAACCTCGGCCACGTCGGGACAGGCGTTACCGTCAATGGGGCGACCGTCGATGACGTTGCCGTCCAGGAATTTCCCGGCCTTGTCGGGCAGATTTTTGATACGCCGGTTTACTTCAATGGCCGCGTTTATCTGACGCCGAGCAACGATCAGCTCAAGTCTTACACGGTTTCAAACGGGCTGCTCACCTTCGAGAACAGCGGGCCGTTCACCGCGTCGTATCCGGGTGGCGCGTTATCTGTTTCTGCCAATGGCTCAACCAACGGCATTCTCTGGGAGATGGATTTTGGAAATCCATCGATCCTCCGCGCCTTTAATCCCGCCAATCTCGATCAGGAGTATTGGGACAGCAACGTGGCGGGTGCGCGCGATCAGCTTGATTCAGGGGTGAAATTTGCTTCGCCGACAATTGCAAATGGCCACGTTTACGTCGGAACGGCGACGACGCTGACCGTGTTTGGCCTGGGCCCGGTTGGCCAAGCCGCGCCGGCAGCGCCATCAAATCTTTCCGCGGTGGCGGTCGGAGCAAATGAAGTCCGCCTCGCCTGGAATGACAACTCGAGCAACGAAACAAGCTTCTCGATCGAGCGATCGACGGACGGCGTCAACTTCACTTACTTGGGCGCTGCCGCCGCGCAGACTAACAGCTTCTCCGATACCAGCGCGAAAGACGGGACGACGTACTATTACCGCATCCGTGCCGCGAATTTTTCGACGTCCGCTCCATCCAACATCGCCAGCGCGACGACCGCCAATGTGAACAATCTGGTCGGCTACTGGACGTTCGACGAAGGCGCGAGCAACATTGCCGCCGATCATTCGGGGACCGGCAATAATGGAACATTAAGCGGCGAGACGACGTGGTCGCTTGGATTGGTCGGCGCATCCGCAATCAATTTCCACGGCGCGGGCGTGGCCGATGCGCATGTGGCCGTCCCCAATTCTTCCTCCCTGCAATTCACGGCGGCGCAGAGCTTCACCGTCGGGGCATGGATTCGTCCCAATGCACTGCCGGGCAAATGGGCGGGCATCGTCACCAAATCCGCCGACCTGGGGAACGGATACGGCATCTATATCGATCCCAACAACAAGTGGGCCTTCGCGACGCAATCGGATGTGAACGTGCTCGAAGGAACCGCCGCCACGACGGTGTCCCCGACGCGCCCGCTGGCCGGGTGGCATTACGTGGCGATCGTGCAAAACGGCGCGGCTAACACGCGCACGCTTTACGTGGACGGTGCCGCGGTCGCGACGGGAACCGCATTCAACGCCAGCGGCGGCGGCGATCTTTGGATCGGCGGCTCCAAGGGAAACAACACCCAGTATTTCAACGGCGCGGTGGATGATGTGCGGATCTACAGCCGCGCTCTCAGCGCCAGCGAGATTCAGACTTTCGCGACGCACACGCTTCCCTCGCCCTGGACGCAGCAGGACATCGGAACCAGCGCGGCAGGCGTGGGAAACGGAACCTACGCCAACGGCACCTTCAACATCAACGGCACCGGCGCCGACATCAACAGCACCGCCGACGCGTTTCATTACGTCTATCAAAATCTCAACGGCGATGGGCAGATCGTCGCGCGCGTGGCGTCGCAGCAGAACACCAACACGGCTGCCAAGGCCGGTGTGATGATCCGCCAGGGAACCGGCACCGGCTCGATCTTCGCCGATGTTGTTGTCACGCCGGGAGCAGGCGTCCTCTTCACCCGGCGCACGGCAGCGAGCAGCGCGGCGGTAACGACGACGGTGGCTTCGGTGGCCGCGCCGGCGTGGGTCAAGCTGACGCGCGTGGGTAACACGATGAGCGCGTTCTGGTCCGCCGACGGGAAAACCTGGAATTTGATTGGCACTGCTACGGTTACCATGACCGGCACGGTGCTGATCGGCCTGGCGGTCACTTCGACGACCACGCTGGCCGTCGCCAACGCGCGATTTGATAACGTGACAGTGAGCGCTACCGGCACGGGTACGGGTTTGCTCGCGGATTATTACGCCGCCCCGACGTTCAGCTCATACAAGCTTTCGCGGCTGGATTCGTCGGTGAATTTCAACTGGAGCCCGACGCCGCCCGACCCTTCTGTTGGCCCCAACAATTTCTCGGTGCGATGGGTGGGATCGGTGCAGCCGCTCTATACCGAGACGTACACGTTTTTCGTCACCGCTGCCGATGGCGTGCGGCTTTGGGTCGATGGGCAGTTGATCATCGATGACTTCAACGATCATGCCGCCACACAGGATTCGGCGGCGATCGCGCTGGTCGGCGGGCAGAAGTACGATATCCGCCTCGATTACCAGGATCATGCGGATACGCCTTCAGTGAAGCTCGAGTGGTCGAGCCCCAGCCAATCGCGGCAGGTGATCCCGACGGCGCAGCTTTCGCCGACAACCGCCGCCGTCTCCGGGTT
>DATBDZ010000125.1:0-18903 GCA_036276235.1 Humisphaera sp. | reverse complement strand
ACCATGACACAGACCGTTGCCCCCTTCACGAAAGGCTCAAACCGGCGACCCAACATCCTTGTATCCTCCGGCGAGGACTTCCTATCCTCTGCCAAGACACAAGGTTACCATCCGGGAAAAGCACCTTGAAAGGGGTGGGTGAAGCACACCCTACGGAAAACGGTGCGATCTCGGCGCCACAGGTCAGCGTACTCGCAGACCGGTGCCTTCTGGCAAGCGTAAAACACAGGTCTCGGAGTACCGCGACCTGTGGCACCCGACGCGCGAATTCGGACTACCCACTATCGAGCCGCTATTCATGCATGAGTTGTCAATTGCACTGAGCCTCATCGAGCTGGCCGAGGAAGAGTTGGCTCGCCACGGCGGCGCTCGCGTTGAGGCGGTGCATCTTAAGCTTGGCCCGCTCAGCGGCGTCGTGAAGGAAGCATTGCTGTCGGCGTATGAGCTGGCGTGCGAGCAATCGCCGCTGGCTGGATCGCGATTGCTTATTGAGCAAGTGCCGGTCGTCGCGTACTGTCCTGCCTGCCGCGCCGAGCGGAACATCGCGTCGATCCAGGAAATGATCTGCCCCGAGTGCGGCGGGTTTTGCCCTGAGATTCGCCGCGGCCGCGAGCTTGAACTGACCGCCCTGGAGATTGCCAATGAAACCGCAGACACGGCTCGTCGAAGTTCGCCAGAAAGTCCTCAAGCAGAATGACGTCGTCGCCCGCGCGATGCGCGATGCATTCCAGCGCGCCGGCATTTATGTCGTCAGCCTGGTTTCAAGTCCCGGCGCGGGGAAGACGGCATTTCTGGAAAAGACGCTTTCGTTGCTGGCGCAAAATCATCGCGTTGCCGCGCTGGTGGGCGATCTTGCAACGGATAATGACGCCCAGCGCCTGGCCCGCAGCGGCGCGCCGGTAAAGCAGATCGTCACCGGAACCGTCTGCCATCTCGAGGCGGAGATGGTGCGATCGGCGATGGACGGATGGCTGCCGGAAAACCTCGATATCCTCTTCATCGAAAACGTCGGCAATCTCGTCTGCCCCTCAAGCTACGATCTGGGCGAAGACCTGCGGCTGGTGCTGATGTCGGTCACCGAAGGCGAAGATAAGCCGCTCAAGTATCCGACGATTTTCAATACCGCCGATGTCGCGATCATCACGAAGATGGATCTGGCGGCGGCGGTTGAATTTGACGAAGCCGCGGCGCATCGCAACATCCAATCGGTGCGGCCGGGGATGCGGATTCTTCAAGTCTCGACGAAGTCGGGGAGTGGAATGGAAGAGTGGCTCCGATTTCTATCAACGCGTCGCGCCGAAGCGCAGCGGGTGCCGGCGATGGCCTAAATACCAGCTCCTTATCTGTCAGGATATCGAGTAACGAACCGTCATGCTGAGGTACTCCGAAGCATCTGGCCCACCCGCGCGAGTTGGCCAGATGCTTCGGGGTACCTCAGCATGACGATTACCTACAGTGATATTCCGGAAAACACGGCGGACAATTGACGCCTTGTTGAGCTTGTAGGGTGGGCGTACTCGCCCACCATTCGCCGCCCGTGGTGGGCGAGTACACCCGCCCTACGCGGAAGCTCAACTGATCGCGATCGGCCCAACGGTCACTTCCGTCGCCTGCCCGTTTCCATCGATCACCTGCACAACCAGCGTGTAGCTCCCCGGCGTCATCACGGGAAGTTCCTTCAGCTTCAGGCTTGCGCGGCTCGGTTTGCCGGGGCGGATGTGCAGTGCCTTACTGAAAGTTGCGAGCTGAATCGCGGAGCCATCGATCGTGCCGCTGCTGGTGGCGAAGAGCGTTACGCTGGTCGTTCCCGGCGTGGTGATGTTGCCGCCGTTGGTGATCGAGATCGTGACCGCGCCGCGGGCCTTGGCGCCGTTGGTCGCGGCAGCGGGAAGCGAATTCTTCGTCACCGCTTCCGACAACGCCACAAACGACGCGGCGGCGGTAATCGTCGCGCCGGCGGCGGAATCGTTTACGTTCGACGATGCATCGGTCACCCGCGCAAAAAGCGTGAATGTGCCCGTGGGAAGCACCGCCGACTTGATGCTGACAGACGCCTTGGCGGGCTTCGTGGTGGAGACATTAAGCGTCTTGGAGATTTGTCCGAGCAGAACAGAGGATCCGTCGATGACGCCGGTTGTGCTGGCGAAAATCTCGATCGTCCCCTTCCCCTTGATGTTTGCGCCGGATTGATTGGTGATCGAAAGCGTGATCGATCCTTTGAGCGCGTCTCCCGCCACCACGGCGCTCGGCAGCGTCGATTTGACGATGGTCGGCACCAGCGTCAGCGGCTGCGTGATGGTTTGTATGAGTGCGGATGAAGTGCTGCCAAGATACGAGCTATCGCCGGAGTAAGTCGCGACGATCGAGTCGGCCCCGAGCGGAAGCGTTGATGTCGTGAGAATTGCCGTGCCATCGGCCTGCACCGGCGCATTGCCCACGACAGTTCCATCCTGCGCGAAACTCACGTTACCCGTTAGCGCCGCGCCTGTGACGGCAGGCGTCACGGTTGCCGTCAATTGCACTGTCCCGCCCAGCGGTGCAGTGGGCAACGACGAAATCAGCGTGACCGTCGTCGCGACAGCGTTGAGCGGTGGGGCGACTGTCTCAGTCAGCGGAGAAGAAACGCTTGCCAGATAATTGCTGTCGCCGCCGTAGCTGGCGGTGATGTGATCGGTGCCCACCGGCAAGCTGGACGTCGTAAAGGTTGCGGTGCCATCGGATATCAGATTGGCGGATCCGAGGTTATTGCCATCCTGCGAGAAGCTGACGGATCCCGTCGCGATGACGCCCTGTCCGCCAGCCGGCGCGACGACGACGGTAAACGTGACTGAATCGCCGGCCGAAATCGAGTTGTCCGAAGTTTGCAGATTTGTGGTCGAGGCGGCCTGTGTCGCGGCCGGCGCAACTACGAGCTGGAATCCACCATCAGAAAACGGCCCGCCGCTGTAGACAAATGCCGTCATGGCCGGCGAGCTGGGAAAGTCCGGCGAATTCCCCGCGAGCGCCGTGGGGCTGTCCGTCGTGGAAAACGCAAAGCCGCTCAGCGAATGGCCGGCCGTGATGGCGTTTGAAGTCGCGACCCATTCGATTGCCGTTCCGTCGGTGGAATTGCCGGAACCCGTGGTCGTGTTGGACCACCCCGTCGGGTTCGAGATGGAAATGGGGGGCGTCGGCAGGAAATCTTCACCGGGAACCCAGCCAAACCAGAACGTCCCGACGTTGGTCGTCCCTGTATCGGTAACGGTGATGTCGTAATTGTAGACGGGATTGGCCTGCGTGCCCGTCGTTGAAACCAGCGCAAGCTGCGCGCTGGCGGCTACGCTGAGCAGCGTCCGTCCTTCAAGCGATTCAATCATAGAGCCTTGCGGCCCGCTCATCGAGCGATGCGGCCGGCCGGCGCGCGCGTCGTCGCGGCGCATTTTGCGCGAACCCATAGCTGCACTAATCAATCGGTAAAACTTTGCGCTAATGATGGGGAACTCCTTGTGAAACAACGAAGGTATTAGATATCGCAAATCCCCTGATCGCTGCGAATCTGCAAGATTTGCAGTCGCCTCGACACCCGCCGGCGCGGGTTCTACAACGCTGCAAGGGCGCGGGAGCATGCATGCGGCGAAGATCGAAGCAGTTGATGATGGGGATCGGCGTGCCGCTGCTGGCCGCCGCCCGCGCGCGTGCCGACGACATCGGCTTTGCCCACGAAACCTACAATGAGGATAAGGGGCGGATGTCGGTGCAAACGGAATCATTCCGGGTGCACACCACGATCGCGCCCTGGATGGATTTCACTTTTCGCGGCGTCTACGACGGCATCTCCGGCGCGACGCCGATCGGCGCGCCGGCCATCGACCAGCTCAAGCTGGTGAATCCGCATACGCACACGCCCGTTCCTCCATCAACGATCACCGGGTTTGCCAGCCCGCTCGATGCCGTCTCGGGGGCGTCGTCGGTCTCGCAGGCAACGCCGCAGAATGTTGTGCCGCTTGCGCAGAGCGCGGACATCCGCCGCGGCATTGATCTGTCCACCGGCCTCACGTTCGGCCCTCATCATATCGTTCCGCAATTCAGCTACAGCAAGGAGAGCGATTACGTCTCATACTCCGGCGCGATCAACTATTCGCTGGATCTCAACGATAAAAATACGACGCTGAATGTCGGCTGGTCGCATTCGTATGATGAGGTGCTTCCGACAGATTTCACTTACATCCACAATCGACAGATTTTGAATTCCGACGATTTTCTGTTCGGCGTTTCGCAGATTCTGGGGCCGCGAACGTTGCTGAGCGCGAATGCGACAATTGGCCACGCCAACGGATATTTGAACGACCCTTATCGCAGCGTTGTGTTTCAGGAAGCTTCGCTGGACCCGAACGCGCGGGTGATTCTGGCCGGTGAGAAACGCCCCTCAACGCGCGATTCGCAGGCGCTGCTGCTCACGCTCACGCAAGGCGTGCCTGCCGCCAATGCCAGCGTCGAGGGAACCTATCGCATCTACCATGATTCGTACGGCATTCTCGCCAATACGGTCGGCGTCGCCTGGTTTCAGAAGTTCGGGCACATTGCGGTTGTGTCGCCGTCGTTCCGCTATTACCGCCAGAGCGCGGCTCATTTTTACGATATCCAGTTTCCCGGCGACCCAACCAACGACCCGGCCCACGTTCCCAGCTTTTACTCATCCGACTATCGCCTGTCGTTCATGGAGACGGCGACAGTGGGTCTGGAGGCCAACATCACGCTGCACGAACATTGGGACCTGCATCTGGGCTATCATCGCTATTGGATGCACGGCCTGGATCACCAGACGCTCCAATCGACTTACCCGAATGCAAACATTTACACGATTGGATTAAACTTCTCGTGGTAGAGGATTCGGAAAAGCGGCGGGCAGTGCCCGCCCTACGCGCCGCATTCGCCCGTAGGGCGGGCACTGCCCGCCGTCTTCTTGCGTCGGTGTGCGGCACAGTTGCGTTACGACTCGAAGCACACGACCCGCGGCACCCCTCCGGCGCCGTCATCCACAGGCCTCGACTTGCCTGACTCGCATTGATGGAGTTTGCTATGATGTGCCGAAAGATTTTCCTTCCCATCGCACTTGTCATTTTCGTGCTCCCATCGCTTTCGGGCGCGGATTTCAAGAAGGGGGACAAGCTGCCTGATCTTGCATCGTTCAAGCTGGAGGGCCCGCTGCCTAAGGTCGAAGGGCAGGTCGTGCTGCTGGATTTCTGGGCATCCTGGTGCGACCCGTGCAAGGCATCATTTCCTGAGATGGAGAAGCTGCACAAGGCGTTTGCCGCGCGCGGGTTAACGATCGTCGCGGTCAGCGTGGATGAGAAGCAGGAGAATATGCAGCGGTTCGTCAAATCGACGAACGTCTCCTTCCCGATCGTCCGCGACGCGCAGCAAAAGCTGGTGGCGTCGGCGGACGTGAAGGCGATGCCGACCTCGTTCATGATCGACCGCGCCGGAAAAATTCGATTCGTCCACGCCGGATTTCACGGCGATCAAACCATCAAGGAATACCGCCAGGAAATCGAGCAGCTTTTGAGCGAGAAAAACTGATGAGACTCACAAGGACCTCCCAATCGATATTCCGCGCAATTCTGATTGGCGGCTTGCTAGCGCTCACCTCCGGCTGCGTGACCGTGAAGCCGTGGCAGCGCGAGGAACTGGCCGATGCGATCATGCAGCCGGATCGCAATCCGATGCAGAGCGCGCAGATCGATCATGTCTATTTCTCGCGCGAAGCCGCCAGCGGCGGCCGAACCGTCGGCGGCGGGGGATGCGGGTGTAATAACTAGTCGGCCACGCGGTGGCTTACGCAGTGAAAGTCGCAGTGACCGTTGTTGCTTGACGGTGTCGGCAGCAAGTCTTGTCCCCTCCTCCGGTACTCCGGGGGAGGGTTAGGGTGGGGGGGCGGCCGCCTAAGACGCGTAGTCGATACAACCCCCACCCCGGCCCTCCCGCGGAATTCCCTGTCCACTGCCTTCGCAGACTGTCATGCTGAGGTACTCCGAAGCATCTGGCCGGCTCGCGCGAATGGGCCAGATGCTTCGGAGTACCTCAGCATGACGGTTGCCTCGAATTCTGAGTTGGAATTGCAGATCGCAACGGGAGTTAGGCTGTTCATGCAAAATGTTGGGATTACCGGAGGTAGGGGAAGAGAGCCGCCGAAAGTCTCACCGCTCATAGTAGCCCGAACGGCCGTCATTCATCGTTGCTTGCGGAGCGCCAGCGGGTTAAAGTTGCCCTGATTCGCCGTTGGCGGCATCCCAGATCTCCCGGCAATCGGAAATGCGACGATGACATTTCGGCTCGCAATGATCTCCGGGGCACTCTTCACTTCTGCCGTCGCGGCGTGCTCGCTCGGCGCGGAATCGGAGTCCCTCCAAACTGCGGTCAATACTTATTGCATCAACTGCCACGATCGCGAATCGAATAAAGGCGGATTGAACCTCGAAGCGATCGCGACGGATCGCGTCACCGACCATACCGAGATTTGGGAGAAGGTTGTTCGCAAGCTCGAGCGTCGGCAGATGCCGCCCGTGGGGAAGAAGCGACCGGACGAACAAACGTACTCTTCCATTCTTTCGCAGATCGAAGCTCCGCTCGATCAAACGGCGGCGCAACGGCCCAATCCTGGCCGCACCGACACCATTCGCCGGCTCACGCGCACCGAATATCAGAATGCGATTCGCGATCTGCTGTCGCTGGAGATCGACGCGACGATGCTCCTGCCCGCCGATGAAGCGAGCCATGGATTTGATAATGTGACGGTGGCGAATCTTTCGCCGACGTTGCTCGATCGCTACGTTTCGGCGGCCCAGAAGATCAGCCGCCTGGCGGTGGGGGGCGCGCAGCGGGCGCCGGGCGGCGACACGATCCGCGTGCGGCCCGATATCACGCAGGACGATCACGTCGAAGGCCTTCCCATCGGAACGCGCGGCGGCACTTTGATCCACTACACGTTTCCGCGCGACGGGGAATACGAAATCCAGGTCCGCCTGACGCGCGATCGCAATGAGATGGTCGAGGGGCTTCATGAAGCAACCGATTTGGAAGTGCTGCTGGATCGCCAGCGCCTGCAATTGTTCACAGTAAAGCCGCCGGGGCCGAACAAGGATTATCAGAAGGTCGATGCGCACGTGAACCTGCGCGTGACGGTAAAGGCTGGCCCACATGATCTGGGCGTGACATTTTTGAAGAACCCATCGGAGCTGCTGCTGACGACCCGCGAGCCGTACGATGCGCATTTCAACATGCACCGCCATCCGCGGATTAACCCTGCGGTGTATCAGGTTTCGATCACGGGCCCGTTTGCCGATGGTGGGGCGGGAGATTCACCGAGCCGCCAGCGGATTTTTGTGGCGCGGCCGAAGAGCGCCGATCAGGACGAAACCTGCGCGAAGCAGATTCTTGCGACCGTGATGCGCCGCGCCTATCGGCGGCCGGTGAATGACGCCGACGTCGCCCGCATCCTGCCTTTCTATCAAGATGCGCGGAAGGATGGCGATTTCGATTCGGCCATCGAGGCGGCGCTCAGTGCCGTGCTTGTCAGCCACGATTTCCTCTTTCGCGTAGAGCATGATCCTTCGGGCATCGCGCCGCACACGGCTTATCGCATCGGCGATATCGAGCTGGCTTCGCGATTGTCGTTCTTCCTTTGGAGCAGCATTCCGGATGATCAGTTGCTGGCCGTCGCCGAGCGCCGCGAACTGCATCAGCCTGAAATTCTGGCGCGCGAAACGCGGCGGATGCTTGCGGATGCGCGATCGCGATCGCTTGTGACCAGCTTCGCCGAGCAGTGGCTGCATCTGCGGAATCTTGAGTCGATCACGCCTGATGGCCGGCTGTTTCCTGATTTTGACGACAACCTCCGCCAGGCCCTTCGCCAGGAAACGGAGTTGCTCTTCGACGAAGTGCTGCGCGAAGATCACAGCGTTCTTGAACTTCTCAAAACCGATCACGCCTGGCTCAACGAGCGGCTGGCGAAGCATTACGGCATCCCCAATATCTACGGCACGCGCTTCCGCAAAGTGATGCTCGATCCCACCAGCGAGCGCGGCGGATTGCTGCGGCAGGGGAGCGTGCTCACGGTGACGTCATACGCCACGCGAACTTCACCCGTCCTTCGCGGGAAATGGATTCTGGATAATTTGTTTGGCGCGCCGCCCGCGCCGCCGCCGCCCAATGTGCCGACGCTGGAAGAGAATACGGTTTCGGCGTCGCTGCCCATGCGGGCGAAGCTCGCGAAACATCGCGCTAACGCTGCCTGCGCGAGCTGTCATAATGCGATGGATCCGGTTGGCTTCGCGCTGGAAAATTTCGACGCCGTCGGTCGCTGGCGGACGATGGAAGATGGAACACCGGTCGATGTCTCCGGCGGCTTGCCAGATGGCAGCCAATTCAGCGGAGTGAGCGGCTTGGAGAAAGCATTGCTCGATCGGCCGGATATTTTCGTCGGCACGCTCACCGAAAAGCTCTTCACCTACGCGCTGGGGCGCGGCGTGGAATACTATGACGCGCCGGCCGTTCGCGATGCCGTCCGCGCGGCAAAGGCTTCGGACTACCGCTTCTCGACGCTGATCGTCTCGATCGTCAGCAGCCCACAATTCCAGATGAGGACCAGCCCATGACCGTTTCCAGGATTATTGCCAAAAAGGCACTTCCGCGGCGGACGTTTCTGCGCGGCGTCGGCGCGACTTTGGCGCTGCCGCTGCTGGATGCGATGGTGCCCGCGATGACCGCCGAGGCGGCGACCGTTGCCGCGCCGGTGCGCCGGCTCGGGTTCGTCTTCATTCCGATGGGATGCGACAACACCCGCTGGACGCCGCCCGGCGAGAAGCTCGATGAGCTCTCTTTCATTCTCAACTCGCTGGCGCCGGTGAAGGATCACGTCTCGATTCTCAGCAACATGGAGCTGCGCAACGCGTACCCCGGCACGCATGCGACGTCCAACGCCGCGTTCCTCAGCGCCGCGTTCGCCAAGCACACCGAAAGCTCCGATTATTATCTGGGAACGACGGTCGATCAGATCGCGGCCAAGCAACTGGGCCGCGAGACGCAACTGCCGTCGCTGGAGATGGCGATGGACATGCTCCAGACCGCCGGCCAATGCGACAACGGCTACGCCTGCGTCTATCAGAACAATCTTTCCTGGTCATCCCCCACAACGCCACTGCCCGCCGAGGCGCATCCGCGATTGGTTTTCGAGCAGTTGTTTGGTGAGGGCGGCACCAAAGGTGATCGCCAGGCGGCACTACGTCGCCGCGCCAGCTTGCTCGATTTCGTGAAGGATGACATCACGCGTCTTGGCAATACGCTGGGGCCTTCCGATCGCGCGAAGGTCAATGAATATCTTGAAGCCGTGCGCGATGTGGAGCAGCGCATCCAAAAAGCCGAGCGCGATGTCGCCGACAATCCGCTGCCGGACCTGGATCGGCCGGTTGGCGTGCCCGCATCCTACGCAGACCACGCGCGGCTCATGTTTGATTTACAGGTTCTTGCGTTGCAGGGCGATGTCACCCGCGTCATCACGTTCCAGCTCGCCCGCGAAACCAGTAACCGCACGTATCCGGAAATTGGCGTTGCCGACCCGCATCATCCGCTCTCGCACCACGGCAACGATCCCGCCAAGATCGCCCGCATGGCGAAGATCAACCAATTCCACGTGTCCCTCTTCGCCGAGTTCATCGGCAAGCTCAAAGCGGTGAAGGAAGGGGCCGGCACGCTGCTCGACAATTCGCTCTATCTCTATGGCAGCGGCATGGGCAATCCCAACGTTCACGATCACACGAATCTCCCGATCATCGTAGCCGGCGGGGCAGCCGGCGGAATGAAAGGCGGCCGCCACATCCGCTTCAACAAAACCACCCCGCTGGCGAATCTCCATCTCACCCTGCTCGACAAAGTCGGCGTCAAGATCGACAAGTTCGCGGACAGCAATGGGAAGGTGGACGAGTTGTTTGAGCCGCTGGGGATTTGAGAATGCAAAGCGCGGAACACAACCTCGCGGCGGGCCGTGCCCGCCCTACGCCAATGCCGCCGGTAGGGCGGGCACTCCCCGCCGTTATGTCGTTCGAAGAGCGTGATTCAGTGGCTCGTGCTACGAATGAGAACCCTCTCCCCTGTACTCAGGGGAGAGGGCAGGGTGAGGGGACGGCGTGTCGCGATATGGCGCCGTTCGCAAGTCGAAGCGTTCGTCCCCTCACCCCAACCCTCTCCCCTGAGTACAGGGGAGAGGGAGAATGCGCCGCGCAAGGCGCTCCGCTTGCCCTAAAGCCCGTACGGCGCTCACTGCCCGCCGTCTTCGCCTCCGTAGGGTGTGCTTCAGCACACGCGGACGGCTCAGCAATCCCCGCAGTTCCGCGTGCGCTAAAGCGCACCCTACGAAAACCGATGCGATCGAAGCTCTCCATGGTGATTGTCGCACTTGCAATCATTCTCGTTGGATTAAATTCACGAGCACTCGCCGCGGATTCCTCTCTCGCCGACGCCGCTGAAAAATCCAACTGGTCCCAAGTCCAAACGCTTCTGAAAGATCACCCCGACGTAAACGCCGCCCAGGCGGACGGCATGACCGCCCTCCATTGGGCCACATATCAGGACGATGCAACGTCGGTGAAACTGCTGCTCGACGCCGGCGCGAATGCCAAGGCGGAGAACCGCTATGGCGTCACGCCGATCTCATTAGCCGCCACAAACGGCAATGAGCGGATCATCCAGATGCTTCTTAAAGCCGGCGCGGATCCCAACACAACGCTACGCGGCGGGGAAACTGTGCTGATGACGGCGTCGCGCGTCGGGCGCGTTGGCCCGGTGAAGGCCCTGCTCGATGCCGGCGCGACAGTCGATGCAAAGGAACGGAGCGGGCAGACGGCGCTGATGTGGGCCGCGGATGAGGGGAATGCCGCCGTTGTCGAATTGCTCATCAAATCGGGCGCTGATCCGCACACGCGGCTTCGATCCGGTTTCACGCCGATGCTCTTTGCCGCGCGCGAGGGACGCATCGACGTCATCCGGATTCTGCTCAAGGCCAGCATCGACGCCAACGAGGCGATCGACCCCAACGTGCGCGGCAGCGGCACGACCCCAAAAGGCGGCGTCAGCGCGCTGATCCTCGCGACGGAAAACGGCCATTTCGAGTGCGCTGCGGAATTGATCAAGGCGGGCGCCGACGCGAATGACCAGCGATCCGGCTACACGCCGCTGCACGTGCTGACCTGGGTTCGCAAGCCCAATCGCGGCGATGATCCGGATGGCCAGCCTCCGCCCAATGGATCGGGGAACATGACCAGCCTGCAGTTTGTTCGCTTCCTCGTCGAGCACGGCGCGAAGGTGAACACGCGGCTGGATAAAGGCCCCGCCGGACGCGGCAAATTGAATCACGCCGGCGCGACGGCGTTTCTGCTGGCGTCGAAGACCGCCGATCTTCCGCTTCTGAAATTGCTGGTGGAGTTGGGCGCCGATCCGCTGCTGGGCAACAAGGACGGCTGCACGCCGCTCATGGCCGCCGCCGGCATCGGCACGCTCGCGCCCGATGAGGAAGCGGGCACCGAAGAGGAATGCCTGGCGGCTGTGCAATACCTGTTGACGCTCGGCGCGGATGTGAACACGGTCGATCAGAACGGCGAAACCGCCATGCACGGGGCGGCTTACAAGAGCCTGCCGAAGATGGTCGAATTCCTCGCCAAGCACGGTGCGAAGATCGACGTGTGGAATCGCAAGGACAAATACGGCTGGACGCCGCTGCTGCTCGCGGAGGGATTCCGCCCAGGGAATTTCAAGCCGTCATTCGAGACGATCGATGCGATTCACAAGGCGATGCTCGACGCCGGCGTAACGCCGCCACCCCCAACGCCGCGCGACGCCAAGCCCGCCGCCGGGTACAACGCCGACCCGGGGTAAGACGCGTTGCCATGCGACTCTCGATTAGCAATTCGATTTCGCTAGTAGGTCAGCTCGGGTGCCACAGGTCGGCGTACTCGCAGACCTGTGCGTCTCTCGCGGTGGAACACCACAGGTCTGCTCCATAAATGCAAAGGGCAGTGCCCCGCCCTACGGGCGAATGCGGCGCGTAGGGCGGGCACTGCCCGCCGTCTTTGTCCATTACGCGTGCGCCATGGAACAGCACAGGTCTCGGAGTACCGCGACCTGTGGCACCCAATCGCGACCTTCAAACAGACCCACCGCCGCCCGATTTCCGGCTTTCAAGAATCAACTCATTCCTCAAGTTGTATAGCCTTTCTTCCAATCCCGCCGGGTAGCGATGCGGGTTGATGAATCGGCGAATGCCGGGATGTAGTTTGGCCAACTGATCGCGCGTGCGCTGCTGGGTTGCGCGAAGATCGGGCTCGTTGTAGACGAGCTTTCCGCCGCGGAAGATGGGGACCAGAAGATCCTCGTGGCGCATTTCCGGGCTGAATGTTTTTCGCCGCGTCGGATCAGCGATGTCGATGATTGTCGGCGTCGCTGAGATTCCCAGTTGCTCATCGTAAATCGCGTCGCCCAGAAAATTGTCGCCGTCGAAAAATCGGCGGACTTGCGGAATGCCGGGCGTGGAGATTTTCGCGGTTTGCTCCGAGAGCTTGATCTTGTGTTCCCATTTGCCGGCGGAGTCGCGCAGGGCGGTGAGCTTGTAAACGCCGCCCAGCGCCGGCTGATCGAACGCCGTCGCCAGCTTTGTGCCGACGCCCCACACCGTCACCTTTGCGTCCTGCTGTTCCTTGAGGCTGGCGATGATCGTTTCATCCAAATCGTTGGTCGCCAGAATCGCGGTGTGAGTGAAGCCGGCTTCATCCAGAATCTTGCGGGCCTCGATGCTGAGGTAGGCCAGGTCGCCGCTGTCCAGGCGGATGCCGGAAAGCTCGTGCCCCTGCTTGCGAAGATCGCGCCCCACCTGCACGGCATGGCGGACACCTTGCAGCGTGTTGTACGTATCCACCAGAAAAATGACGTTGTTGGGCATCGTCCTGGCGTACGCCGCGAATGCTTCCAGTTCATCGCCGAAAGCCATCACCCAGCTATGAGCGTGCGTGCCGCGCACGGGGATGCCAAAGAGCTTGCCGGCCAGGAGATTGCTGGTGGCAGCGCATCCGCCGACAAACGCCGCGCGCGTGGCGGTGACGCCGCCGTCCACGCCCTGCGCGCGCCGAAGTCCGAACTCCAACACAGGATCGCCCTTCGCCGCCGAGCAGATGCGCGCGGCTTTCGTCGCCACCAGCGTTTGAAAATTCATCAGCGTCAGTAGCGGCGTCTCGATGATCTGCGCTTGCAGCAGCGGCCCGCGAACGCGCACGCTCGGCTCGTGCGCGAAGGTCGCCGTCCCTTCGGGGATCGCATCGACATCGCAGGAGAATTCCAGCTTCCGCAGATAATCGAGAAAACCCGCCTCAAAGAGTGGCTTGTCGTCGTTGCCGGTGAGCGTTCCCAGATATTGCGCATCCGCCTCGTCAAACCGAAACGAGCGCAGATAATCGATCACATCATGCAGCCCGCAGGAGATGGCGTAGCCGCTGTCAAAAGGTTGCTTACGAAAGGAGAGCGAGAAAACCGCTTCGCGATCCGCCATCCCCAGCTTCCAATAGCCATAGGCCATGGTCAGCTCATACAGATCGGTCAGCAGCGCCAGCGAATGGCGGTAAAGTTGTGTCAGCGTGCCCATCGCGTCTCCTTCGCCGGGAAGTGTAACGGGAAGAGACGCCAGTCAGAAAATGCGGCGGGTAGTGCCCCTGCCGGGCGCGAGACAATATCGGCGGCAAGCGCTATCCCCTCCTCCGGTACTCACAACATCTTGCATGAACAGCGTAACTCGCGTTGCCATCTGTAATTCCAATTCAGAATTCCAGACAACCGTCATGCTGAGGTACTCCGAAGCATCTGGTTGGCTCGCGAATGGGCCAGATGCTTCGGAGTACCTCAGCATGACAGTGTGCGAAGGCAGTGAACACAAATGCAGCAATGAAAATCAGCGGCCATCGCTCAAGCGTTCAACCGCCGCGTTCGCGTCCATCTCACCCGGATAGAATCGCCTCATCAGAGAAGCGCACTGCGCATCAACGCGATCCTGCAGGAACTTCGGATCGATCTTCGCCAGCAGTCCATATCGCTGTTGCGCCGGATATGCATGCGCGGCTTGCGTATCGAGCGTTTGCGGAGAGACACCCAAAAACGCCGCGATCTTGTCGATGTCCGCGCTGATCTGTTTTGTCTTGACGATCAGCAGGCGATCATCGGGCACATGGCTCAGGGCCATCTGATTATGGCGAAACCAATAGGAGAGATAGCCGTCGATCGTAAAGAGCCCGCGCTCGGCCAATGCCTTCTCATGTGGCGAATATCCAAATCCGCTAAAGCGCAGATGCCGCAGGCGTTGCCAGGATTTGGATACCGGCCGCGCCAATTGGTGATCGATCACGGAGTTGAGGAATCCGTAGCAATCGCGGATCGTGAGGATAAATCTCGCCTCGGGAAAGAGGCGAACCATCACATCCAGAAACGGGCAGTGCAACTGCGATGAATCCATCTCCAGCTTCAGATGTTTGTCGCGATCGCGGATGAAGCGGTCGGCCTGCGCGTCGGTCATCGCGCCGGTGACGCGTGCGAAGGTCGCCTTGATCATCGCGGAATGACCCGCCTCGTGATCTGATGCGTATTGCCCGCCAAACAGCGCGGCAATCGAATGCGTTCCGGATTTAGCCGCCCCGATGCCAAACGCATGAAAGCGGCGTTGGCCGACAGACCGCTTGACTGTCGAGGAGCCGCCGCGCTTTCCGCCGAGAAACTGAACCCGCAGCATGCGCCTCTCCTTATGAGTGGAACAGGAATGAGCGCTCGGTGGAAATCATCGTGCTGAAGAGCACCAGGCCCGAGAGCAGCAGCCACAGGATCATCAGCACCGTGATGCTCTCGCGGTGATAGCGGTCAAATTGCTCGCGCGCCGGATTGGCGATCTCCGGCTCATCCGCATGATCGATATATTCCTTGCGAAACCGGAAAACGCGCGGCGACACCCACCGCCAGTCGTAAATCAC
Organism: Humisphaera sp.; assembly: GCA_036276235.1. Taxonomy (GTDB): domain Bacteria; phylum Planctomycetota; class Phycisphaerae; order Tepidisphaerales; family Tepidisphaeraceae; genus JANWHF01. Next base: position 3,874 of record DATBDZ010000125.1, on the reverse strand, counting down.
CACCGCCACCGCCGCAAAGTAAAGACAGGTGCGAATGATCGAGAGCGGCAAATGAGTGCCGCCAAGAATGATCCATTGCGCCGCCATCGTGACCAGCAGCACTCCGGCGCAAACCATTTCGATCTTCACCAGCAGCACGAGAATGTTGGCGACGATCGAGCCGGCCAGCAGCGTCGAGTGCTGCCCTTCAAGATTGACGCTCAGCACCGTCGGCAACGTCGGATCGCTCTCGCGCACGGTTCGCTGGATAACCTGCGCGCAAAGGACAATGAAGACCACGCCGCCGTACCAGGTGGCCAGGGCGAGCCAGTAGAAGAGATGGATGAGGGGGAAGAGGGCCATGTGTGGAAGGAGTCAGGAGTCAGGAGTCAGAATCAAGCTGCGGTTGTTGTAAGCGGGGAATGGTTGGCTGACAACCTCGACGATTTGAAAACTGGCTGGATCGAGAAATGCACGCAAGGAACTGTCATGCTGAGGTACTCCGAAGCATCTGGCTTACTCGTGCGAGCCGGCCAGATGCTTCGGAATACCTCAGCATGACAGTGATCGCCGGAAATGTGGTTTCGGCGACCGGCATGTACCCGTTACGCCGACTCCGATTTCCATGTCGCGCTGCCATCCGCCCAGATTTCTTTTTTCCAGATCCCGACGCTTTTCTTGAGCTCGTCGATGAGCCAGCGGCAGGCGTCGAACGCCTCGGCGCGATGGGGCGACGATACCGCGATGATCACCGATGGCTCCGCCAACCCGACGCGGCCGGTGCGATGAAGCATCGCGAGCTTGGTGATCGGCCACTTCTTTCGTGCCTCGACGGCAAGCTCGCGCATCTGCTCCAACGCCATCTGCGGATAGGCTTCATAATCCAGCGCAAGCAAAGTTCGGCCGGCTGTATTGGTTTCAGCCCGACTGGTTCCCAGAAAGATCGCGACGCCTCCGGCTTGCTGGTCGCTGACGAACGCCAGCGCACCCGCGCAATCCAAGGCTTCGCTGGACATGTCGATCCAATCATCGGTCATGGCGGCTAATCTACGGCCTAGCCGCCCAATTGAAATAGGGAAGATATTCCGACCATGCTGCCAAGGAGGCAGTGTCATAAGTCTTTTATCCGAAATAGCTTCTGTAATTCCGGGATGACCAGAATTAACCGGGCGGGAGCGGGGGATTCAGGTATTGATTTGCCGTCGGCTCTCCCGAATGATTGGGCACCCTCATGTACCCCCGGACCAAAGTTCGCCGATTTGACTTCCCTCCCGGGCGGAGCGTGGCGGGCAAGTATCTCATTCAGCGGCAGCTTGGAAGTGGTTATGAGGGCGAGGTTTACGCGATTGTGGAGCGGGCCACGGGCATCCGCCGCGCCGCGAAATTCTACTATCCCCACCGCGATCCGATGGGCAAGGCAGCCATCGTCTACGCCCGCAAGCTCGACGCCCTGCGGCACTGTCCCATCCTCATGCAATATCATCACCAGGAAGTCGCCTACTTCCGCAAGAAAAAGGTGATGGTGGTCATCAGCGAGCTCGTCGAAGGTGAAAAACTCAGCGAATTTCTCCTGCGCCAACCCCGGCAGCGCTTGAGCACCTTCGAGGCGTTGCATGTGCTGTACATGCTCGCCAAAGGAATTGCCCCCATTCACGAGCGCGGCGAATATCACGGCGACATCCACGACGACAACATCATGATCCGCCGCCAGGGAATAGGCTTTGAGGTAAAGCTCCTCGACTTCTTCGACCTTGGCCGCCCAACCAAAAGCAAGATCTATAAAGATGTGCTGAATCTCGTCGAGGTTTTCCACGCCTTGGTGGGCGGCCGCAAGCATTACAACAAACAGCCGCGCGTAGTGAAGGAAATCATCCGTGGGTTGAAGGATTCACTGATCTTGGAACGATTCCAAAGCGCGGGGGATATTCAGAGGCATTTGGAAAATCTGGCGTGGGATGCGAAGCCGGCGGCGTCGAATGGGACCGCGAATTGAGGAAGAATGAAGAGTGATGAGTGAAGCCTGACGCAAACCTGAAGAGTGATGATTGAAGCCTGACAGGTATCCAACGATACTGTGTTGTCAGGCTTCACTCATCACTCTTCATTTTTCCACCCATTGCCGCCAATCCTGCGCCCGGTAATGATTTCCCCATGCACCAGACCGCCCTGGCGTTTCTTGCTCATCCGGATGACGCGGAGTTTCTTTGTGCGGGGACTTTGATTCGCCTGCGCGATGCGGGTTGGGAGGTTCACATCGCCAGCGCGACGGCCGGCGATTGTGGGACGATGTTGCACCACGCCTGGGAGATCAGCGCGATTCGCACCGGCGAAGCGCGGGCGGCGGCGAAGCTGATCGGAGCAACCTTTCACTGCCTCGGCGAGCCTGATGGGCGGGTCGTTTACGATAAGCCGACGCTGCAAAAGACGATCGATCTGTTTCGCATCATCGCGCCGGCTTTGGTCTTCACGCATGCGGCCAAGGATTATATGATGGACCATGAGATGGTCAGCCTGCTGGCGCGGGCGGCGAGCTTTGTTTATGGCGCGCCCAATGTTTCCACGCATCCGCGCAAGCCGGAGTCGAAGGTGCCGCATTTGTATTATTGCGATCCGGTGCAGGGAGAGGACCCGCTGGGTAACGCGGTGACGCCGACCACTTATGTGGACATCTCGCGGCAATTGGAGATGAAGGCAACCATGCTCACCTGCCACGCCAGCCAGCGCGAATGGCTGCGCGCGCATCATGGGATGGATGAGTATCTGGATTCGATGCGTCGCCACGCCGCCATGCGCGGCGGGCAGATCGGCGTCGCCGCCGCCGAGGCGTTCGTCCAGCATCGTGGACATCCATATCCCCGCGAAGATTTGTTGAGTATGTTATGAAGGAGTGGGCGGATCGGAGAGGGATGGAGCGACGGAGGGACGAAGGCACGCAGGCACGGAGGGACGAAGGGACAGAGGCACGGAGGGAGAATGCCTGCCGCAGTAGCTTCGCCCTTCGCGCCTACGCCGCCTTAGTGCCCATCTGTCTAAATTGCTCTGACCACCGCCCCGTCACGAGTGGAGCTACAATGATCGCATTCTCTCGATGGTTCGCATCGCTTTCCCTGCTGACCCTACTCGCCGGCTGCACCGGAAGCGGCAGCATTGGCAATACGCAGTTCGCGCATTCGTTTGATGCCGTTTCCACCGGCGCTACCAAGAACCAGGTGCGCGCGGCCCTGGGCGAAGCAGACAACCGCGTGACGCGCGCGCTACGCGGCGTCCACGCGGGCAACGCGCCGCCGGAACTGGTTAAAGCGCTGCCGCCGGGGACGCCTTATGAAGTGTGGGTCTATCGGCGCGGTGAAACAGATTACTATATGTACTTCAGCTCCGGCTCGGGCGCACCGGTCGAGGATTGGAAACTCGTCGCGCGGCGTTCAGTGCCGCACGGGACGTAGTCGGATCGAGCGGGGAGCGTGATGCTTTAGGCGGCTACATTTCTCCCTCCTCCGGTACTCCGGGGGAGGGCCGGGGTGGGGGTTGTGTAGAAGATGTGTCTTTCGCGATCGGCCCCCACCCTAACCCTCCCCCGCAATACCGGGGAGGGAACAAGACGTCGCCGAAATGTGGCGCACCCGATCGATCATGCCCAAGTGTCGGCTGCCACAGGTCGCGGTACACCGAGTCGTCACGCGGTTGCGCCGCACACGCAAACGAAACCGGCGGGCAGTGCCCGCGGTAACGCGCAAATGCGGCGTAGGGCGGGCACTGCCCAATACTGTCCGCCACACGACCCTCTGCAATTTTAACACAATCTTAGCTTGCGCTTTTGGTCTGGTTGTGCTTAGATGACGCCATCGCCGGACCACCTCCAACTTCTTCCAGAACGCCGCTGAAGCGCGGCCGCAAG
>DATBDZ010000124.1:0-5835 GCA_036276235.1 Humisphaera sp. | reverse complement strand
ACCATGACACAGACCGTTGCCCCCTTCACGAAAGGCTCAAACCGGCGACCCAACATCCTTGTATCCTCCGGCGAGGACTTCCTATCCTCTGCCAAGACACAAGGTTACCATCCGGGAAAAGCACCTTGAAAGGGGTGGGTGTGCTTTAGCACACGCGGTTCGAGCGTCAAACGGTTTCCGCGTGCGCTAAAGCGCACCCTACGGAAAACTCGCAAACCGCGCCATATCCCCGTCCACTGTCCCCTCACCCCGGCCCTCTCCCCTGAGTACAAGGGAGAGGGAGCCTGCGGCAATTTGCGCGCTTCCCGCTCCTCGGTCGCGTGCCATACAATCGGCATCTCATGACAACCGCCACGCAAGTTTCCGCTAACGATCCTTCCAGCCGTCCGCCGGGCCCGCGGCAGTATTTTCCGGGGCAGATCGCGCTGGCATTTCGCCGCGATGTTTTGGGGTTTCTGACGCGGATGTTTCGTGAGCACGGCGACATGGTTTACTTCCGCGGGGGGCGCCAGCAGTTCTTTATTCTCAATCATCCGGATGCGGTGCGCGATGTGCTGGTGACGCGCGATGATTGCTTTATCAAAGGCCCCGCTCTGCAACGCGCAAAGAAGACGCTGGGCGACGGATTGCTCACCAGTGAAGGCGATCTTCATCGCCGCCAGCGAAGGCTCGCGCAGCCTTCGTTTCATCCACAGCGCGTGGCGCGATATGGATCGGTGATGGCGGGTATCGCGCGCAGTGCCGCCGACCGCTGGCGCGAGGGGCAGCAGGTGGATATCCATCAGGAGATGATGGCGATCACGTTGCGCATCGTCGCCAAGACGCTTTTCGATGCGGATGTGGAGGCAGATGTAGACGCGATCGGCGGGTCAGTCGATACGAGCGTGAAGATGTTTACCCGCGCGATGTCACCGTGGGGGCCGCTGCTGAATTGGCTCCCGCTGCCGAGCAATCACCGGTTTCTTCGGGCGCAGAAACATCTGTTTGACACGATCGATCGGTTTGTCGTCGAGCACCGCGCTGCCGGCGTGGATAAGGGCGATTTGCTGAGCACATTGCTTAAGGCCCATGACGCCGAGCAACTGGCCGATCCGATGGGCGATGCCGCCGATCGGGACAAGCGATTGCGGCAGGAGCTGTACACGATCTTCACCGCCGGCCATGAAACGACCGCCAACGCGCTGGCGTTCACGCTTTATCTGCTGGCGAAGAATCCGCAGGTCGAGCAGCACATGCTGGAGGAATTGGGAGAGGTGCTCGGCTCAAATCTGCCGACGGTCGATGATGTCGAGCGATTGCCTTACGCGCGGATGGTCCTGGCTGAATCGATGCGGCTGTATCCGCCGGCCTGGGCCATCGGCCGCCAGGCAACTCGCGATGTGGAAATAGCCGGGCGCGTTTTGCCGGAAGGCGCGGTCATCCTGACCAGCCAATGGGTCATCCATCGCGATCCGCGTTGGTATCCGGAACCGGAAAAATTCGACCCACAGCGATGGACGGCAGACGCCAGATCGCAACGCCCGCGCTGGAGCTACTTCCCCTTCGGTGGCGGCAGCCGACAGTGCATCGGCGAGTCCTTCGCCTGGATGGAGGCGATCCTCGTCCTGGCGGCGATTCTCCCGAAATGGAAAATTGAGTTGACAGACAATAAGCCGCTGGATCTGCGGCCGACGATCACGCTTCGACCGAAGGAGGGAATACCCGTGCGGCTCCGTGCGAGATGAATTTCGCAAGGACCGCGGGTCGTGGAGGAGTGCACAAGGAAGGATTAGGATTACGATTAAGATTAGGATTATGAATGGGATTAAGACGAAGACTAGGATTAAGAGCAGGACAAAGGCGCATGCCGGGGGCCGCTCCTAATCTTAATCTGAATCTTGCTCCTAATCATCTTCATAATCCTAATCGTAATCTTAATCCTAATCCGGTCTTTGACCACGTCACTCAATTAGCTCGTCAGGTTCCCGCGACCCAATTCCCGATCCATGTCTGATTCGACGCGATACCGCTCACACCATCATACCCGCCGGTCATGATCAGCTTGGAACCGATCTGCTGCACAACCGTTCCTTCCATCGGCGTCGGGAGCGGCGCCAGCGACGTCCAGTGATTGGTGACGGGATTGAATTCCATCACGCTGTTCGTAGCCAGGAAGTTGTCCACCTGTCCGCCGGCGACGACGATCTTGCCCTCGTTGGTGACAAACGTGCTGGCTTCAATGTGCGACCGTGCGATGGGCATGTCGGCCAGGCGAGTCCACACATTCGTCGCCGGATCGTAGACATCCACTTCGTATTGTTGCAGATGAAGCAGGTCGTGTCCGATCTCGCCGCCGAAAATGTAGATCTTCCCGTTGACCACGGCCGACCCGAAATGATCCTTTGCCGTGAGCATTGGGGCGGCGGTTGTCCACGTGGCGGATCCCGCGGCAACCTGGTTCAAATCCAGAACATAGTGCAAGTTGTAATCGGTATAGCGATTGGTCGTTCGAATCCCACCGAAGTAATGAAGCTTTCCGTTGACCAGTGCCGCCTCGCCGGCGGCCAAGGGTTCTGGCAGCGCGGGAAGCGATGACCATTTGTTCGTGGTCGTATCGTATTTCCACACGTCGGTGGACAACGGCCCGTCGTAGCCGCCCCTGATTCCTCCGAGGAAATAGATCCACCCGTGCGCGGCGTCGACGGTCACGCCGGCATGAGTCTCGGGGATCGGCGCGGTGCCCAGGTTCGTCCATTTGTTGGTGGCAGGGTTGTAGACACTATAGGACTGATTGACGGCGAAGCCATTGACATCTTTGTACCCGCCGAAGGTGTACAGCTTCCCATTGATGCTTCGCGCGTATCCTTCGAATCGCTTTGCGGGCCCGTAGGCGCCGATCGTCCACCCATCCGCGGCCGGGCCGGTGGCTTGAGTGAGGCGCAGCCAGTCAATGTTACCGGCGGCGTGGGAGGCGCTGTTGCCGTCGAAGTAGAGTTTCATCACGTGCTTGCCAGCCGGCAGCGTGACGCGCCCGGTCGAAACCGTCTGCCACACGTCCCAGCTTCCGGTCGCCGGCTCAACGACGACGTTGGAGACATATTTGCCGGAGTCAAAGGAAACGTGCAGCCGGCCGCTGCGCGTTGGATTAGAGACGCGCACCTGAACTGTATAGGGCCCTGTCGCCGGAACGGTCACGGTGTATTGGAGCCATTCCCCCATCGTCGTGAAGCCGACGACTTTGCCGTTTTCTCCACCGGTGACGATGTCCACGCCTTCGGTGGTTCGATATCCGGCATTGCCGGTGTTGGCTTTGGTGGTATCGCTGTACCCGACGCCTTGCCCACCCAGATCAAAATCCTCGGCCTCTATCCTTTGCCCCTCGGTGTACGGCACCCCATGAAAGGGAACCGGAGCGGCCGTGAGCAACTGGCGGCTTTCCAATGTTTCAATCGCCGCCCGCTTCACAGGGAGGGAAACACCGCGCCCCGTCAAATTACGCAAAAAACTCATCATTGAACCCCGAAAAAAAGAGTGCATCACAGCATACCCCGCTTTGTAGCGCCAATGCGACAGAGAAACCCTCTTCAAATGAAAAAAGTTCGGGATGGCACGGCGCCGCCGGGGCATCGCAACCGGCACAACCGGTAACGACGGCGCAGCCGCTAACGCCTGTGTGTAATTTGGACGGCCGGCATTTCTCCCTCCCCCGGTACTCCGGGGGAGGGCGGGGGAGGGGGTTGTGTAGAAGGTGTGCCTCTCGCGCGAAACCCCCACCCTAACCCTCCCGCGGAGTACCCGAGGAGGGGACAAGACGCGCCCGCCGAAGTTGTCACCCACCCGCCCCTCATGGCAACGCCACGGGCACTCTGGCCGGCGCGGGCCTCGCGCGATATATTCCCGGCACATCTTTCAAGCGGAAGGGCACGAATATGAGAATCGTCGGGTTTGTGTTTAGCGTTATTTTGCTCGGCATCTTTTCAATCGCCGACTCGATCTCAATCGCCGCGCCACAGGTGCCGGCGCCGGGAGGAGCACCGGCGACGCAGCCGGCAACATCTCCCGCCGCGCGCGGAGGGCGCCGCGGCGGCGGACGCGGCGCGCCGATCACCGCCGACGAGCAGGCGGAAGTCGCCAAGTTCGCCGCATCACCCGCCTGGAAGCCGGGAGATGGCGACGGCAACTACTCCATCGGCCCGGATTACACGCCCTGCCCCGAGCAAACTCCCAAGGAAGGCGTTCCCGTCGGCAAGGTCGAAAGCTTCACGATGAATGCCGCCGACAGCAAGTTCTATCCTCCCACCGGACTTCGCGGCGCGACGCCGACGCGCAAGGTGACCGTCTACATCCCCACGCAACTTGTGGCGGGTAAGCCTGCTCCGTTCATCATTTCCGCCGACGCGTACGGCGCGAATCGGCGCCAGCTTCCAAATATTCTCGACAACATGATCGCCGCCAAACGTCTGCCGGCGATGATCGCCATCATGGTCGCCAACGGCGGGGGCGACGGCGGCGGCAGCGAACGCGGACTCGAATACGACACCGTCTCCGGAAAATTCGCCGAGTTTGCCGAAGCCGAAATCCTCCCGCGCGTTGAAAAGGAATATGGCGTCACCCTCTCCAAAGACCCCGACGCCCGCATGACCCTGGGCGGCAGCTCGGGAGGAGCCGTCGCCTGGACAATGGCCTGGTTTCATCCGGAACTCTATCATCGCACGCTGATCTACTCCGGCACGTTCGTGAATCAGCAATCGCCGCAGAATCCCGAATTGCCGCATGGCGCCTGGGAATATCACGAGCATCTGATCGCCAATTCCCCCACCAAGCCGATCCGCGCCTGGCTGGAAGTCGGCGAGCGCGACAACGGCGCCACGATGGCCGCCGCCGGCTTGCACAACTGGGTATTAGCCAACGCCCGAATGGCCGACGTGCTCAAGGCAAAGGGTTATCACTACCAGATGATCTACGCCAAGAACGCCGGTCACACCGACGGCAAAGTCATCGCGCAAACCTATCCGCAGGCGCTGGAATATGTGTGGCAGGGTTATCAGGCCAAATGAGCCGCGCGACGGGACAACTTAAACACGTTTCTGAAAAACGCCGGCGCGCCATTAATTCTGCACATCGCAGCCGCACGTCTGCCGGGCGACGGTTTCTCCGTCCGGGCCGGTAATGACGACAACGATCGCGTAATCGCCGGCCTTTGAGTACGTGTGCGAGCCGAGGACGGCAATCTGGAATCCGTCCAGCGATTCGTTCACAACCTGGCCGGCGACCCATTGGCTGCCGTCGCCGAAGTCAATGTACGCGTGATAATCGCCGGCGCTAGTATCGGATGTTCCATCGTACGATCCGCCAACGACCGCGACCGGATCGCCGCTGATGATCTTCCCGACGACAGTTTCGATCGGCGTGACCGCCTGGGGATTTACGGTCACCTCCGTTTCCGGTTTGTCACCGGTCGCGATGGGCGGCTGAGTGCCGGTCACATTGCCGGGCAGTGCCGAGACATCGCAGCCGCAGGTCTGGGCGGCAACGGTGATGCCATCCGGACCGGTTACGTTCACGACGATCGGGAAGTCGCCGGTCTTGTTGTAGACGTGCGAGCCAAGCAGCACCATCGCAAACCCGGTGGCCTTGTTCGGGTCGGCCACGACAAATCCGCTTGTCCACTGCGAGCTGTCGCCCCAGTTGATCTGGACTTTGTAATCACCCGGCGAGTTGTCAGCGATCCCGTCGTATTTTCCAGATAGAACGCCAACCGTATTCAATCGGAAGCCGACGCCTTCATACGATTGGATCGGCTGCCACGCCTGGGGATTGACCGTCACATAGGTGAGGCCTTTGGTGGACCCCTGC
>DATBDZ010000123.1:0-2609 GCA_036276235.1 Humisphaera sp. | reverse complement strand
CATGGGCCTACGGTGCGGACTCGCATCAAGCGTGGGCTGACAATTTTCATACGGCATACATTCTGACCAGTTTGTCTCGAATCAACATTCCCGCTCAGGCCGGGGGGCAGGGTGGCCTGGCCTCGCAGGATTCGCAGACTGAGGTCGACGGGACCCAACTCGATTTCAACAACGCCTTGCTGCGCGGCTACGATTTTTGGACTGAGCAATTCTTTTTACCGAACGGCTGGCCCGGGTACTTCCCTGATCGACTTTATCCCGTCGATATTCACTCAGCCGCTTCAGCCATCGTGGCGCTGGTTGAACTGCGCGGCCACATGCCGAATACGCTGATTCGGGCGAACGAAATTGCCGCGTGGAGTCTGGTCAACCTGCGCGACCCGCGCGGCTTCTTCTATTATCAAAAGCGCCGTTTCTTCACCGTGAAGATTCCCTACATGCGCTGGTCCGAAGCCTGGATGATGTACGCGCTGTCGCTTTTGCGCGAAGCGCTGGAGAAATGACGCGATAGCGCTTGCCGCGCGAATCGGTTTCAAACTAACATACGCGCACCCACGATCAGTTTATTGTCGCGTTGTTTCGTCCCAAAGGAGGAACGAATGTCAGACGACCAGGAGCCCAAGGATAAAAGCACTCGTCATGATCCCAGCCGGCGCAAGTTTCTTAAAGGCATGGGCGTCGCCGGAGCCGGCGCGGCACTGGCCGATCAGTTAATTGGTTCGGAAAAGAAGATCGTTTCGCCCGGCACCGGCGCCTCTCCGGATTCGGTTTCAGGCACCGTCAACATCGTCCTCGACGTTAACGGTGGCAAGTGCGACGTGACGGTTGAGCCGCGCACTACCTTATTAAATGCTTTGCGCAATCATGCTGAGCCGCCAGTGACGGGGCCGAAGCTGGTCTGCGATATGGGTTCGTGCGGCGCCTGCACCGTGTTGATGGACGGAAAGAACGTCTATTCGTGTCTCGTGCTGGCGGTCGATGCCGTGGGCAGGAAACTAACGACGGTCGAAGGCCTGGGTACGCCTGAGAAGATGAATGCAGTGCAGAGCGCTTTCGTCGAACACGACGGCATGATGTGCGGCTTCTGCACGCCGGGATTCATCACGACGATCTCGGCGTATTTGAAGAAGCATCCGAACCCGTCGCTGGACCAGGTACGCGAAGCTTGCAAGGGAAATTTTTGCCGCTGCGGGACCTATCCAAGAGTTTTTGAAGCCGCGCTGGCTGCGGCCAAAGCCGGAGTGAGAACTTAGCGTAGGTAGCGCAAGTTGTTAACTTGCGTCTTGTCGGCCGCCGCAAATTAACAATTTGCGCTACAACTGATGTGGAAAACGGAGAACCAAATGCCACAACAACCACAAGCCAGTCCGACGCCCGTGCCAAAGAAAAAGGTGCGCGTACCGCGCGTCGTCAACGGCATCGAGCAGATGATGGAGATCGAAGTCGATGATGTCGCCGGCCCGGTTTGGGGCGCAAACGATAAGCACACGATCCTCAATAAGCGCTATACCCGCGTCGATGGACCGCTGAAAGTTTCGGGCGCCGCGAAGTATACCTACGACGTGCGTCTGCCGAACATGTTGTATGGCCGGCTGGTGCGATGCCCTTACGCGCACGCCAAAGTCACGAAGTTCGATGCGAGCGTCGCAGAGAAGATGCCGGGGGTGAAAGTGGTTATTCAGGCGACTAATAAGGAATTTCGTTACGCCGGCGCGCCGGTTGGCGCCGTCGCGGCCACGACACCGGAACTCGCGCAGGATGCCGCGCGCGCGATCGTTATCGAATATGAAAAACTGCCGCATGTGGTGACGGCCGAGGCAGCCATGAAACCGGATGCGCCACAGGTTTTGCCGGCCGAGGGACGTGGCAGCGAACCAAACGTTGCGCAAAGAGATAAGCGGGGCGACGTGGACAAAGTCGCCGCCGCGCTGGCTGCGTGTGACGTGGTAGTGGAAGCGGAATACCGGACGCCGCGTCTTCATCATTCGTGTCTCGAGACGCATGGGATGGTCGTGGATTATTCGGGCGGAGACACGGCGACGATCTACGCCACGACTCAGGGTACTTTCACGATTCCCCTTGATGCGGCGCGCGAGCTCGGTCTACCCGAAAGCGCCGTCACCGCAACCGTGCAACACATGGGCGGCGGATTTGGCTCTAAGTTCGGCATCGGCATTGAAGGAATGATGGCGTGCCGTTTGTCGAAAGCCACCAGGGCGCCGGTGAAGCTCATGATGACGCGCACGGATGAGTTTCTGATGGCTGGCAATCGCTCGGCTTCCTGGACCAAATTCAAGGCCGGCGCAAAGAAAGACGGAACTCTGGTGGCCATGAACGCTATGCAGTATCAGATCGGCGGCGTTGGTCGGGGCTCGCAAGCCGGCCAGCCCTATGCCGTCTACAAAGCAGGCGAAAGCTATCGCGAAATTTATTCCGTGCATACGAATGAAGACTCGTCAGTTGCTATGCGCGCGCCGGGACATCCACAGGCTTCGTTTGCTATCGAGTCTTTGCTTGATGAGCTGGCTTACAAGATCGGAATGGATCCGGTGGAGTTTCGCAAGAAGAACATGCCCGATCTTTTCTATCACCGGCAACTCGATCGAGGT
>DATBDZ010000122.1:0-9417 GCA_036276235.1 Humisphaera sp. | reverse complement strand
GCCGCTGCCGAGCAGAGGATCGATCCTCTCCACTCTCTGATTGCCGCGAAGACAAACGCAATCGAGAACAACACGGGCACGACCGTCCATCCCTGCGGATGGATCGCCGCGAAGAGGAATGAGCTGATGCACGCGGAGACGAGCCAGCCGTGGCGGCCGCGGAGGTAGTGGAAGAGCGTGCCGCGGAAGAGGGATTCTTCGACTATCGGGGCGTAGATGCAGGCGAGGACGAACCCCGCAAATACTTGGCGCATGCCGCCGGCCATCTCTTCGGTGATGGGATGCGTGGGGTTGGCTTTGGCCAGGTGCGTGAGCGCGATCATGATGCAAAAGCCCAGGATCATGATCGGGAGGCCGGTCACATATCCCAGCAATCCGCAACCGATTTCTCGAAAAACACCGCGGCCGGCGTGCCATCCCAGGCCCGCGCGCCAATAGCCCCGATCGATCCCGCACAATCGCGGCCAAACCAATCCAGCCGCCGGCGGCAGGAGCATCGCCAGCAGATAAACCCACGCATGATCGAGCACGTTGGGCGATAGCTTGCGGGCGATGAACGAGATCAGCAGATAAAACCCAAGCCAGATGGCGAACGCCTCAAGGAATGGCACCGGCGCGCCGGGCAGCGGGGAATAGGCGCGGGCGATCTTCCCGTCGAAGTACCAGATGATCGCGATGATCAGCAGGATAAAGCCGGCCAGGGCGGCCAGGCAGATGACGGCGAAAAATCCGAAGATTGAATAGACCGTCCGTTGCGATTGGGAGATCAGCGCCAGGCGCTGCGGCGTCGGACCGCGCATGTCCCACATCGCCGCCAGGCTTCCGAACCAGCCGTGCCGGTCGATCAGCCGTTGCCGCTGGGCTTCGGGAATGGTGGCGCCGGGGTTTTCGTACATCGTGCGAAGGATCTCGATGTCATCCAGGAGCGCCGGATCTTTCACATGATCCGAAAGATCATCGAGCCGATCGAGGGCGGGCTTGGAGCCGCTGATCTCGGCGATCAGCATCGTGAGCCGCAGTTTGTCCACCGAAGTCTTCGCCGATTTATCCAGCTCAGCGATGGAATCCTGCAGGGATGTGGTCGCGGTATTTGGCGAAAGCTTCTTGGTTATCTCCTTCGCGCCGATGATGTATCGCGCCGCGATTTCGAGCTGAACACTGTGCGTCTTGGACGGATCGGTGATATCCAGCGGCTGCCTGTGGTAAGACTGATACACCCGCACGGCGACAAACCCGCTGCACCAGAGAATGACCGCCCATGCAACCAGCCGCCGAACGCCGGAATTGGCCGGCGGCTCCATCGGCGGCGGCGGCACCGACGCAGGAGGCAAAGGCGGCGAGCCGGATTGTGACGCGTAGGGAAGATGAGTCATGTGAGCGCGAGCCGCGAACAACCGGATCAGGTGAAGGAACGGGAGTGTATGCTCATCGAGATGACGATATAATCAAGGGGAGCTCTTTAGGACCACCCATATGCCGACGACAACCAAAACTAAAACGATCCAGAAAACCGCGAAGGCCGGCCGACGGATGGCGCCATCAAAGGGTGGCCAAGCGCGATCACGCTCCTTCAAGGAAGAACCCAATTCCCTTGAGGCCCGCATCGTTGACCTTGCGGTGTCTGGAAAACTAGCCGAAGCGGGCCGACGCGCGATCGAGGCTCAGATTAAACTGGGTCTGCCGGTTACCATCCAAAAGGGCGACAAAGTAATCAAGCGCTACCAAGACGGGCGAGAAGAAGTCCTTGAGACCATCCCCCGAAGAAAGTTCAAGATTCCCAAGGGCGTCGCTGTCATTCCTAGCAAGTGAAGCCACCACGACTTCGTATGATCGCGGGGCCGAATGGGTCCGGCAAATCGACGCTCGTCGAAGAATTGCGCACGAGCTATGCGATCTCTTTAGGCTACAACCTCAACCCCGACGCCCTGGAGCGTGAGTTGGGCGATAGCGGCTCGCTCGATTTTACAAAATGGGGCGTAACCGTCGCTGAGCCAGACCTACAAGAGTTCCTGCAAAGTCATCCACTCGCCACTAAGGCGCCGCTCCCTGCGATCGAACTCGAAGGCAATATCCTGACATTGAAAAAGCATTTGCCGGGCGGTTACTTCGCCGCGATTATCTCTGACTTTTTGCGAAAGCGATGGGTGGCGTCGAAGGTGTCGTTCACGTTCGAAACCGTCATGTCCAGCCCAGATAAGGTGAAGTTGCTGAAGGAAGCTCTTCAAATCGGCTACCGCACCTATCTATACTACGTCTGTACCGACTCGCCGCGCATCAATCTCGAACGCGTTGCGATTCGAGTTTCCCAGGGAGGGCACGACGTCCCGGCTCAGAAAATCGGGGAGAGATACGATCGATCACTATCGCTTTTACCGCGAGCAGTGGAGAACAGCAGTCGCGCATATCTCTTTGATAATTCCGGCGAAGAGCACGTTTTGGTTGCGGAGTTTGAGGAAACCCAACTCGTGCGCGTGATTTCGAGCCCTCCAGACTGGTTTCTGGACTTTTGGAAGAGTCGCTCCAAAAGACGACAGCAAAAAGACTGACCGCTACGCCGGCTCCGTATCGCCATCCTTTTCCGTGGACTGACCATCGTCAGTCGATTTATTTTCTTCCGCCTCCGGCGGCGTTGTCGGCTCCACAGTGGCTTCCGTAGCAGTCGTTCCCCCATCATCCTTCGGCGAACCATCCGCATCGACGCGGGCCATGGCGACGAGTTTGTCGCCTTCGTCCAGCTTGATGAGTTTTACGCCGGCGGCATTACGCCCTGTTTCGCGGATCTCGCTGACTCTGGTTCGGATGAGGATGCCTTGCTCGGTGATGAGCATCAGCTCGTCTTCGTCGCAGACGGCGCCCATGCCGACAACGTCGCCGTTGCGGTCCGTGGTTTTGATGTTGATGACGCCCTTGCCGCCGCGGCGGATCAGGCGGTAATCCTCGACCGGCGTGCGCTTGCCGAAGCCGTTCACGCAGGCGGTCAGCACCATGCACGTCGTCAGGTCGCGCTCGTGGGGAACGACGATCATCGAGACGACGGCGTCGGTTTCTTCCAGCTCGATCCCCTTCACTCCGCCCGCGGGGCGGCCCATCGCGCGCACGTCGGTCTCGACGAAGCGGATCGCCATGCCGTGGCGGGTGCCGAGCAGGATTTGATCCTGGCCGTTGGTGATCTCGACGCCGATCAGTTCATCGCCCTCTTCGAGGCCGATGGCGATGATGCCGTTGGTGCGGATGTTGCCGTAGGCGGAGAGCGCGGTTTTTTTTACGACGCCCTTGCGGGTGCCGAAGATGAGGAATTGTTCCTGCTTGGTGAAATCGCGAACCGCCAGGACGTTGGCGACTTTTTCATCCGGCTGAAATTCCAGCAGATTGGCGATCGATCTTCCCTGACTGGTGCGCGAGCCTTCGGGGACATCATAAACCCGCCGCTCGTAGACGCGGCCCTGGTTGGTGAAGAAGAGCAGATAATCGTGCGTGTTGGCGACGAACAGATGCTCGACGAAATCGCCTTCCTTGGATTCGGTGCCTTTGATCCCGCGCCCGCCGCGCGTCTGGGCGCGATAGGTGTCGGTCGGCAGGCGTTTTACATAGCCGCCGTGGCTGACGGTGACGACAACTTCCTCGCGCGCGATCAGATGCTCGAGATTCATCGCCGACACGGCGCCGGTGATCTCAGTTCGGCGTTCGTCGCCGTACTTTTCTTTCATCTCGTACGTGTCTTCACGGATGATGTCCATGAGATACGCTTCGTCGCCGAGGATGCGCTCGTATTCCTCAATCTCCTCCGCCACCTGCTGGTATTCGCTGACGAGTTTGTCGATTTCGAGTCCGACGAGCTGAATGAGCTGCAAGCGGCCGATGGCTTCGGCCTGCGCGCGCGAGACGCGGAAAGGCGGCACCGCCGCCCCCGGCTCGGCGGCGAAAATCTCCGGATGCCGCAGCGTGATGCGCTCGGGCAGTCGTTTGCTGATCTCGCTCTTGGGATCGATCCGGAAGCCCTGGATCATCAGCTTCTCGATGGCCTCCTCGCGCGTCTTGCTGCTGCGGATCAGGCGGATGACTTCATCGATATCGCAGACGGCGAAGATTGTGCCTTCCAGGATATGCTCGCGCTGCTGCGCCTTGCGGAGCTGGAAGCGCGTGCGGCGAGTAATGACTTCCTTGCGATGCGCGACGAAGTGCTGGATCAGCTCCTTGAGCCCCATCGTGCGCGGCTGGCGGTTCACCAGTGCGATGTTGATCATGCTCACCGTGATCTGGCACGGCGTGTATTGGAAAAGCTGATTGATGACGATATTCGGATCGGCATCGCGCTTCAGATCGACCACGATCCGCACCGCATGCTGCCGCCCCGATTCATCGTTGGCGGCTGAGATATCGGTGATCAGATCCTTCTTCACGCATTCGCCGATCGATTCCATGATCGATTTGCGAATGACGCCGTACGGCATCTCGTCGATGACGACCGACATGCGGCCGTTCTTTTGTTCTTCGGTGCGGATTTTGGCGCGAAGCGTGACCCGCCCGCGGCCGGTGCGATACCCTTCGACGATTCCATCGCGGCCACAGATGATGCCGCCGGTCGGGAAATCCGGGCCGGGGACGATCTTGAGCAATTCATCGAGCGAGATTTCCGGCTCATCGATCACCTTCACGATGGCGTCGCAAATCTCGCGCAGATTGTGCGGCAAAAGATTGCACGCCATGCCGACGGCAATGCCCGTTGAGCCATTCACCAGCAGGTTGGGGAATTTGCTGGGAAGAACGGTCGGCTCCATGAGCCGCTCGTCGTAGTTAGGCTGGAAATCAACCGTATCGAGGTTGAGATCCGCCATCATCTCCTGCTCGACTGCAGTCGGCCGCGCCTCGGTATATCGCATGGCGGCGGGAGGATCGCCGTCGGTGGAGCCGAAGTTGCCCTGCCCATCGACCAGCGGATATCGCAATGACCAGGGCTGGGCCAGACGGACCAGCGTGGGGTAAACGATCGATTCGCCGTGCGGGTGATAATCGCCGCTGGTATTGCCGGCGATCTTGGCGCATTTGAGATGCTTGGAGCCCGGCCGCAGGTTCAGATCATTCATCGCCACGAGAATGCGGCGTTGCGAGGGCTTAAGCCCGTCACGGACATCGGGCAGCGCCCGGTCCATGATGGTGCTCATGGCGTACGTGAGGTAGCTATCCTGCAATTCTTGTTCAATTTGCAGGTCTTCAATGCGGTCTGCGGGGGGTTTGGTCTCTTCCATGAATGAGCAGAATTATAGGGAAACCGCAGGCGAAAGGCGAACCCGCCGCGCGAAGCGGGAATAGGCGTAAGCGATGAGGAATTCGGCGAAAAGCACCAACACGATTGCCGGCCCTCGAGGGACAAAATCACGCCAAAAATGAATGAGCAACCCGCCGATTGCCCCGGCCAGGCCGATCAATATGGATGCGGCGATCGAACTGCGAAGCCGATCGCTCAGCAAAACCGCCGAAGCACCCGGTAGGACGAGCAATGCGGTGACCAACACGCTTCCTGCGACACTGACGCCAACGATGATCGTTAGCGCGACGAGTGTCATCAGAAGATAATGGATGAATCCGACGCGAACGCCGGCGGCAAGCGCCATGGTGGGGTCGAAGCAATAGGCGATGATCTCCTTGCTGAGAAATGCAACAACACCCACCACCGCCGCGCAGATGGCGGCAGCGCCGATCGCGAATTCCAACCCTATGTCGAATTGCCCAAAGAGGAGCATGTTCCAGGCGACCGGATTGAATTGCCGCACGTGAACGAACACTTGCTGGGCGAGAAATCCCCAGGCAAGTGAAGCGACCATGAAGATTCCGATTGCCGCATCGCTGTTGATCCGGCCCCCGCGAGTGAGAAAGCCGATCGCAAACGCGGTCGCCAGGCAAGCAATGACCACGCCCACATAGGTGGGCCATGTTGAGTGTTCAATCGAGGGAAAGAGAAGCATCAAGAGCCAAACGGTTCCGGCGCCGCCAAAGCCGCTATGGCTGATCCCTTCGCCCAGCAGCGCCCAGCGTCGTGAGATGACGAAGATGCTCAGCGTCGCGCAAGCGACCGCGAGGGAGCAGCCAGCGATAAGGGGAGGGGTGATCGAGGACACAATCGCGGATGGTACTCAGGGTGTCGGTGCATGGCGACGTGTGACAGTCTCTAACGGGTGCGAATGGGGTTCATCAGCTCCGTGCGTGCATACATGTCCTCCCCTAATGCCCATTGCTTCCAGGTCACACGCGAACATGCGATAGACCAAATCGGCAGGCAAATGATCCGGCACATCGTGATAGTGCAATGTCTGATTCAAACACGCAATCCGATCCGATATGGACGAAACCGCGCGTAGATCGTGGCTGACAAAGACAATCGTCAGACCCAAATCTCCTTTCAATTCGGCAATGAACTCAATAAACCGCTGCTGTCCGCCACGGTCGATGCCGGTTGTGGGCTCGTCCAATAGCAAGAGTTTTGGGCTTGGTGCCAGCGCGCGGGCGATGAAGGCGCGTTGGAGTTGGCCGCCGGAGAGGGCATGGATCGGGCGCTCGGCCAGATCGGCGATGCCGACGCGCGGCAGCAATGACTCGACGAAATCCAAATCGTGGTGGCTATGGCTGCGGAGCATTCCGGTTTTGCCGACCAATCCGAGGCGAACGAATTGCCGCACGCTGATCGGAAACTGCGCCGGCACGCGCGGGTTTTGCGGGAGGTAGCCGAGCAAATCCCCCCGCCGCACCGCCTGGATCGGCGTAAGCCCGCCGATCCGGATCGTGCCGCCGGTCGGCTCGAGCATGCCCAGCAGCAGGCGGATAAGTGTCGTCTTCCCGCCGCCGTTCGGGCCGATCAGGCCAAGCGTCGTGCCAGCGGATATCGCCAGATCAATGTTTTGCAGAACGGTTTGCTGGCCATAGGCGAAATCGAGGGAAGTGATGTCAACCAGATTAGGCATGGATGTAAACGATGATAGCTTATCCCGATCACTCCGTGAAAACGCAAACAGTGACATCACTGCTCCAGTGGGTCGCTGGGCGGTGGAAAGTTCCCTTCCCTGATGAGCGACTCCCGGACTCTCAGTCGAAACAGACCATTGATGTCCAGCACAGAGATTGTTGCACGCCCCATCGGCGTGAGCCCGACGATGAGAGCGCCGCGCCAACAGAACTGCTCTGACCACCTGTCGCGCCTGGGATTGAACAAAACTACCACTTGCCCCGTTAGCGAATCGATGCCGCTCAGATTGGGGCCCTTGTGAGCGTCGAGATTCTGGCTTTGGATTGCATCAGCGCGATGAAGTGACTGACATTGATAAAGCCTTCCAATTCTTCCCGCTCTGCCTCTGAAAGTGCTCCGTCCTGAGCCTTCATCGACAGTTCAGTCATCCGTGCAGCGTCAGACTCGTCAAAGCGCCAGTTCAAAAGCTCCTTGGCAACCTGCGGCGGCAAATTGCCGGAATCGGGGCAAATAACTCGCCCGAGTATCTGTGTTTCGATTTCGCTGCCGACCATGTCAGTAGTTTATCTTAATGCCCAAGGGTTTGTCGAATTCAATTGAAGGCACTTTGATGATCCGCACAGATTCCATTTTTTCCCCGTGGTCAGCCGCCCAAAGCAATGATATAGTTAACCGTAGCAAAAGACGTGCCCCGGTGGGCGGAGTGCGTGTAAGTGTGGCAAGAATATGCAGTTAACTCAATCACTGGGAATGCGGCCGGAGCTGCGGCAGATACTGACGCCGCGGATGATCCAAAGCATGGAGATTCTCCAGCTTCCGCTCCAAAAACTCGAAGAACGCATCGAACAGGAACTTCAGAATAACCCCGTTTTGGAACTCACCCCGGGCGAAACTGATCTGATCCAGATCCCCGATTCCGACGATAACGCCCGTGCCGACCGTACCGAAGATGAGCGCGCGCTGGTGGTGAAGGACGGCGGCGATAGCGCGGCAGACTTTGAGCGCCTTAACCGCCTTAGCGACTACCTCGAAAGCGACGATTTTCAGACCAACACCTATATCCGTCCGTCCAGCTACGATGGGGAGCGCGACAAAAAGCTTGACGCGATGAACAACACCGCCGCCCGCGGTGCGACGCTCACCGAGCATCTGCTGGGGCAGTGGGCGTTTGTGGAATGTCCGCCGGCGATTCGACGGGCCGGCGAAGCGATCATCAACTCGATCGACGCCGAGGGGTATTTCCGCGCCGATTTTGAGATTGTCTCAAAGGAGTCCAAAACGCCGCTGCCGATCGCTGATCTGCAGGAAGCATTGCGGCTGGTGCAGACGCTCGAGCCGGCGGGCATCGGGGCGCGCAATCTTCGCGAATGCCTGATGCTCCAGCTCGAGGCCCTGGAGAATGACGAGGAAGCTTCGCGCGGGCATGACTTTGAGCTGGAACGCGCGCTGATCACCGAGCATCTCAAGGACCTTGAGATGAATCGCTATCCGCAGATCAGCAAGCGCCTCGGCCGTAGCATCGAAGATATCCAAGCGGCGGTGCATCGGCTCAGCCGCCTGCATCCTTATCCCGGCAAGCAAATCGGCGGCGACGATGCCCCCTCAATTACCCCCGATGCACTGATCTATTACGACGAAGATACGGATGCCTACGAAATCGAAATGACCAACGACCCCTCGCCGGGTCTTTCGATCAGCGCCAAATACCGCAAGTGGCTGAAGGATAAAAAGCAGGACAAGAAGACCCGCGAATTCCTTGCCAACAACATGCGCAACGCGCGCTGGCTGCTGGAGAGCATTGAGCAGCGCAAGAGCACGATCATGCGGGTAATTCGGGCGGTGGTGGATGCCCAGCGCGATTTCTTCGATAAAGGCCCCGAGCATCTGCGGCCATTGCCGATGATCCAGGTGGCCGACCAACTTGGGATTCACGTCGCCACCGTCTCGCGGGCCGTGAGCGAGAAATGGATTCAAACCCCGCGCGGCGTTTTCCCGCTGCGGCGGTTCTTCTCCGGCGGCACCACCAGCGCCGACGGGGAAGACATGAGCTGGGACGCCGTCAAGGAAAAGCTCAAGGGAATCGTCGATGACGAGGATAAGAAGAATCCGCTGAATGATGATGAGATCGTGGAGAAGCTGAAGGCCCAGGGGATCGATCTGGCGCGAAGGACAGTCGCCAAGTATCGCAAGATTCTGCACATCGCGACGGCCCGCCAGCGGCGACAGTTTTAGGAAGAAGCGCGTACGACAAAAGGCGGCGGGCAGTGCCCGCCCTACGACTGCATTTCGTAGGGCGGACACTGCCCGCCGTTGGTTTTGTTATCGATAGCCGAATATATGGCGATTATCGATGATCGCCGTCATGGTGATCGTCGTGGCGGACCTCGCCCTGATGGACGTCGCGCCGAGTTACACCCTGCGGCGGATGCGTTTCACGGAAATTCCCCGTATGCCGCTCA
>DATBDZ010000121.1:0-37756 GCA_036276235.1 Humisphaera sp. | reverse complement strand
TTCTCAACTGGTTTGACGCAATGGAAAGGGACAATCGAACGCACAACACCCGAATCAGGGTACCGAGGTGTGGGATTAGATGTTGAACGAGGAGGTGCACAGAACCCTCTCCCCTGTACTCAGGGGAGAGGGCAGGGTGAGGGGACCGCGGGTCGCGGTATGGCGCGGTTCGCAAGTCGATACGTCCGTCCCCTCACCCCAACCCTCTCCCCTGAGTACAGGGGCGAGGGAGTATGCCCTGGCAACCTTCAGCAATGAGTTCTGTAGGGCGGGATTTATCCCGCCGCTTCTGTGCTTTCGCGAACCTACTTACGCCGCCAGACGAGCTTCATTTCTTCCCCACCGGCGTCTGAAAGAACTCCACGCGATCCGCAAACCCCTCCTTGAAATTGATCGCCACCGCCAGCGTCCCCTGCTTCGGCAGCGCGTAATACCACGTGTTCGCATGCCAAAATGCCGTCGGCATATTCTGCGCCAGCACGGCATCGATCATCGCGCTGCGCGGCGGGCCGAACACCTGCGCGATCGCCACCTTGCTGCTGCCCATGACCGCCTGCGCGAGGAGCGTGAGCGCTTGCCGCGCTGTGGGGCGGGGATGAGGGCGCGGCTCGCCGCCGATGCGGGCGATTAATTTGCGGAAATAAGGCTCGCGCGATTTGAGCACTTCGGTCGCCATCCCCGCGAGGCTCGCCGAAGTCCAGAGGGCCAGTTGTCCGTACGCGTCGGCGAGCTTCCCCCCGCTCTTCGCAGCCGGCTCCGGCGTGGAATCTGATTTGGGTTTGCGAGATGGCCTCATACCGATTTGCCGCTCCGCAGTTATCGCGCTTCCAAATCAGATTATCGGTCATCCCGATTGATTCGCTGAAGAATCCTTCTCGCCCGCCAGGACAAACCGATGCCCCATATAAGGATGGTACGCGGCGTAGTTGACGCCGGCCCGATCGCGAAGCGCCAGGATCTCCGGCTCGCTGAACGCCTGCGCTACGCTGACGCGCGCATCATGGCGAACCATCTTCGTAGCGAAGAGCGTCGCCAGCGTGATGAACGCGTACGCATGCCGACGGCGCAGCAGATCTGAGACGATGATCCCCCGCCGCGCCACGCGGCTCATTTCCTGCATCACCCGCGCCACCGCCGCTTCGTCCAGATGATGAATGAACATCGACGTGATGGCGTAATCAAACGCGCCCTCACCAAACGGCAACAGCAGCGCATCGGCCCGCACCACCGCCAGCTTCGCGATTCCCTCGGCGGCCCGCCCCGCCTGCTGCACGATATACGCATGCAAATCGATCGCAACAATCCGCACTTCAAACCCGCGGCGTTCCGCCCACTTGAGCACCTTCAACGGAATGTCCGCCGAGCCCGTGCCGACATCGAGAATCCGGATCGTTTGCCCCGGCGTCCATCGCGAGCTGAATCGCTCCAGATGGCGAACGATCAGCCGATCGTACCCAAGCAGGCGGTTCATGATCCGGATGTAACTCAGCGACTTGAGCAAACTGCGCGGGTCGGCATCGGGCGCATCGAGCATCTCCGGCTGGTGCTGGCGGTCAGATAAAAAATCAAGCATGCTCGCTGCTCTCATCAATAGCCGGCGCCGTCAACAAAGTCGGCAGCAGCTCAACAAATCGGCTGCGCGCCAGGATCCGCCCGATACCCGCCTCGCGCGCCCGCCGCGCCGTGTCGGCATCGACGTGCGAGACGAAGCCGATCGTTTGGCCGTGCGTGGATTGTTGCCAGGAAGACGCCGCCTCGATCGCGCCGTCGAGATTCAGATCGACCAACAGTAAGCGACCCGCCTCGCCGGCGAGCTTAGTCGGCTCGCGAACAATCCGAATCTCCAGCCCCAATGCGCGAGCCTCGGCACCAATGCGCGAGACAAACATCAGATCGCGCACGAGCGCCAGGACGGGTTGAGCCGCTTCATCGGACATCACGTCTATTCAACGCGGTCCAGAGGATTGATGCAACAACGTCCCTGGCAGCGAAGGGCACATTACATATGTTACAGCTGCGCCTGTGTCACATGGCCGACGCTCATCGCGCAACCAATTACGATAAGCAAGCTTATGTCCCGTACGCGCGTGTTACACCGCGGAAGGGTGTAACACCCCCCCCGATCCGCCCGGCCACAGCGTCACACTGAGCACGCCTTGCCGCCCTCCCGTCAGGCCGCTTCCGATTCGCATCGATATTCAGTCAGCAGCAGTGTCCCGCTTCTCCAAGCAAAACTGCGAAAGTGTCGCATTTGTCGCGTCAAAATTTGTAGATATGAAATCATAAAGCATTGTAATTGATCATCTTACGCCTTATATGATCGGGTCCGAATTGTGCGACATCGTTCCTATTTGACACGCATGGTGCAGCGGCGCCCTTCGACAGATTGAACGTCGAACGTCCAACTTCGAACGTCCAACATCGAACGAAGAGAATCGCCGGCCGGGATGATGACCGGGCTTTCCTCCGTTGGAAGTTGGAAGTTCGGCGTTGGACGTTCGACATTTAATCGTTAATGAGCGCTGAATAGGCGACACAACCACGAGTACGATGATTGCCCAGAACCCCTCGATATAATGGCAGCGCGGAGGCCGGCATCGCCCGCGCCCTCCAAATCGCCGCCGTTCATGGGCGCGCCAGTCAATGGACCTGTGACGATGTCGAAGCCGCACGGATCGAGCCGAACGATCAGGCACGCCCGCTGGGCCACAATGGTCCGACTCCGATCCAACTCCTGGGAATCACGAACGGCGATCGCCGGCGCGGAACGAATCAGATTCGTCGACCGCCTCCATGGGAGATAAATGTACTTATCCTGTACGTATCCCTTTTCCGATCTCGCTTTTCCGATCTTAACCCCTTTTCCAATTTGGTCGGCCGCTCAATCGCACTTGACCCGTTGTCCGCGTGCAGGCGATTTGCGGCGGCGGATCAGCAGGATCGCGGCGGGAACCACCAGCGCCAGCGATGCGGGCTCGGGCACCGTCATGTCCAGCGGCTCCAGCGCGAAGTTATTCTTGTCGCGCATCGTTCCTATCTGCGTAGCGCTGGCGTTGTTCGGGTTCAGCGTGTAGAGACCGCCGCTCACCGTGGCTGCATAGAGCGTCCCGCCACTGAACTCCAGACCCTCGACCGGGTTCTGCTGAGCCGCCCCCAGCACGCCGCGCAAACTCATCGCACCGCTGGTCAGGTCCACCGCCCATAGTGATTGGAAGCCACGACCGGGGGTGTCCTCTATCGCGAGTAGAAGGGTGTTCGGATCAGCTAAGGCCATCGCGTCCGCGCGGCCAGCGCCCAAGTTGGTGTTGCCGATGACCACGTTGGTGGTGGCACCGCTCGTGGTGTCGATCTGGAAGATCGTTAAGAAGCCTGTGCTGAAGTCGGCGCCGAGCAGTGCGGAGCCGGAAAAGTGCAACGCATCAATTTGCCCATGGCCCGTATTGGCGACGAACGTCCCGGCACCCGAGGAGCTATCGATGCTCCACAACTGCCCGAAAATATCCGTGCCGAACATCTGCCCGCTGCTGGAAGTGGCCAGCCCCTGCATAAGAACCGGGCCGAGGTGCCCGACAAGCGTCGCGTTGGCGGTACTCAGATCAACCCGATAGAGGTTTTCACCCAAATCGTCCGACACATACGCGGTTGGTCCCGCGCCTAGCCCAATCTGTGCTCCGGCAAACACCACCGCCAGGCTGACCGCTAACAATGGTTTTCGCCCCATCTGGGTCCCTCTCTTTGATTTGGAGATACATCGGATCATATTGTTCTCGCCGGTGAGATCAATAAAATTCTGTGAGCAAATTTAAGGCATTCTCCTTTGCTGAAACCTCGCCGGACTGCGGACCTCAATCAGACGGCCGCTCCGCTGGTTGCGGCGACCGGAAACGGGACGAGCGACCGAAAACCGGACCCGTCCCGATTTACGTGTCCGAGGGAAATTGATGTCATCTCGTCGTGAAACGGTAATTGCTGTGTATGGTCCCGTCATCAGTCCGGAGCGCGTGGCAACGTTCTATTCGTTCGCAACCAAAGCGATGGACGCGCTTGGACATCCACCTGGTTTTGTACTGATATCGAGACGAAGCAAAAAAGGAAAATATACGACTCTCCGAACGGCTGACGCGCAATTGGCAAAGGATGGCTATGAAGATGTCACTGCAATCGAGGTGACCGCTGGGCCGCCGGAGTCAAAAGGCAAATTGAACACCCATTCTGCGTCGGCGTTCATCGACGTGGGAGAGCAATTTGCACACTTTTCCGCGGATGCTTCGATTCTTTCGTTGTCTCGCAACGAGATTCTGCCCTTGGCCGATGAAATCTTTCGCATATTGGGTCGCTCACATGGAATTGCTTACAAAATGCCCATGAATTTGGGTCCGACTTGGTATGCAATCGGAATCTGTTATTCAAAGAACATTGATGCCGCGATTGAGGCCGAATCAGCGGAGGCGGATGAAGAAGACATGCGGATTTCCCGTTGGGGTCACACCTACATGCCCGCTCGCGTCTGGGAAATGGGTTTGCTCCGCGATGTGTATCCGTGGAATTTTCTAAACGCGCCACAACTGGCAAAGCTTGTGGGTAAATTGCCATTGGAAAAGTGGATCAAGCAGGATTCATCGCGAGGTACACTGACGCCGATGGCTAACGGTCTCATGTTTTGGGAACTTACAGCGTCCCAGATTCCCGATGTTCGTGATGCGCTGAACAAAGCGGACCTCATCATCGATTGGGAGAAGCATCGATCACTCGTGGGCGGATGATTCCGCGTCGTCCGCAACCGAAAGCGGGACGGGTCCAATTGTCAAAAATTGCTCGTCGAAAAAGGCGATGGCATCGACGGAGGCGGCACATTGGACCCGTTCCGATTTCCGCGCCCGTTCCGATTTCCGCGGCCCGGTTTTCTGCTCCGGGTTGATGCTTCAACAGATTGAACGTCGAACGTCCAACTTCGAACGTCCAACGTCGAACGAAGAAAGTCGCTGTCGGGATGGCAAGCGGGCCTTCCTCCGTTCGAAGTTGGAAGTTCGGCGTTGGACGTTGGACGTTCATAGCATCGACACGCCGCCGATCAGGCCGGGCTGCTGGGGCGGTTTGTCAGGATGGCGCTCGTAATAAGGTCAAAGAGATGATCCGCCCGTGGCGCGAATGCGGGTTGGCCGACGAGCCAGGCGAGCGCCGACATCAGGGCGAACAGGTCTTCCCCATCCATATCGGCCCGTGCCGTTCCCTGGGCTTGAGCACGGAGCAGTAATCGCGCGCCCGCATCGTGCAGCGCTTTGCTTGAAGCGTGGAGCGCGGAATCCGGGTCCGCGTGGGCGCTGGCCATCAAGTCGCAGACGCCGCCATAGGTATGTGTGAATTCCACGCCTTCGCGAAACCAGGACACCAGTGCTTCGTCAGGTGGGCTCGACTTTTCCAGTTCAGCCGCCCGCTGCGTCAGTGCGTCCCCTTTCATACACAGCAACGCTTCGAACAAAGCTTCTCGCGTCGGGAAATGGCGAAGCAGTGTGGCCAAACCCACGCCGGCTCGGCGGGCGATACCCCGCATGGACGCGTCGGCACCATGCTCGGCGACGACCTTCCGCGCGACAGCGAGGATGCGGCTGTAATTTTTTCTGGCGTCGGCTCGCATGATCTGCCTTGACGAAACGGATCAGTGATCCATATAATCGGTTCAGTGATCCGTATGATCCGGATCGGTGATCCAATAATACGCGACGAAAGGCGGAAAGTCATGGGAAAGCTTCAAGGTAAGGTTGCAGTCATCACAGGCGGAAACAGCGGGATCGGCCTGGCGACAGCCAAACGCTTCGTGGAAGAAGGCGCCCACGTCGTGATCACTGGCAGACGAGAGAAAGAGCTGAAAGAGGCCGCAGCCGTCATCGGGAGAAACGTCACGACGGTCGTGGGCGACGTAACGCGTTTAGAAGATCTGGACCGGCTCTTTGCCGTCGTGAAGCAGAAGCATGGTCACATCGACGTGCTCTTCGCCAATGCCGGCTGGGGTGAAGTCGCACCGCTTGCGACGGCTACCGAAGCTCATTTCGACAAAACCTTCGACTTAAATGTGAAGGGCACGTTCTTCACGGCCCAGAAGGCCCTTCCCCTCTTCAAAGATGGCGGCTCGATCATCCTGACCTCTTCAGTCGCGAACGTAAGGGGAGATTCGGCGTTTACCGCCTACGCCGCTAGCAAGGCAGCCGTGCGGTGCTTCGCTCGCGGCTGGACGGTGGAGCTAAAGGATCGCAAGATTCGTGTAAATTCGGTAAGTCCTGGCCCAATCGAAACGCCGGCACTGGAGAAGGCTGGCCTCACCGCCAAGCAGGTAGAACAGGTGGCTGCCCAGTTCGCCTCGGAGGTTCCGCTCGGCCGCCGAGGCAAGCCCGAGGAGATCGCGTCCGTCGTCGTGTTCCTCGCATCCGATGAAAGTTCATATGTCAGCGGCGTGGATCTCGCCGTCGATGGAGGCATGGCGCAGGTGTGACGCGGCGCGGTCCCGGCAACCGAAAACGCGACAGGTCCAATTATCGAAAATTGCTCGTCGAAAAAGGCGATAGCATCGACGGAGGCGGGATATCGGACCCCGTCCCGATTTCCGCGTCCACGAGGCAGTCTGGAGAGCTTCGAACTCTATTCTTTGGATTCAAACCTACCTACCAGGGGATAATCCCCGAATCCCCTTTCCTCAAAGCTCGCGGCACGGTTCACCGCAACGATATCCGGTCTTTCATCGCGATGCTTTTGTCCGCCAACGAAAAATGCTCTATATCAATCTGTCTTATCCAAGGCCCCCTTATCCAAGGCCACCTTAACTAACTCCGATAGTTGCACCAACCCAGCCAGCCGCCTACGAACCTCCTCGGACAGCAATTCCTTGCAATTTACGGCGCACTGCCAGAAGAACATCGTCTCAGCGAAGAAAAGATCTATTCGTTCAGGCTCGTTAGCGGAACGTTGGTACGAGGCCATGCTCACTCGGCCGAAAGGAACCTCGAAATTAAGCCGGAGCATTTTTTCTGCCACCTTCAATCGGCTCTCTACACTTCCATGCGCCGGCACTATCTGCCAAGTCGAAATCTTGCAGACATCGCCGTTTGCCTTAAGCAGGGCACTCATGTCGTCAAGTGGACCACCGCTTACGGTCGCTACGAGCAATGCGTTATCGTAAAATAGCTGGGGATCTGACTGCGGGCTAAAGAGGTCGGCCTTTACACCAAGCCCCCTCAACAGGTCCAACAATAAGTCGACGTCAATGGCCATTTTAGTAACGGGCAAGGGATGACGCCATTTCTAGCACCTGCCGCTCCGCTGGTTGAGGTTGAGGGATACGCTGGGGAAGTGGCTCGTGCGAACAAGACTCAGTCGGCGTGTATGCGGCCAACTTCGTTGCCAGCAACACGTCAAGTGCGCGGTCAATTCGGCGCTTTAGAAGTAACCTAGCGGTAAGCCAACTTAAAGCGGCGGCCGCAGCAACAATAAGTGGACCGACGAGTAGAAAAAGCCAAGCTTGTCCTACGCTCACTTCCAAATCAGGTGGCTGCCAGGCAAGGGGAAAGAGCCGCCACGTCAACACTACGGCAGCAGCCAAGGTACCTAACAGAGTAACGGCGTATTCAAGCACAATGTATTTCCGGAGAGTCCTCGCAGGACTCGGGATCAACTGTACCCGTTTTGCCCTTCGCGCCATCTTCTCAGGCGATCGGCTAAAAGTAATTGCCACATTCATTATTCGCCCCTCATGGAGTCAATATCAATGCCCGCACTTTAGGAAACTGATGGTAAATAAGAAATCCGCCTAGGAGATAACCTATTGTGGATAAATAAGTTAAGTACAAAATGCCGCCCATTCCGTTCGACAAGCAAGCTTGGCCGCCACAACCGCTGGCGACGAGTAGTATCGCTAACAGAACAATACACGCAAGCCGTTCGAGATAAAGCAAAGCGGTAGTGAAGCGGCTGGTCGCTGCCTGAGACGTTGCCAACGTCCGTCTGTCCGTGAAGACTCGCCAAGAGCAACTCGTGAGAAAGCTTACGAGTGCCCAAATGATTAGCTCTAGCATGCTGGCCGGCGTCATTTTCCCAGTCATTTTGAGATTTACCAGTTTCACGATCGAGACCAATAATGACGAGCCTCCCGGTGCGATGTGGCGCAGAAAATCCATGTTCTTCTACCCCGATTGGTCGGTGGTCCATGTAAATGTCAGAAACGGCATGTTCGATGAAACCAGCCAAGTTATCCTTCCATGCCCTGAGGTGGACAAGCAATATAAAAGAATTCCTTCCGAAGTACAAGTCGTGTGCCTTGGTAGTTCGAGGCGCGCGGTCCGAGTGCAAACCGGACGGGAAGAAACTGGTATCGTCAACTTGCTATTTAGACGCCGAAAACCGGCCGCCGAAAACGGGACGGGTCCGCTTATCGAAGATTGCTCGTCCAAAAAACGCGACCATCGACGGTGGCGGGAATTAGACCCGTCCCGATTTTCGCATCCGTCCCGATGGGGCGCTCCGTCAATGCTCTCGGTCGCCAATCCTAAGTCGGACTATGGTCGTGCCGGCGCTGCAACGGCAAACGCACAGATGGGCATAATTCCGGTTGGCTCGACGAGCGCGCTGATCTTCGCTGATCCACCGATGACGGCGTGGGGTACTTCGGCGGACGGATTAGTCGAGGTTTACTACCTCAAGTCCTGGACCGGCATGAATCTCGATGCCTTAATTGCCAAGGCAACCTTGGCGCTCCCGACGGCATCGCTGACGAACTCCGGCAATGTCCTTCAGTTGCACGAGCCGGATGCGTTCCTGCTGTTCGCGGGGGACACGCCATCCAGTACTGCGTACGGAGTCCATCGCGTGAAGATTCCCGCTGGCAAGTACAACGTGCTGGTTGGAACTTACACCGCGGCAGGCGAGTCGGTCACGATTTACCGTCTGCAACCGGCCGGCACATAAGCAATCGCAACTGGAACGTTTTTCTGCTTCGGGTTGATGGTTCAACAGATTGAACGTCGAACGTCCAACTTCGAACGCCGAACGTCCAACGAAGAAAACCGCTGCCGCGATGGTAAGCCGGCTTGCTCCGTTCGAAGTTGGAAGTTCGGCGTTGGACGTTCGACGTTCAATCTGTTGAAGTTTTCCTCCGTTCGACAGAAATGGCAGGTACATTTCCCAGGCCGGGAAAAATCCCGGCGGACCTGAAACGGTCTGGATCGGCTCCGTCATCTTAGATAGAGGAGCCTCGGTGACTTATGGTGCGAGCCGTGAAACACACCCGAAACCGGCGAACCGGTTTCTCCCTGGTGGAACTGCTTGTCGTGATCGGGATTGTCGCAGTGCTCATCGCGATGTTGATCCCCGCGACAATCTACGCGCGGCGGTCGGCGCGGGTCGTCAAGTGCGCCTCAAATCTTCGGCAGATCGGCCAGGCCCTTCATGCGTATCAGGGCGAGCAAAAGATGTGGCCTGTCGCACTGTTGATGCCGCCGCCGTTCGCACTCCCCAAGGACGCCGGTCCGGCTTTGCCGGTGGCGCTGCACGACTATCTTGCGCCCGGCCAGGTTTACCACTGTCCTGGCGACGATTCCGATGAATCGGTCTTCGCGCGGTGCGACGCGAAGCAGCCTGGCAACGGCATCAGCTACATCTACCTCGTGCCAACTGGCCGCGAAACGCCTGTCACCGACGGCAACCCTCAGCATGCCGCCACTCCTCGCTTGCGTATACTGACCGACTTTCTGGGGATGGACGCGGGTGGTGGCTTCCATTTTAATCCGCCCACCTTTCATCCCCCCTATCGCGGCAGCAAGAACGCGCTCTTCCTCGACGGCAGTGTTCACTACGAGCCAGGCCGTCCATAGGAGCCGTGACGAAGGTGCTGGCGAGAATCCTTCCCTTGTCATTGGTTAGCTCCGCGTCCACTACCTGTTTTCCGTTGGAAGACATGGGCGGGTCGTCGAATCGCAGCTTCTGCACGTGCTCTGCGTCGTCGGCGTCGCGCTCCGACCCGGCTGGGCGAGGCTGGGAAGGTGCGTGCGAATGCGTGTAAGAACGAGCCGCGCGGTGGGCTCGGACCCGAAGAGGCCGACATTGATGCGCATGGCCGTGAGGCGTTGGGTTCGACGATCGATGCCGATGGAGATCGTGTCCTTCAGATCGTCGCTAAGCAGGAACGACCAGCGATCTTGTTTGGAATCGGCCTTCAGATCTTTAACGATTTTCAGTTGCAGATCACGCGCTGCCAGTCGCACGGCGGCGACGCAATCCTCGAACGTATCCATCTCCACCGCATCAAGTTTACCCCACTTATAAACCTCGGCGCCGGTTGAAATTGAAGTGGCCGCGATGCCGGCGATGGTGCCAGCGGTTGCGACAGTAACAGTTGCGCATCCACTCGCGGCAAGCAACAGGATCAGATGGAAGCTCAGCAGAAGGCAGGATCGGTGTGGCGTGGCCCCGATCATCTTTTGAAGGGACGTTTTGATGGTGCAACGGCCACGCATGTCACCGATTATCGGGCGAGTCTGTTGGTTGATCAACGTTGTGACTTCAGTTTGGTGCCGCAGTCAAGACGTGTAAACATTGAACTTCGAACATTCAACGTCGAACGTCCAACTTCGAACGGACTGTGCTTCGTTCGAAGTTCTAAGTTCGACGTTGGACGTTCGACGTTCAATCTCCGCTTTGTCCCAGTCCGCGCTCGCGAGACCATCCTTCATGGCCCCAACCGTCCCAACGCTCCAATCATCGCGCGCCAGGGTTTTGAGGCTCGCTTTCCCACACCGGCGCGAGTCCTCTGGTCATGTGGCGATAACGTTCCAGCTCCTGCTCGCGCCGCGCCGTATCCCAGCCTAGGATTTCCGCCATCTGGTCGGCGACAGTCGCCGCGATTTGATCGCGATTGTGATAATAGTAATTCCAACCAGATCGGCGGATCATCACATCATCCAGATGCATCGCCCACTCATGGCGGCAATACTGCTCGACCGCTGCCGGCGAAGGTTCGGGGGGGACAACCGCGCTGAATTGCAAGGTCAGGCCATTGTCCAGAATCGGGCGATTGGCTGTGCTGCATGGCGGCGTATTTTTTCCAAGATGCTCGACGATGTGATCGACCGCTTGCTCGGCCATCAGGCGGTAGGTCGTGAGCTTGCCCCCGGCGACGTCAAGCCATCCCGGTTCGGTCATGGCGATTTGATGAGCGCGGGAAATATCCGAAGGCCGGCCGCGCGGGTCGGCGATCAGCGGGCGCAGGCCGGCCCAGGCGCTGATCACGTCCGCCGGCTTCAGGTTCGCCGATGGAAACGAGCGATTAGCGATCGACAGCACATATTGCAGGTCCGCCTGCTCGCAGGATGGGGCATCGAGCGGGCCATCGTAATCGGTGTCGGTCGTGCCCAGCACAATGCGCTGGCCCCAGGGGATGACGAACAGAATCCGCGGGCCCTCGGTCATAACAACGGCGCTGGGTACCTGCAGACGCTCGCGATCGATCGCCAGATGAACGCCCTTGGTCAGCCGCAGCTTCACGCGGCTGGCCGCAAAGCCCGGTGCCCACGCACCTGCTGCGTTGACGACAGTTCGCGCGCGGACTTTCACACGCTCGCCGCCGGCGTGATCTTCCAACTCGCAATGCCACACCTCGTCGCGCCGATCGGCTGAAACAAGCGCCAGATAGTTGAGCGTCATCGCGCCGCCATGAGAGGCGGATCGCAAGGTATCGAGCACGAGCCGCGCGTCGTTGGTGAAGCCGTCGAAATAGCGGACGGCTCCGGTCAGATTCTCCTGCGAAAGCCCGGGGAGCAATTGCAAAACGCCGGCGCGATCGAGCACGGATGATTTGCCAAGGTTTGATTTGCCGCAAAGCAGGTCATAAATCTTGACACCGATCCCCAGTTTCCAGCGCTTCCATTCCGTGCCGCGATAGGTCGGGAAAATGAAAGGCAGCGGCTCGGCCAGATGCGGCGCGATGCGATGAAGGATCATCTTTTCGGCGCTGGCCTCGCGCACGAGCCGCAAGCGTCCCTGTGCCAGGTATCGCAGCCCGCCATGCAATAACCGACTCGAGCGGCTGCTGGTGCCGAATGCAAAATCATGCTGATCGATGACGAGGATGCGCAGGCCGCGCAGGGCCGCATCGCGCGCGATGCCAGAGCCGACGATGCCGCCGCCGACAACGAGCAGGTCGAGGACTTCGCTTTGGGCATTGGCTAACTGCGTTGCGCGGGAGCGGGTCGAACTCATCGTGGCGAGTATCGTTGCGATTGGTGGAGAGATGTACAAGAGTGCGCGGCCATGGGAATTTCGTGGCACGGGGGGCCGGCGGCTCGACTGAGCTCGCCGAAGTCCCGTGGACTCGTGTACTCACGAGCATCGGCGCAGCCGATAGAGGCCCGAGCGGATTGATCTTCTATCGCGATGGAGAAGAACGCTTCGCTCTTGCTTATGTCGGCCGAGTACAGCCGACGCTTGTTGAGTACAACAAGCCATGGGTTGGAAACCCATGCCACAAGTTGCCGAGTACGGCAAGCCATGGGTTGGAAACCCATGCCACGCAAATCGCGGCGTACCGCGATTCATGGGCGAGCCGCCCATGCCACATGGCCGACGCCTTCTTCAAGCTTCCAGATTCTCATCGCGCCGGCATCGTCGCCGGCGGCGTCTTCACCTTTGCCGCGTCGAAGATGACGGCGGTCATGCTGTTGGTGTTGATCCAGAAATCCTTGTCGAAGCTCCGGCCGGCGTAGGTCGCCTTGATGTTGTATTTTCCTTCCGGCAGTTGCACCGTCGATCCGAATTCGCCTTTGTCGATGATTGGCTTGCCATCCTGACTCACGACGTACGTATCGGGAGTCATGTAGACCGCCGATTTCATGCTCTTGATAAGCGTGTCTCCCTCGGCGGCGGGCAGGAACATGCCGTTGGCGAGCTTCGCCATCGATTGCAACTGGGTGATCCAATCCGGGCGCGAAGCCACATCGAATCCGACGATGTAGAAGTGCACGTTGGGAAGCTTGGCGAATTCGCGCGCCGCCTTGAGCGGATCCTGTCGGGGGAAGGTGTCTTCGCCGCCGTCGGTCAGAAGGATGACGGTGAGCGGATCGCCGTTGGCCTTTGCCGCGCCGCTCAAATCCTTCTGCGCCTCGGTGAGGCTCAGCGCCAGCGGCGTCTTCCCGCGGGCGCGGAGCTGCGCGGTCTTGGCGCTGAAGGTCTTCTTGTTCAGCGGGCCAAATGGAATCAGCAGCTCGGTATCCTGGTCCGCACCGGGCTGTAGCGAATTCTTGCGATGACCGTAAACCCGCAGGCCCACCTGCGAATTGTCCGGCATCCCCTGAATGATCGTGTCCACCGCGCCGCGGGCGATATCGAATTTGCGCTTGTCTCCCATCATGTCGATCATCGAGCCGGAGGCGTCGAGGATGACATAAAGCCGCTGGCCCGGAGCGGCTTTCACGCCTGTTCGCAACGTTCCGTTGCCCCCGCGCTCGTGGGCCACGTTTAGCGATGGCGTCGCGCGCGTGAGAAACAGCAGCGCAAAACTCGCCGGCAAGCGCGGGTACTGGTTATCGGATTTGCTTTCCCAATGTCCGTCGGGGAATTGGCTCGTCACCAGATATTTAGCGCCCAACGGATACCATTCATGCTCCCCGATGAATTCCGTATCCAGGATCCGTCCGACGCGCTCGAGCGAATATAGATAATAAAAGTGGTATTGACTGCTCTCCGGGTTTTTGTCCACGGTAAACTTCTGGGCCAGCCATCCGAGGCCGCGCTCGATTCCTTCGTCGTTATTGACATCTTTCTCGCCCAGCTCAAATCGATCGAGCGCCATCGCGCAGATACCGGCGGCGGTCATGCTGCCGTAGGCGGCTGCTCCGCCTGATTCGTAGTTAAAGCCGCCGTCTTTGGTTTGCCGCTGGCGTGTCGTGTCCAGGTTTCGCTTCCAGACTTCATCGGGAAGCTTGATGCCCGAGCGCGATGCCGAGTGCAGCCCGAGTAGCGCGTACTGCGTGACGGAATTGTCTTTATCATGCTGCGATTCCCAGGTGGTGGTGCGTTGCCACGGAGCGGCGATGCCGGTGCCATCCAGCGGAAATCCGCCGGCCACCCGGAGCGGCTGATCGTCGTCCGGATCGGCCAGCACTTCCGGCTTGATCATCGGCACATAATCCCACGTTCCCTTGGGCCCCTGCCCTTCAAACAGCAGCCGCGCGGCGCGCTGCATGACCGGATAAAATGTAGGATCGCCGTACGATTCCACCAGCATGCAGAGCAGGCCGACGTTGTAGGTCCGATCAGAAAGTGTTTCGGGCTTGACCCGCCCCAACAGATCACGAAGGGCGGCATCAAAGTCAGGAAACTTCTTATGCGCCCCGGCATGTACCAGCGCCAGCGAGCAGATCAAATGCTGGGTGTCGTTCCCGAACACCCGGTTTCCCTTGAGGTCATTTTCCTTAATCCAGTTCCAGAGAAACGCCGCGCCCTTGTCGATCGATGCATTGACCTGCTCAGCGGTCAACCCGACTCCGGCAAGGCCCTTGGGCTCGCGATCCTGTTTTGCAGGAACGCGCTCAGGCAGCGGGTTGGGCTTTTGCTGTGCGTGTGCCTGTTGAAGAGTTGCAGAGCCAAAGCAGACGCAAGTTGCCATGAGCAGGCAGTTGATCCATCGAATGGTGGAACGCATGACGACTCCTCAAAAGCAGCCAATTATGGACATATTCTGCGAAATCTTGGAAATCGCAACGCGCAGGATTCTCGCACACTGTCATGCTGAGGTACTCGCAAGCTCTTGGCTGATTCGCGCGAGCGGCCAGATGCTTCGGGGTACCTCAGCATGACGGGTTCTTGCGGCATGAATTGTATCGCAGTTCCGCATTGCTCCCTCTCCCCTGTACTCAGGGGAGAGGGCTGGGGTGAGGGGACGCACGCGTCAACTTGCGAACGGCGCCATATCGCGGCCCGCCGTCCCCTCACCCTGCCCTCTCCCCTGAGTACAGGGGCGAGGGTTCTGAACCGCGATTCAGTCCTGTAGGGTGGGTGTACTCGCCCACCATCTTCCGCACGTGGTGGGCGAGTACGCCCACCCTACAAACTGACTACAGGGGCGAGGGTTCTGAGCCGCGATTCAACTGACTTTCGGCTCCCCCATCGCCACCGGCCGGTGCCGCGCGATTTCGGCTTGGAAATCGCCGAGGCTCGGCCAGCGCGTGCGGGCGTTCAGATCGACCTCGGCGACAGCCACCGTGCCCCACTCCTTCGCCTGCGCCAGCGTGTTGCCGGCGTGGTCGAACACCGCCGAGAGCATCCAGTTGCTGGAGATATCTTCGTAGGTGCTGCTGACCAGGTACGTATGATTCTCGCAGGCTCGCGCGCGGGCCAGCAGCGGGTTGCAGCCCCAGACGGGCCAGGCGATCACTTCCGCGCCGTTGTTGGCCAGCTGCCGCGCCACTTCGGGGAAGAAGCCATCGTAGCAGATCATGATGCCGACTTTTCCGAAGCGCGTCTGAAAGACGGGATAGTCATTACCCGGTGCGATGCCGCCGTCGATCTCCGAGCGCGGGAGGCAGGTCTTGCGGTATTTGCCGATCACGTTGCCATCCGGCCCGATCAGCACCGCCGTGTTGTAAACCAGATGCCCCTCGCGCTCGACGAGGCCGGGCACGATGTAGAGATTGTGCTCCTTGGCGAGCTTGCCGAAGTATTCGGTGGACGGGCCGGGAATCGATTCGGCCACTTCGTGGAATTTGCTGCTGAGAAACGCGTAGGTGAGCGTTTCGCCGAGGACAACCAGATCTGCCCCCTGCTTTGCGGCATCGGCGATCAGCGGCGCATAAAGCTGGCAATTGCCCATCGGCGTCTTCCCATTGCGCGGCTGAAGGTGGACCGTCGCCAGCCGCGCCACTCTCGGCGGAAGCGGATCGGCCGGCTCAAGCGCGATGTTGGCCCATTGCACTTTGCTGCTGGGCGACCATTGCAGATGCAGCCGCACCGCGAGCTGCGTCGCGCGGCTCGGCGCGGTGTAGACCGCCGAAATCGGAACCCAACCATCGGCGCGCTTCTCGCCCGGCTCGGGGAATTCCGTCTCCGCCATCGCAGTCATGCGCTCAAGCACACCGAGCTTCTGCGGATGATCCAGCGGCACCGCGCGGCCTTTGGCGTCCTGCCAATCGAGCTTCGTGACGACGCTCCGCCGCGGGACAGCTACATCGGTTTCACGATAAAGCGCCGAGAAGCGATAGGTCGTTCCGCCGGTTACAGGAAACGACTTCTTCCAATACCCATCAAGCCCCTCGCGCGCATCGGCAGTAATCGAAAGACAAGGGGTACCGCTTGGCCCACCGGCAGGCTCCATCGTGAACTGCGGACTGACCTCCGCGCGCGGACAGCCGTTGCTCCAGCCCGCGAGGGGCGAAGCTGCGGCAATTGATTCTTCTGATCTCGCGACACCGTCGAGCGCGGTGAGCGCGATTCCGGCGGCCGCCGCCGATGCGATGAGCTCTCGCCGAGTGATTTGATTTTCTACGTTTGCCATTGTCGCTGCTCCGTGAAGTGGGGATTTGGCGGGTAACATCCTAACCAACAGCGCCGCGATCCGACAACGGTTTTCGCCGCACGGTATATTGTTTTACTCCCTCCCCCGGTACTCCGGGGGAGGGCCGGGGTGGGGGTTGTGTCGAAGGTGCGCCTCTCGCCCGAACCCCCACCCTAACCCTCCCCCGGAGTACCGGAGGAGGGAATTGGGCGCAGTCGCCACGATCAATCCACCCCCGCCGCCTGGCCCTCGACTCGGGGATCGTGGACGCCGACGAAGACGCCGTGGTCGTCGAGGCCGATCGCCTGCGTCGCGCCCAGGCCGCGGCGGGTTTCGATTTTGTGGCCGAGGCGTTTTAATTCCTCAATGACGTTCGCCGGAAGATCCGGCTCGACGACCAGCACATCCGGCTGCCACTGATGATGAATGCGCGGGGCGGCGACCGCCTGCGGTAGCGGCATGCCCAGATCCAGATGATTCACCAGCGCATCGACGACCTGATTGATGATCGTCGGCCCGCCGGCGGCGCCGAGCGTGAGGATCGGCTTGTTGTCCTTCAGGACGATGGTCGGGCTCATGCTCGAGAGCGGCCGTTTGCCGGGGCCGACGCTGTTGCGCTCGGCGCCGATCAGGCCAAAGGCGTTGGGCACGCCCGGCTGAATCGAAAAATCGTCCATCTGATCGTTCAGCAAAACGCCGGTGCCGGGAACCACTACCTTTGATCCGAAAGATGTGTTGACAGTCGTCGTGATCGCAACCCAATTCCCCTCTGCATCGGCGGCGGCGATATGCGTGGTGTGCTTGCCGCTCGGCGGAAGCGATTGCAGGAATACATCCACCTCGCTCTGTGAAGGAGTGCTGTGTTCGGGGACGGCAATGACACGATGCAGATCGATCTTCTGCGCAAGCGATTTGGCGTATTCCTTCCCAACGAGGCCGCGCGGAACCTTCACCTGATCCGGATCGCCCAGCCAATAGGCGCGATCGGCGAACGCGAGCTTCATTGCCTCGGCCTGAACATGCAGCCGCTGTGCCGGATCGGCATCATTGAGCGCGCGCACGTTGAAGTTGTCGAGGATGTTGAGGATCTGCGCGACGTGCACGCCGCCCGAGCTTGGCGGCGGAAAGCCGACGATCGCGTAGCCGCGATATTCGGTGCGAAGCGGCGTGCGCTCGACGATGTGATAGTCGGCAAAATCCTTGGCGGTGATCAAGCCGCCATTGGCGCGCATCCATTTCTCTGCCGCCGTTGCGAACGGCCCGCGATAGAACCAATCGATTCCGGAATCGGCAATATTTCGATAGGAGCGGGCGAGGTCGGATTGCTTGAGCAGATGGTCCTTGGGCCAGGCGTGGCCATCGGCGTCGAGAAAGATTGCCGCCGATTGCGGGAATTTGGCCAGGTCGTTTGCGGTGGATTTGAGTCTTGAAGCATAGCTGGCGCTGATTGGGAAGCCTTGCTCCGCGACATCGGCGGCAGGACGCAGCAGATCTGCCAGCTTCGATCGTCCGCCCGCGTTGCGAAGCGCGAAATCATAAACGGCCAACGATCCGGGAATCCCGCTGGCCAGCGCGCCGGTGGTGCTGGCGTCGGGCATCACTTTCCCATCGCGCAAAAACATATCGCGCGACGCGGCGGCGGGCGCCCTCTCGCGGCCATCGAGCGCAACGAAGCTTCCGTCCGCGCGGCGAATCAGCATGAAGCATCCCCCGCCGATGCCGGAGTTTTGCCCATCGACAACGCCGAGCGTAAGGGCGGCAGCAACCGCCGCGTCGATCGCGTTGCCGCCACGGCGGATCGCATCGAGCCCCGCCTGCGTGGCGATCGGATTCACCGTCGCCACCATCGCGCGATGGGCTTCCGCCGAATAGGGCGTCGGCTGTGTGGAACCGGGCGACCGGACGCTGTTCCCTCCTCCGGTACTCCGGGGGAGGGTTTGGGTGGGGGCGGATTGTTCAGCGGCCGCAGACGAGCCCCCACCTCTGCCCTCCCCCGGAGTACCGGAGGAGGGAGGAGGCACAGCGGACAGCTCGCGCGGCAAACCGACAACCTGAACGCGCCCGGTTCCCCACCCAAGTTTCGCCGCCACTGCTTTCGGATATTCCCACCCCGCGTCGGCCTGCACGATCTGAATCGTCAAACGCTCCCCCGCCATCGCTACGGCGGCAGGCAGATCGAGCGTC
The DNA here is from genome assembly GCA_036276235.1 of Humisphaera sp. Taxonomy (GTDB): domain Bacteria; phylum Planctomycetota; class Phycisphaerae; order Tepidisphaerales; family Tepidisphaeraceae; genus JANWHF01. Next base: position 19,044 of record DATBDZ010000121.1, on the reverse strand, counting down.
TTGAGCACATTCAGCAAATCCGGTCCATCGTGATGCGATTTGGGCAGATCGTAGAGAATCAGATCATTCACGTCCGGCTCGAAGAGTGAAGCATACAGCGCAACCCCCGCGGCTCGATGATGACCCGATAAGCTCAATGGAACGCGCGCGATGGAATCGATCGAGCGAATCGCTTGTATCGCGCGGCGGACATCCCACACGCGCATGCCATCCAGCGTCTGACCGAGCAGCGCGAAGCGGCGCTTGATCTGCACCTGCTTTTTCGGATCGCTTGTCCACCCGCTCAAGCCAATTCCGCGCGGAGCGATCCAAGCCATCGCTGTATCGGTGTGATAAGGTTGCTGGACGCCCCTCGCCACCTCGACTGATCCTTTCAGATCGTCCAGATCGTCGCCAAAGCGACGGCGCATTCGCACTTGCCAGACTCCCCAAGTCTCTTCATCCAAAACCTCCAACTGCAATCGGTTCGGCTTGATTTGGTCTGCCGTGATAACATAAAGCCGCAAAGGCACGTTGCGCTGGCTCACAAAGTCGTAACCGGTGAGCGTGGCGCCCTCACGGCTTCGGCTGAACGCGCGCTTCACGTCCAGCGCCGGCGGCGATTGCGGCCAGCCCATGAAGGTCTTTTCGCGCAATGCCGCCATCCAATTGGCGCGCATCGCCGCCCATTCTTGCACCGAATTGGGAATCGCCGGCTTCGGCGCGGCAGGCACGAAGCTCTCGTGAATGGTCGTATTAATCTGATCGCGCGGCAGCTCATCAAACACCTTGAGCTTCGGCGCATCGAAGAATGGCGTGGCGACTTTATCAACGGTTCCTTCTTCGCCCTTCAAAAACCGATTGAACCAGCGAAAGACGGGAACTTGCAGGTCCTGCGTATCTTTGTGCGGCCCTTCGGTGATGAGCAGTCCAAGATTTTTTTCGGCGCCCAGCAATCGATAAATCCGGCGCGTCTGTTCGTGAACGCGATAAACGCCGTCGAGGGGAAAGATCGTGTCTTTGTCGCTGTTGCCGATCAGCATGGGGCGGGGCGCGACCAGCGCCGCCACCTGGGCAAAGTCCCAGCGATAGGTGTTGTCCATGAACATGCAGTCGCAATGCCCTTCGATGCACCCATCGACGACATAATTCTGCAAATCGGTAATCCCCGCCACGGGGCAGGCGACCTTCACGCGATCATCCAGCGCGGCCGTCCACCATGTGTAAGCGCCGCCGCCCGAACGGCCGGTCATGCCGATGCGATTTGCATCCACTTCCGGGCGGCTGATGAGATAGTCGATCGCGCGCATGCTGTTCCACGCCTCGACGCCGGCGGGCGTGTAGCCGCGCGAGTGCCACCACCACATCTCACGGCGATAGGTGCCGTGATGCTCCCCCTCGATCTCCCCCAGCTCCAGCGGATCGATGATCAGGCATACATATCCATTTCTTGCGAACCATTCCCCATGATGCTGATAGGAGGGTTTGGCGCCGTAGGCGATGCCGTTCACTTTCGTCTGGCTGTGGCCGCAGACGTAGAGAATCGTCGGCGCGGGCTTCGTCTGATGCTTCGGCAGATACAGATCGCCGGTGACATACAGATGCGGGCTGGATTGAAATTGTAGCTTTTCGACCGTGAACTCATCCGCCTCGATCTTGCCGGTGATGACCGGCTTCAGATCCGTACGCGGCGGCTCTGGCCACAGGCCCAGCATCTCCGCAAGCTGGCGCCGCAACTCCGGCTTGGCGGCATTCCAGTCGTCAGCGGTCTTAATATTCGCAAGACATCGCCGCGACAGGTCCGCAGTTTCATCGCGGAAATAGTCGGCAAGAAGCTGATCCCCCCTGCTCAACGCCGGGGGACGATCCGCCGCCCCGCCCATGGACGCCAAACACAGAAGCAGAATTGCCCAGCCGCAAAGTGCTTTCATTCGCATGATGTGCCGCCTTCCGAGGGGAAAGTGTAGCAAGCCGGCGGGGCGCTGCGAAGTTTCTAAAGCGTGAGAACGGCCCTTCCGGCGTCAGACGACCTGCAGAATTTCCAACTCCACGATCAATCGCGGATCAAAGTCGATGCGCTGCTCGAAGATACCGGACAAGCCATCTTTGCTTAGCGCGATGATCCAGCCTTCTTCGACGATGAGCTCTTCGATCACGCGCCCACCGGCAAGGGTGGCTTTGCAGACGGCGGTGTATTTGCGCTTCGGCACGCCGCGGCTGACCAGAAGCTGCCGCCACTCGTCGGGGAGGACTTTCGCCAGGCGATTGCGGGGAGGCGTGCGGGAGTGATGCATCGTGGATTCCAAGATTGATGTTGCAACGCACGAAAGGCGCGCTCAGAACCCTCTCCCCTGTACGCAGGGGAGAGGGCAGGGTGAGGGGACGCGGGCTGCAAAACAGCGAGATTCGCAGATCGACGCGTCCGTCCCCTCACCCCAACCCTCTCCCCTGAGTACAGGGGAGAGGGAGTCGGGCCCCATCGTCCAGGCCGCAGTCCTGCACTTCCGCGGAATCGTTCACCTCATCCGCCGCGCGGGGGTCGGGCCATTGGCCGGGGCCGTCGGTGGCGTACCAGCGATCGATCACCGCGCTCCAGTCGCGCAAGCTTTGTACCGCGATGAAGTCAGTCTTCACGCTGGCGCTCTGCGGATGAAAGCGGCTGTACTTGATGCCGATCTTTCGCATGCGGCGGCCGGCAAGCGATTCACCGTGAATTTGCATCGCGATCGCAAAATGCTCGACCAGCGCGTCCTTCTGCTCGCCGAGCGTTGGCGGGGTGATGCTCGATGGATCCGCGCCGGCGAGCAGTTGCTTCACATGCCCGAAGATCCACGGGTTGCCGATCGCGCCGCGGGCGATCCAGACGATATCGATGCCCGTCTCGCGAAGCATCCGCACCGCATCCTCGGCGGTGAAAACGTCGCCGCTGCCCAGGATCGTCCGATCGGGATATCGGTCCTTCACTTCTTTTAAAAATGATCGGCGGCTTTGGCCCTGGTATTTCTGCTCGACGGTGCGGCCGTGAACTCTTATCGCCGCATAGTCATTGTCCCACGCGGCATCGGCGAGGCGAAAAAAACGTTCGCGCGATTCATCTGAATCATCGAACCCTCGCCGCAGGCTGATGGTGGTGACGGCGGATGACGGAAGCGATTGCCGCACGGCGCGGAGGATCGACATGCCGCGCTCGTCGTCCAATAGCATGTGCCCGCCCCGCGCTTTGTTTTTGATCTTTTTGACGGGGCAGGCGAAGTTGAGATCGATCACGTCAAAGCCGGCGCGATGGAGGATGTTGGCCGCGCGCGACATCGTCTCCGGCTCGCTTCCCATGATCTGTCCGGCGGCGGGATGATCCTCATCGCTGATGTCGATCGACTTTCGCAGACCTTCGCCGCCGTTGAGCAGAATCGTATCGAGCAGCGCTTCGGTGACGGCATACGGGCACCCGCGCCGGCGGGCGACGATGCGCATCGCGCGATCGCTGTATCCCGCCAGCCCCGCCTGGCAGATTGGCGCGGGCAGTTGTATCGGACCAATTCGCATCGGCACGATTCTACGCCAATTTTCGCGGTCCGGATAATCGTACCGATACGGCTCGGACAAATCGCGCAGGCGCTTTGCGGTCAAGTCAAAAGCCGGACAACCGATACATCCGACAAGTGTCGTTATTGTCCCCACAAGCCGGAGGCGTCATGGACCCCGCGCAGAAGCAATCCGCGCCAGCGCGTTCGCGTAATCGATTCTTGCTGAGCGGCGAGTCGGTCGTTGCATCGGTCGGGCTGTCGCTGGCGGCGCTGCTGCTGACGGTGATGACCGTCACCGTCTGGTGGACCACCCGCACGCAGCAGTCGGCGATGGAAGCGATGCGCGGGCACCAGGTCTATTCCGTCGGCGAGATGCTTGCGCCTTCGATCGAGCTGCTTTTGCAGCAGGGAGAGCTGACCGCCGTGCGGCGAATGGTCGCCGACGCGGCACGCGCCAATCAGCTTTCTTCCTGCCAGATCGTTCTGCCTAACGGCAAGATTCTCGCATCATCGAAGCCCTCGGAGGCGACGGTTCAGGAACTGCCGGCGACGTGGCCGCCGATTCGCGCATTAAAGACGCATGCGCCAGCCGACGACCAGGCCATGTCGGCACATCTCGTGTTGAATATCCCGCATCACGGCCCCGCCGAGCTTCGATTGATTGCTCCGCTTGCCGCGCCGACCGAGCGTTGGGAGGCGGCAATCGGCGCGGCGTTCTTCTGCGTCGTCGCCCTGAGCCTGCATCTGGTGCTCTATCGTAGAGTGCGATCGCGCCTGCGCGGCTTGGGCGCGGTGAGCGAGGCGCTCAACGCGCTTGCGGCCGGAGAGGCGTGCATCGAATCATTGGCGATCAACCCCGAATTTGGAAAAGAAGCCGTCGCCTGGAACACGTTGATCGACGAAGCCGGCAAACTGCGCCGGCAAAATAATGGCGATCGCGCCCGCGCCGCCCTGAATCGTCGCCAGGAAGGCGGCACCGAGCTGGATGCCGCCTGCGATACGCTCTCGCAAGGGCTGCTGCTGGTGGATGACAAATGCACCGTGCGCTATGCCAACGGGGCGGCGGGCGCGCTGTTGTCGGCTCCGCGCCGCGAAGACGTGGTGGGCGCGGATGTTTCCAAATTCCTTCAGGTCGAGAGCGTGCTGACGGCCATTCGCGAGATTGCCGACGGCACCAATCGCCGCCGCTCGGTTCACGATATCGAGCGCCGCGAAGATGGGCCGGCGGGCGTGCTGCGATTCGTCGTCCGCCCGGTTCGTCGCGAAGACAGCGGCACTGCCATCGTCACCATTGAAGACATTACCCAGCAACGCGTCGCCGAGGAGGCGCGCAATCGCTTTGTCGCGCAGGCGACGCACGAGCTGCGAACGCCGCTCACCAACATTCGCCTGTATGTCGAAACCGCGATCGAGAATGGCGAAGACGATCCAGGCACGCGCGTCAAGTGCTTGAATGTCATCAATGGCGAAGCCCGACGCCTCGAGCGCATCGTCGGCGAGATGCTTTCCGTCGCCGAGATCGAAGCCGGCAGCTTTGAAGTGCATTACGACGACGTGCGGCTCGATCAGCTCTTCGAAGAGCTGCGGCTGGAATATGAGCAGCAGGCGATCGAAAAGAAAGTCACGCTCACGTTTACGTTGCCGCCCAAATTGGCCGTCATCCAGGGCGACCGCGACAAGATGCTCTTGGCGCTGCACAACCTCGTCGGCAATGCGCTCAAGTACACGCAGACCAACGGCAAGGTCGAAGTCGTCGTGAATGTCGATGACCGGCTCTTCTCGGTGCAGGTAAAGGACACGGGCATCGGGATCAGCGAATCCGATCAGGAAAAGATTTTCGATCGGTTCTATCGCGCCAAGGATCCGCGGGTTGCGAAGATCACCGGCACGGGACTCGGTCTGACGCTGGCGCGCGAAGTCGTGCGACTACACGGCGGAGATATCACGGTCGAGTCGCGATTGGATCATGGCGCGACGTTTACGTTGAAGGTGCCGGTAAACAAACAGGCGGCGTGATCCATCGACGGCGTGCTGATGGGTTGCTCCGGGAAAGGCGGCGGGCAGTGCCCGCCCGACGCGCCGTTCATCGCGCCAAACGGTCATGCTGAGGTACTCCGAAGCATCTGGCCGACTTGAGCAAATGGGCCAGATCCTTCGGAGTACCTCGGGATGACAGTTGTCCTGTTGCTGAATGGAAATTTCGCGAACGAATGTTGTAGCCCGAGATCACCATGAAGATCGACGAACAACAACAAGGCGCCGTAACCGTGCTCCGGCCTGATGGGCCGCTGATCGAGCAGGATGTGCCGGCGTTTAAGGAGCGGATCGGGCGGACCCGCGCCGCCAGCCTGGGGCGATTTGTTGTGGACATGTCAGCGGTTCCGTTTATCGACAGCAAGGGACTCGAAGCGCTCCTGGATGTGAGTGAAGACCTGGGCGATGGCGGGCAGACGCTGCGGCTGTGTGCCGCCAACAAGACGGTGCGCGAGGTTCTGGAGTTAACGGATCTGACATCGCAGTTCGACTATTTCGACGACGCCAACACCGCCGTCAGGAGCTTCCTGTGAATCTGGGCGGCAAGCGCACGAGAATCGGTGAGGCGTTGCTGCGCGAAGGCGCGGTTTCGCAGGAGCAGCTCACCAAGGCATTGGCGGAGCAGAAGGCCAGCGGCCGCATGCTGGGCGAGCTGCTCGTCGAGCAAGGCGTCATCAGCGGCACAACGCTGGTTCACGTTCTGGCTCGCACACTCGGTGTTAAGGGATGCCAGCTTCGTCACGGGCTGATCGATCCCACACTGCTGAAAATCGTCTCGCCCGAAGAAGCCGAGAAGCTGCTGGCGATTCCGATGTTCAAGGTGCGCGGCACGATCACGGTCGCTATGACCGAGCCGCAATGCCTGCCCAAGATCGACCGACTGCGCGAGCTGACCGGCTGCAAGATTCGCACGGTGCTGGCGCTGGAATCGAATGTCCGCGAATACATCCGCAAATACGCCACCGGCGAAACGACAATCGATGCCTTCCTCACATCGCTCAGTGAAGAGGATGTCGCGGTCGTCGAGCGCGAGAGCGTGGATGAAGGCCCCGCCACCGATTTGGACAAGATGGTGGCCGGCAGCCCGATCGTCAATCTGATCAACGTCACGCTGCTCACCGCGATCCGCGACAAAGCCAGCGACATTCACATCGAGCCGGAGAAGAAGGGAACGCGCATCCGCTATCGAATCGACGGCGTGCTGCGCGATTTGATGAAGCCCCCCGCCGGCATGCACGCGGCAATCATCTCGCGCGTGAAAGTCATCGGGAAGATGGACATCGCGGAGAAGCGCCTGCCGCAGGAAGGGCGCGTTCACATCATCGCCGAGGGGCGTGAGATCGATCTGCGCGTCAGCAGCATGCCGACATTGCTCGGCGAGAAGATCGTCATTCGTATTCTCGATAAAACGAATCTCCGCGTGCGGCTGGAAGACCTGGGCTTCCGCGATGAAGCGCTCATCTCGTTCAAACGAATGCTGCAGCAGCCCCACGGGCTTGTGCTGGTCACCGGCCCCACCGGCAGCGGCAAAACCACCACGCTTTATTCGGCTCTTGAGCTTCTTCGCAGCCCCGAGCTGAATATTGTGACGATTGAAGATCCAGTCGAATATCAGCTCGACATGATCAATCAGACCCACGTGCATGAAGCGGTGGGCCTGACATTCGCCCGCGCGCTGCGAAGCATGTTGCGGCAGGATCCGGATGTGATCATGGTCGGCGAAATCCGCGACCAGGAAACGGCGCGGGTCGGCGTACAAGCGGCGCTCACCGGCCACCTGGTGCTGGCGACATTGCATACCAACGATGCGCCCGGTGCCGTCGCTCGTCTCCTCGATATGGGCATTGAATCCTATTTGCTTTCCAGCGCGCTCAATGGCGTTGTCGCGCAGCGCCTTGCTCGAAGCATCTGCGGCGGATGCGCGACGAAATATTACCCATCGGAGCTTGAGCTCCGCGATGCGGGATTGACAGATCGCGTCGGCCGCGCTTTTCGCAAGGGGCTGGGATGCCAGCAGTGCCACGACAGCGGCTTTCAGGGGCGATTTGGCATTTATGAGGTGATGGAAGTGACGCCGCTGCTTCGCCGGATGATCCACAAGGCGGCGCCTTCACATGAGCTGCGCACTGAATTTCAGCGCCAGGGCGGACGCACGCTGCGCGAGGAAGGCGTGATGCTCTCGCTCGAGGGCCAGAGCAGCCTCGAAGAAATCCTGCGCGTCACGCACAACGAAGATGAGAATCAAGGCGGCTTTGTTGCGCCGCCGCCTGATGATTCACCGAAGAAGGAGGCGGCATGAGGTTTCGCTATGAAGCATGCGACGCCGGCGGCGCTCCGCGCGGCGGCTTGATGGAGGCCGCCAATCAGACCGAGGCGATGGATGCGCTTCGGCGGCAGGGATTATTCGTCAGCCACATCGAGCAATCGCGCGGCGGCGCGTTGCCGCAATCGAGCTATCACGGCAAACGCCGCATGGGGCGCAGCCGGCTGCTGAAGAACCTCGCCGTCTTCAGCCGCCAGCTTTATCTGCTCGTTTCCTCCGGAACGCAGATCACCGAAGCGCTGCATTCGCTTCAGAAGCAGTCGAAGGATCTGACGTGGCGCGCGGTGATGGGAGACCTTTGCCGCAGCGTCGAGCAAGGCGAGCCGCTCTCGGCGGCGATGCTGCAGCATCCGCAGTGTTTTGATCCGGTCTGCCGCAGCCTGGTCGCGGCGGGTGAAGCCGGCGGCAATCTCGCGAACATGCTCGACCGCCTGGCGAGCATGACCCGCAAGCAGATGCAGACGCGCAGCGCCATCATCGGCGCGCTGATCTATCCGTCGCTGCTGATCACGGTGGCGGTGGGCGTGTTGCTGTTGATGCTGCTGTTTGTGCTGCCGCGCTTTGCAGATATGTTCAAATCGCTGGCCGTGCCACTGCCGACCACCACACGGCTGCTGATGGATTTAAGCGGCGCGTTGCAATCATATTGGTGGATCGCATTGAGCGGCCTGGCCGCGGCAATCGTCGGCTTTCGCGTCTGGGCAAAGACCAACGGCGGGCGCGAAATCTTGCACAAGGTGGTGCTGACGATGCCGATCGCGGGGAGATTGGTGCGATCGTTTTCCGTCGCCCGCATCATGCGAATCCTGGGCGTGCTCGGGCAAGGCAGCGTGCCGTTATTGGACGCTCTGGGCCTGGCGCGGCAGACGGCCACCAATCTCCAATTTATCCGACTGATGAGCAAGGCCGAAGCCGCCGTTACACGCGGTTCAACCATCAGCAACGCCTTCAGCGAAAGCCCGCTGATCGAATCCTCGCTCTGCGAGGCAATCCGCAGTGGCGAACAATCCGGCCAATTGGCCAACCTCCTGCTCAATCTTGCCGATTTTCTGGATGAGGAGAATGAAATTATCGTCCGCTCGCTCACCAGCATTCTCGAGCCGGTCATCCTGATCGCGTTGGGCGTGGTGGTCGGTTTCGTGGCGATGAGCATGTTCCTCCCGATGTTCGACCTGACCGCGATGACGCAGCACGGATAACGCATGTTCGGATTGTCCAGAGATTCTCGCTCCCCCATCGGCATCGATATCGGCACGCGCCGAATCAAGGCCATGCAGTTGGATCGCGCGGGCTCGCGCATCTGTGCGGTCGCCATGATGCAACGGCTCGAGTCGGCCGCCATACCGTCGAGCCATGAAGTCGGGCGGCTCGCCGCCACGCTGGAGCGCGCGGGATTCATCGGCAATCGCATCGTGCTGGCGGTTCCGCCGGACATGCTCCTCAGCGATGTTCTGGAGCTTCCCCGATCATTGGCGCAGCTGGAACAGCTCGCGCGAATGGAAGTCGCCCGCACTCATCGCTGCGCACCTGATGCGCTGGAGGTTGGTGCATGGGAACTTCCCGCATCGGCCCGTCCCGCGAAGACAGCGAAGGTAATGACCGTCGCCGTGCGGCATGACGATGTCAATCCGCTCCTGGAAGCATTTGATCAGCAGCACCTGGAAGTTGTCGCGCTGGATGCACGATGCGCTGTGTTGGCACGGGCGATCGAATCAACGCCGGCAGATGAGAAATCGATCACCGCGATCCTCGACTACGGCTGGAACGCCGCCACGCTTGTCTTGATGCGGCAGGGAATCGTCTTTTACGAACGCAAGATCGTTGAATCGGGGCTGAGCCGGCTCCATCGAGAATTATGCGAGCGGCTTCGGGTTGAAGGGGACGTCGCCGATTTTCTGTTGTCGGACGAAGAGGAGGGATTGGCCGGCGACGCCGAGGCTCATCCTGAGGCGCGGGCCGCCCTGCTGACGCACATGGAGGCGCTAACGACCGAAATGCTCGCGTCCTTCAACTACGCCGGCCAGCAATATGAGGATGCGGCGCTCGGCCGCCTGCTCATGACCGGCGGCGGCGCCGTGACCCGCGGGTTCACCGCGCATCTGGAAAATACGCTCGGCGTGCAAGTGAAAGCGCTGGCACCGGCTGATTTGCTCCCGTTTCGGCCAGAGCATACGCAGCTTTGCCGATCGCCGTCTTTAATGAGTGCGCTGGGGTTGGCGATGTTCCCGCTGCAGAAGTGTGCCGAAAGCGTGGTGGCGCATGCCGTGTAACGGCGATCGTATTACAGCGCCGCATTGGGAGTCGGAATCACGACGCGCCCGCGCCGCCTGCGCGAACCACGGAAGCGGCAGGATAAATCCCGCCCTACGCGGGATCACTCATGTAGGGCCGGATTTATCACGCCGATGGCTTGCCGTACTACATCGATTCACGAACACCGTCATGCTGAGGTACTCCGAAGCATCTGGCTGGATTGCGCGAATGGGCCAGATGCTTCGGAGTACCTCAGCATGACATCGATTTTTCGTTCTGTCGTCTAATCCAGAATGGCGCACTGAGAGAATCAATGCAGACGATCAACCTCATCCCCTCGACCCGCCGCTCGGCTACTCGCCGGCGCGGGTTGGTGCGCGCCTGGGTTATCGCTGGCGTGGCGTATGTGATCGTCGCGGCCGCCGCGGCGGGGATTTGGCGCGCTTCCTGCGACGAGCCCGATGCTGGCCTTGATGAGCGTATCGCCGCGGTTGCCGCTCGAATCGATCAGACTTCCAACGCGCAGGCGACCAATAGCGCCGAGCTGGTCGAGGCGCGCTCGCGAATCGCCGCCATTCGATACATCCTCTCCCAACCCAACTGGAGCCTGCTGTTGGCGGTCCTCGGGAAGGAAACCGGCAATGAGGTCTTCCTGCGCGGCTGCAGTCTGAAGCGCGATGAGTCGGGCGGCGCTGCGGCAATCGCCGCCCATGCGCCAATCCGCATCGTGCTGAATTTAGTTGGAACGGCCAAGACCAGCGCCGCCGTCTCGCAGTTTTCGCTGAGGCTGGAAGAGACGCATCTGTTTTCCAAGGTGGCCCTGGTCAGCTCATCCAAGGAATCGTTTCAGGGCAGCGACGCGTACGGGTTTCAGATGGACTGTTTCCTGGACGAGCGCAAGTAGGAGCCGCCATGGCAGGCAAATCGCCGACAGACTGGCACATTCACACCGCGGGCATCGCCGCCTGCGCGGCGTTGTCGGCTGGATTATGGTTCATGGTCGTGCAGCCGCAGCTCGATCAGCGGGCGCACGCCGCCGATTTGCGCGCCGATCTTTCATCACGCCAGCAGAAGCTGGAAGAACTTTCCGCCACGCTTTCGGTCGATCGCGCGCAGCTTGCCGCCCTCAAGGACGAGCTTGGGGCAAAGGAACTGCGCCTCGACGGCATGGACAAGCTGAACCAGCGCCTCGCCGCCATCAGCGAGCTGGCAACGCGAAGTTCGCTGTCGATGGGCAAGGAAACCCCCGGCGCGGTGACCGATGAGCCGCACTACAAATCACTGCAGATTCATTACGAGGGCAAGGGCACCTATCCCAACTTCGCCGCGTTTCTCCATCAGCTTCGCACGATGTTCCCCGACACCAGCATCGCGTCGCTCGAAGCCAGAGGGGCCGGCACGGGGGCGGGAATTGAATTCAATTTTGAGTTGATCTGGTATACGCATAAGTAGCACTTCCGGGAATTGCTGCGAAGGCACTCGCGAATTCCGAAATCCGAATCCCCGAAATCCAAATCAAATCCGAAATCCGAATGACGAACGGGGATGTCACGCGAAGAAGCGAAGTCACGAAGAAGCTGTAAGGGCTCCTTCGATTCTTTGCTGCTTCGCGTGACATCAATTTCGGAATTCGACATTTGGTCATTCGGAATTGATTCGGATTTCGGGGATTCGGGTTTCGGAATTCGCGCGGGTGCGCGTGGCGATCCGCAATTGATCACTCCACGCAATTAACCACTCCACTTGCCGCTGGGGCTTGGCGGCGGTATTCATTGCCTTCGGCTCGGCGGAGTCATCGGCGGCTGGTGCCGGGCGGGTCTTCATCTCACTTCTGGCAAGCGGAGGTCGTGTGTCGTTTGTACTTGCGCTGGATCAGGGTACCACCAGCTCGCGCGCTATGCTGTTCGATCATCAGGGGCAGGTGCGCGGGATGGCTCAGAAGGAATTTCGCCAGATCTTTCCGCAATCCGGATGGGTCGAACATGATGCGACGGAGATCTGGCAATCGCAGAGCGCGGTCGCCGTCGAAGCGCTGAAAAAAGCGGGCATCACTGCCAAAGATGTAGCCGCCATTGGCATCACCAACCAGCGCGAAACAACCGTCATCTGGGATCGCGCCACCGGAAAGCCAATCCATAACGCGATCGTCTGGCAGGATCGGCGTACTTCCAAATTCTGCGATCAGCTCAAGGAACAGGGTCATCTGGATCTGGTGCAGAAGAAAACCGGCCTGATGATCGACGCGTATTTTTCCGGCAGCAAAGTGCGCTGGCTGCTGGACAATGTCCCCGGCGCTCGCGCCAGAGCCGAGCGCGGCGAGCTTGCCTTTGGCACCATCGATACCTGGCTGCTCTGGAATCTCACCGGCGGCGCGGTGCACGCTACCGACGCCAGCAATGCCTCGCGCACGATGCTCTACAACATTCAGACCGGGAGCTGGGACGATGAGCTGCTGGGGTTGATGAATGTGCCGCGCTCGGTCTTGCCGAAAGTTTGCGCGTCCAGCGAAGTGTACGGCGAGAGCAAAGCGGATCTGCTCGGCGGCGCGATCAAGATCGCCGGCATCGGCGGAGATCAGCAAGCCGCACTCTTTGGCCAGACCTGCTTCACGCGCGGGCTCGCGAAAAACACCTACGGCACCGGCTGCTTCATGCTCATGAACGTCGGCGGCGAAGCCGTCGCATCGAAGCATCGACTGCTCACGACCGTCGCCTGGAAGCTCGCCGGTAAAACTGAGTACGCACTGGAAGGCAGCATCTTCATCGGCGGCGCAGTCGTGCAATGGCTGCGCGATGGATTGGGCATCGTTAAATCCGCCGCCGACATTGAGAAACTCGCCGCCAGCGTCCCTGATCCGGGCGGCGTTTATATGGTTCCCGCGTTCGCGGGCCTGGGCGCGCCGCACTGGGATCAATACGCGCGCGGCACCATCACCGGCATTACGCGCGGCACTACCGGTGCCCACTTCGCCCGCGCGGCACTTGAAAGCATCGCGTATCAAGTCGCCGACATTCTCGACATCATGCAGAAGGACTCGGGCGTGCAGATCAAGGAGCTGCGCGTGGACGGCGGCGCTGCCGCCAACGATCTGCTCATGCAATTTCAGGCCGATCTGCTGCGCGTTCCGGTCGTCCGCCCGAAGGTGACGGAAACCACCGCGCTCGGCGCGGCATATCTGGCCGGCCTGGCCGTCGGCTATTGGAAGGATCAACAGGATGTCCGCGCGAATTGGGAAGTCCAGCGGTCTTTCGATCCGCAGATGAGCGAGGATGAAGTCAGCCATCGCCGCGCGCGATGGACCGAAGCCTTGCGGCGTTCTCGCGATTGGGAAGAGCATTCGACGATCGACGCACGAAATCTTCTTTGAGCCTCCCTGACAAAGCTATGAACATGCAACATTTCATCGCTGAGCTGATCGGCACCGCTATCCTTATCGTTCTGGGTGACGGCGTGGTCGCCAACGTTTTGCTGAACAAAACCAAGGGCCAAAACGCCGGCTGGATCGTCATCACGTTTGGCTGGGGCATGGCCGTCTTCGTCGCGGTGCTTTGCGTAGCTCCCTATAGCGGCGCGCATCTGAACCCAGCGGTAACCTTCGCCAACGCGGTCGCAAACAAAATGGATTGGAACAGCGTGCCGGCGTACTTGGAGGGCCAGATGGCCGGGGCGATGCTCGGCGCGCTGATTGTCTATCAATTCTATAAGCCGCACTTTGATGCGACGGATGATGCGGACCTGAAGCTCGCCTGCTTTTGCACAAGCCCTAATATCCGCAATTTTCCCATGTCAATTTTTTGCGAGATCGTTGGAACGTTCCTGCTGGTCTTCCCCAGCTTTCTGATGGTCAATCCTGATTTTGCCATGGATCTCGGCACCATGCCGGGCCACAAGATTACCGTGGGCCTGGGAGCGATCGGCGCGATCCCCGTCGGCTTGCTCGTCTTCTCGATCGGCATGTCGCTGGGCGGCACGACCGGCTACGCCATCAACCCCGCGCGCGATCTGGGGCCGCGCCTGGTCCATGCGATCCTCCCCATCCGCGGCAAGCGCGACAGCGATTGGGGCTACGCCTGGGTCCCTGTTCTCGCGCCCCTGGTCGGCGGCGTCCTTGCCGCCCTGGCCGCCAAGGCCATGACCGCCCATTGGAAGGGGTAGGGGCGAACCTTGTGTTCGCCCTGCGCCGGTCGCGCGGCCGACCAGGGTGAACACAAGGTTCACCCCTACATCGCGCTCGCAACGGCAAACCTCATGTTTGCCCGCGCCTTTGCGCGCCCGGCGCGGGTGAACACAAGGTTCACCCCTACATCGCGCTCGTAACGGTAAACCTCATGTTCGCCCGCGCCTTTCGCGCGCCCGACTCGGGTGAACAGAAGGTTCACCCCTACAATGCCCCCGTTGGGGCGAACCTTGGTTCGCCCTCTGCCGGTCGCGCCGGCGACGTGGTTAAACGCACCATGCACCGTATACTGCAGTCGTAGGGGCGAACCTTGTGTTCGCCCTGTGTCCGTCGCGTGAACGACATGGGTGAACACAAGGTTCACCCCTACGGTGCATTTGTAGGGGCGAACTTTATGTTCGCCCTTCTGGCCCGCGCGGCCCGCGAAGGGCGAGCACGAGGCCGAAGGTCCCGGCGCGCCGGGTTCGCACCTACACAACAAGGAGCTTTCTCTCATGCGCATCGGAGTTCCCAGGGAAGTGAAGCCGGACGAATACCGCGTTGGCATGATGCCGGTCGGCGCGGAGACGCTCCGCAAGGCGGGGCACGAAGTTTTCATCGAGGCCGGCGCGGGCATCGCCAGCGGATTTCCCGACGATGATTATCGCAAGGCCGGCGCGACGATTGTCGGCAGCGCCAAGGAAGTCTTCGACAAAGCCGAGATGATCGTCAAGGTGAAGGAGCCGCAGTCGGCGGAGATCGCGCTCTTTCGCCCGGGGCAGATCGTCTTCACTTATTTTCATTTCGCCGCCAGCGCGGAACTCACGCAGGCATGTTTGGAATCGGAGATCGTGGCGATCGCCTACGAGACGATCAAAGATCGCGGCGGCCGTCTCCCCTGCCTCACGCCGATGAGCGAAATCGCCGGCAAGATGAGCATCCAGGAAGGCGCGAAATACCTCGAAAAGCCGATGATGGGCCGCGGCATTCTGCTCGGCGGCGTGCCCGGCGTCGCTCCGGCGCATGTCGTCGTATTAGGCGGCGGCGTGGTCGGGACCAATGCCGCCAAAGTCGCCGCCGGCCTGGGGGCGAATGTTGTGCTAATGGATGTGAGCCTCGATCGGCTGCGCTATCTCGATGATGTGATGCCGGCCAACGTCAGCACGATCTTCAGCGATCCGCACACGATTCGCGAGCATCTCCTGCTGGCCGACCTTGTCGTCGGCGCGGTGCTGATACCCGGCGCCAAAGCGCCGCGCCTGGTCAGCCGCGAGGATCTGAAGGCGATGAAGAACGGCAGCGTGATCGTCGATGTCGCGATCGATCAGGGCGGCTGCATCGAAACCGCCCGCCCGACAACGCATCAACAGCCAACCTACGTCGTCGAAGGCGTCGTCCATTACTGCGTCACCAACATGCCCGGCGCGGTTGGCCGCACAAGCACGATTGCGCTCTGCAATGCGACGTTGCCCTATGCGCAAAAGATCGCCAGCAAGGGCTACGAGGCAACGGCGCACGAAGACAGCGGTTTCGCCGAAGGAATTAATCTGGTTCGCGGGCGAGTGACGCATCCGGCAGTCGCCGAGTCGCTGCATCTGCCGTGTCAGCCGATCTAATCTTTTCCCGGCAATGGTCCGAGTTGAATTCGCGAGTGGGTGCCACAGGTCGCGGTACTCCGAGACCTGTGCTGATTTGGTAGTCGAGAGGCACAGGTCGGCGAGTACGCCGACCTGTGGCACCCGGCACGCCAGGTTTTGTCCCCTCCTCCGGTACTCCCAACATTTTGCATCTGCGCCGCAACTCCTTATTTTTCGGAAGGCTGCGATTGCTGGATTTTGTCCACTGCCCTTCGCACACCGTCATGCTGAGGTACTCCGAAGCATCTGGCCGGATTGCGCGAGGGGGCCAGATGCTTCGGAGTACCTCACCATGACGGTTGTCTCGAGTTCTGAGCTGGAATTCAAGGTGGCAACGTGAGTTCCGCTGCTCATGCAAAATGTTGGGTACTCTGGCGGAGGGTTAGGGTCGGGGCCGATCGCGCACGACGCTCTGGGACGGACCCGTCCGCGTCGTTAGAGCAAGCCCCTGCTCACCGGATTATTTGGAAAAACACTTGACAAACGTCATGGGACAGGGATGGTCATCTGTCCCGAAGCGCCTCACCGAGCGGCGTACTACAAATTGTGCCTGCGAAAGGGATTACGAAACATCAAGAGAAATATATTGATAAAAAAAGCCTGTTTTGCGCGCCCCATTTTGTCCCGCGAATTGAGTCCCAAACCGCCTTAGCGGGGCTAAAAAGCGGGTTCGGCCGGACAGATCATTCTACACAACCCCCTCCCCAGCCCTCCCCCGGAATACCGGGGGAGGGAGAAAAGCGCCCCTGCTCTCACCCATCCAGCGCACTCGCCCAAATCTTTGCCGCCCCGCCCGATCGCGGTTACACTCATCCTTCCCAATGGAAACCGCTGCGCCGCTGTTGATTTATAAGCGCAACGACTCGCAAGCCATCGAGCCGCTCTGGGGTCGGCTCTTGGCACTTGGCATCGCGATGATCTGCCTGGCGGTGCTGCTGACGGCGGCGCACTTGCCGCCCAGCCCTAGCGGCGTCGCGACGCATCGGGGGCTGGGTTTGGCCGAATGCGGCCTGCTTGCCCGCACTGGCATTCCCTGCTTCAGTTGCGGGATGACCACCAGCTTCTCCTGGTTTGTGCGCGGCAACCTTCTGGCCAGCTTCTACGTACAGCCGATGGGTTGTCTGCTCGCATTGCTCACTTGCTGCACGGTTTGGATCGGGAGCTATATCGCGATCACGGGCCGGCCGGTTTATCGATTGCTTGGGCTTGTCGCCGGCCGATATGTGTTGATACCGATGCTGACGTTTGGCATCATGGCCTGGGGATGGAAAGTATTGATCCATCTGAGCGGCCACGACGGCTGGTAAGTTTCGCACCCTCGAAAACAGGAACATGGCTCATGGGAAATCACGGGCGATTTGCGTTCCCGATTCGCGCCGGTCTCAAAGCCGCGCTGTTGGGCCTTCTGTTGCCGTTTTTGAGCGGCTGCCAGATATTCGGATACATTGCCTCCACCCTTCCGCAGCCGGCAACTCCAGCCAAATACACGGACCTGCGCGGCCAATCGGTTGCCGTCATGGTCTGGGTCACGCCCGGCGTCAAGATCGAATGGCCACAGATGCAGCTCGATCTGGCCAACAGCATCCAGGTGCGCCTGGAACAGGCGGCACACGCCAAGATTCATGAGCTGGAGGGAACGACTTTTCCGCATACTGCCACCTCCATTGGCACAATGCAGGACAACCACCCCGACTGGGCCTTTCTGACCATCGACGAGATCGCGCCCAAGCTCGGCGTCACCCGCGTTATCTACATCGAGATCGAGAGCTTTCAGACCCGCGCTGATGCATCGGTCGATCTGTTCCGCGGCTCCATTACCGGACGCATGAAGGAAGTGCACGTTGAGAATGGCCACTCGATCATGGCCCACTCCGAGGATGATCTGCACAATCTCTTCCCCGCCAAAGGCCCCGACGAAGGCGCGCTGAATAAAACCGACTACGACATGTATCGCGGCACGCTCAAAGCCTTCGCCACCAGCATCGGCAACCTGTTTGTGCCTCACGAGGAGGAGGAATGATCACGGAAGAAGCCAGGAGCCAGGAGCCAGGAGCCAGAAGAGTTTCAGGTTTCAAGTTTCGAGTTTCAGGTTTGAGGTTCGCAGCGCACCCGAAACCGGAAACCCGAAGCCGGAAACTCCTTCCCTCAGGTTTCAAGTTTCGGGTTTCAAGTTTCCGCGCGGCATGCCACCCGAAACCGCAAATCCGAACCCGGAAACTCATTCCCACATTTTTCATTTTTCATTTTTCATTTTTCATTCTAACTCTCTCCCTCAGCGGCTGTCAGATCCTCGGCATCTTTGCCTCCAAAGTTTTGCCTGTTCCCGATATCCCGGCGACGTATACGCCGGTCAAGGATTTCATGTTGGTGCTCGTGGAGAGCTACAACAATCCGGCGGCGGTCGGGCTGGCTTCCGACTACATCGATCGGCAGATCGTGGCGGACCTGGTTGATCATCGGGCGGCGCCGATCGTCAATCCCGACATCCTCGCCGAAATGCGTCGTCGCGAGCCGGCGAAGTTTGAGAAGATGGAAATCTCCGCCATCGGCCGCGAGGTCGGCGCGCATCAGGTGCTCTACGTCGATGTGCGCGAGATCACCTTCGAACAGGCCCTGGGCACGCAGATGATCAAGGCGCACGCCGAGGCGCGCGTGAAGGTTGTAGACGCCGCCACCGGCCACACGCTCTGGCCCATCGAAACCAACGGCGGCTACCCCGTCACCCTCGACTCCCCGTTCGCCAACGTCGCCAAGGGCACGACGGAGATGGACATCCGCAATCAGGTGAGCCGCGCCCTCGCCAATCAGATCGCCAGGCTCTTTTATCCGGTATCGGGCGAGGAAGAATCACATCAGCAGGATCCGTCGCAAGTGGGAACGTGAAGTCTGCTGGTCGTGCAGGAGATGCGGACCATCTTCGTAGCGTGGGTTTCAGCACACGAGGAACGTTCGATGCACGAGCGGCCGCGCTCAGAACCCTCTCCCCTGTACTCAGGGGAGAGGGCAGGGTGAGGGGACAGCGGGTCGCGATAGGGCGTCGTTCGCAAGTCGACGCGTCCGTCCCCTCACCCCAACCCTCTCCCCTGAGTACAGGGGAGAGGGAGAACACAGTTCGTCCCGCTGCGGTAGACTGGATTT
>DATBDZ010000120.1:0-4008 GCA_036276235.1 Humisphaera sp. | reverse complement strand
ACCTCCCAGCGAAGGAACTGCGCCTCCTCCTTGAAGCGCTCATACTGCAAAAACTCGCGGCGATCCATCACCCCCGCAAATTACCCGTTCGGCCCAAAACGCGCGCCTGGCAAAATCCCAGCGGCACGGTAAACAGTTACCGTCACCCTTAGCATTGCACGCCGCTGCAGAGCGGCGGCCGATGATGCCGCCCTTTGCGATCGGCCCGTCCGCCGCGCCGCTGCGGATCCCGTGATTATAAACCCGTTCGATCCTTCGGCGCGAACCCATTGCGATTGATCGGGCTCGCCTGGCTGAGATCGATCCCGCTGGTATCGACCTTACGCGGATGGCGGCGGGCGCATTCAATGCACGTGGTCACGCCCGGCAGCGCTTCCAATCGCGCCGGCGCAATCGGTTGGCCACACAGGCTGCAAAGTTTAACGGGAGGTCCGGGTTCTTCAGTCATAAAGCACCGAAGAACCCACCAAGCAATCCTCATACCGACGGAGTCATACGAATCGTCTCGCCGCGCCGCCCGGGGCATCGCGCCGCACGCGGGACATCCATCCGGAGTCGCTTGAGTCGTAGCCGTGGGTGCCACAGGTCGGCGTACTCGAGACCTGTGCTTCGCGGCACAGGCGTACTCCGAAAATGCGGCGGGCCGTGCCCGCCCTACACGCCGCATTGGCCCGTAGAGCGGGCACTGCCCGCCGTCTTCGTGCATTGGGTGGCGGCGCAGCCGCGCGACCACTCCGAACGGCGACGCTGCTTCGTCCGGAGCCGTCCGCTCATTGTCACAGATCTGACGCATCGTTGTGGCGACCATCCGGTGGGACCAACATTCTTGTCTGCCATCTTGGTGGAGCAGACATTCTTGCCTGTATAGTCTCCGGCATCGGCATTATTGAACCCTGAACGCGTTCATCCAATGAGTGAACATCGTGAGCATCATTCCGCACTCTCGCCGTTTCGGCTCCCGGTGTTTGCCGGACTTTGGACGGCTAATGTCATCTCGACGACCGGCGGCTACATCAACGATGTCGGCGCGGCGTGGTTGATGACATCGCTCTCCGCTTCGCCGCTTATGGTGTCGCTGATTCAGGTTGCCGCTAACGCGCCGTTTTTCGTGCTCGCCCTTCCCGCCGGAGCGCTGGGCGACATCTTGAACAAGCGCAAGCTGCTGCTGGCGACGCAGGTCGCGATGATGATTCTGTCAGCGCTGCTGGGCGTGCTCACCATGCTCGGACTCGTCTCGCCGATCTCGCTGCTGCTCATCCTGTTCGGGATCGAAGTCTTCGATGCCCTGGCCGGGCCGGCGTGGCAGACGCTCGTCCCTGAGATCGTCGGCCCCAATGACCTGCGGCCCGCCATCACCCTCAACAGCGTGGGGATCAACGTTGCGCGCTCGGTCGGCCCGGCTTTGGGCGGAGCGCTGGTCGCCGTCGCTCGCAGTTCCGGGCCGGCGTTCCTCATTAACGCGGCATCCTTCTTGGCGGTGCTGGTCTTCCTGTGGCGATGGAAGGGCCGCCCTCAAAACAGCGCCCTTCCCGCCGAGCGATTTCTCGGGGCCATGCGCGTGGGCGTTCGTTACGTTCGATACTCCCCGCGTTTTCGCGCAACGCTGGTGCGCATCGCGGCGTTTCTCCTCTTTGCCAACGCGCTGCCTTCGCTGCTTCCGGTCATCGCCCGCTCGTATCTGCACCGCGGACCGGGAGCATACGGCGTCCTGCTGGGATTCATGGGCGTCGGCGCCGTGGCGGCCGTTCCCGTTCTCCAGATTGCACAGCGGACGATCAAGCTCGATGTGCTGCTGGCGATTGCGACCGCACTCAGCGCCGGCGTCGAATTGGCCATCGGAGCCGTTCCGTCCTTTCCTTGGCTGTGCGGCATCATGCTCCTCGCCGGCGTGGCGTGGGTCACCGTCATGTCGTCGGTAAACAACGCCGCCCAGTCGGTATTGCCGGCGTGGGTGAGAGCGCGGGCCATGTCGGTCTACCTCATGGCATTCTTCGGCTCGATGACAGCCGGCGGCATTCTCTGGGGAATCCTTGCGACCCGGCTCGGCGCTCCGCATGCACTGACCATCGCCGCCTGCGGCATGTTTGCGACACTCGCTCTTATCCCTCGCTTCCGCCTGATCGACCACGAAAAGCTTGATCTGACGCCGTCGCTGCATTGGCCGGCGCCCGTGGTTGCCCAGACACCGGCGGACGATCGCGGACCGGTCCTGATCGCAGTTGAATACGAGGTTGATCCGCGGCACACCGAGCAATTCGTCAAAGCGATGCAGCGCCTGCGGCTGCAGCGCATGCGAACCGGCGCGTTCAGTTGGGGCTTATTCAACGACACGGCGGACCCCACGCGATTTGTCGAAACATTCCTGAGTGATTCCTGGGCCGAACACGTGCGCCAACACGCCCGCGTGACCAAACATGATCAAGAGATCGAGGACGCCCTGGGCCAATTCCTGGTGGGTAAGGGAAGGCCGATCGTCCGGCATCTGATCCACACGGATATGAGTAGTCAAAAAACAGCGGACTGACCTACGCTTCAAGCAGCATAGGCGTTCGGGGAAAACGCGCGGACGCATTTGAACGCCGACGCTGCTTGCAGCATCGGTCAGTGCGCGCCGCACGAGCTCACTTTCGGAATTCCAAAACACATGACCGGCGAAACCACCGTCGCCGCGTTTCCCAGAATGCGCCGCAGGCGTTTCATCGCACCGCTCCCGGCGTCGCGCCGCATTCCGGGCAACGTTCCGGCGTCGCGCGGAGATCGTAGCCACAGGATGGACAGTGGCCCGCGGAGAAGCGATTGCGGCGACGGGCGACGCCGATCAGGCGGATCGCGGGGAGAACGGAGAAGGCGATTGCTGGGGCCCAATGCGGGAAGACGATGAGCGTGAAGTCAATGCTCGGTGTCGACGACAAGTACCAATACACCTTAAATTTCTCCGGCGGCGAAGCAGTTATGGCAGTGTGGTCATTTCGCATGTGGTTCCTTTCCTCCCCTGCCACGGAATACGTGAATGGATTGAGGCATATGCGACCCCAACGGTTGTCCACGCATATGTCGAACACTGTCGGCGGATTTTTGTATGGCCACTGCACCAATATTGATTCCATTCTACAGTAACTTCTCACCCACAATGCAATCATCGCGAGCAGCAATACGGCGGAACCGTAGCTCAACACGTTCCATGCGATTCGGAATATCCGTTTCACAACAGTCATAAATAGCTCACTACTTCAACGGCGTCGCGCCGCATTCGGGGCAACGATCTGGTGTCGCTCGGAGATCGTAGCCGCAGGATCGGCAGTGACCGGCTGAGAAGCGCTTGCGGCCAAGGGCGAAGCCGGTCAGGCGGGTCGCGGGCAGGACAGAGAAGAGGAGGACTGCAACCCAGTGCGGAAATCGGATCATTGCGAGATAGTCGGGCGACCCACCGTGGTACCAATCACCCCAAAGTTCTCCGAATGTCTGCGGCCCCGGCCGGGGCAAGACGTACAACCGGACCGGCCAGCCCTCTTCCATGGCAGTGTCATTCGTGGCCCGGACAACTATAATTGTGCCTGTCTCGCTCTCGAGCCGGATCGAGTACAGCTTCCCAGGCGGGGCCTTAAACGGGTGCAGAACTACCAGTTCATCGTCGCGCCAATAACTCCGCACCCACAAGGCGATCGTCGCGATTAGCAGAATCGCCGAGGCGTAGGACATTATTCTCCATGTGATGCGGAAGAGCCGTTTCACGGCGATCATTGTACCAGCCGTGTCATCGCTTCGAGGTTCTGCTTTTACTTCTTCCGCGGATTGGGGCATCGTAGATCCTTTTCACCAAGTCTCGTAGGGTGCGCTTTAGCGCACGCGGTTCGAATGTCGAGCGGTTTTCCGCGTGCGCTAAAGCGCACCCACCCCTTTCAAGGTGCTTTTCCCGGATGGTAACCTTGTGTCTTGGCAGAGGATAGGAAGTCCTCGCCGGAGGATACAAGGATGTTGGGTCGCCGGTTTGAGCCTTTCGTGAAGGGG
>DATBDZ010000119.1:0-14484 GCA_036276235.1 Humisphaera sp. | reverse complement strand
ACGGTGCTGCCCATTCTGGAGGCCGGCAATGCGATCCAATAGAACCGGCTTTTCCCTGATCGAAGTGATGATCGTCGTCGTGATCATCGGCCTGATGGCGGGGTTGGTCACCTACGCAACGGCGGGCTATCTCGACAAAGCCAAGCGCCAGCGTGCCCGCTCCGACATCGCCACCTACAGCGGCGCGGTCGATACGTTCTACCTGGCCAAAGGCTACTACCCCGGCAATCAGGATGGCCTGAAAGTACTCACGCCCGAGTTCATCAAGGTCCTGCAGAACGATCCATGGGGTCGGCCATACCAATACGTTCAACCCGGAAAATCCGGCCCATTCGACATCATCTGCTACGGCGCCGACGGCCGCGAAGGCGGCACCGGCGCCGATGCCGACATTACCAACTGGGATGTCGAAGTCGTGGAGATGAAACACAAGTGAACGCTTGCGCGGACACATGTGGCACGGGCGGCTCGCCCGTGGTTTTGCACGCGGAGTACCGCATCCCACGGGCGGGCCGCCCGTGCCACGTCAGGCAATCTGCATTCACGTTAATTGAAATGATGATGGCGCTGCTCATCGTCGGGCTGCTCGCATCGGCGGCGGTGCTCAGCTTCGCCGGGCCGCTTCGCGCCGCGCGCAGCCGCGATGCGATCGACCAGTTGCGAAACGCCGATGATCTCGCCCGCCGCGCGGCAACTCGCCAGGGCCGTGGTGCCAAGCTCGAATTTGATCTCACCTCCGGCACGATTGCCCGATTTGAAGCGAATCATCGCCAGACGCCCGACTATCAAATCTCGCTTCCGCAGGGTTTTCGCATCGAGGAGATCCGCCTCGGAAATGAATCCGTCTACGCCGATCGCGCGACGGTGTCATTTTCGGCGGCTGGTTGGAGCAACTCTTATGCGCTGCATTTGATCGGGCCGAAGTTTCAGAAATGGTTGGTGTTTGCAGGACTGAGCGGACAGATGACGCAGTTCGACGACGCGAGCGAGTTTGATGCGATGCTTGCGAAGTAGGCACGGACTTCGACCATGTTGAGGCAAGCCGACAAGTTCGATACACCCGCGCGAGACTCGCGGCACCACGGGCACGCTGTCGCGAGCCCATGCCACCCGGCGCTGCGGTCGTCCGCCAACTTACGGGCCATGGGTCCGGCGGGTGCCATGTCTCACGCTTGCGTGAGCATGTGCTCGCGACGTCTAGACAGGGAAATTCACGACCAGAACAAAGACATGCCCACGCAAGCGTGGGACATGGCACCCCGGCATCGATCTGGGTGGCATGGGCTTGCGACAGCATGCCCGTGGCGGCGGCGCACGATTGGCGGGCAGTGCCCGCCCTACGAGGATGCCGTCACGCGTAGGGCGGGCACTGCCCGCCGCCGTCGCGCGCGACGCGGCACGACGCTCATCGAAGTGCTCGCCGGCCTGGTTGTCCTTGGCACTGTACTCGTTTCCGTCACCATCGCGCGCGGGCGGTTTCTGCGCCAATGGGGCGATGCGCAGCGCAAGCTTGCCGCCACTCATGCGGCTGATGCTCTGCTCGGCCAGTGGATGGCGGGGCCGCCGGGCGCGGTTCCCGTTGAATCCTCCGCTGCCCTCACCGATCTTCCGGATTGCTATTGGCAAACGCATCGGCTCGATCAACCCGCCGCTGCCGGCCTGAGCGCGGCAGTCGTGCGCCTTGAGATCTTTCAGAAGAATCAATCGTCGCGCGAACCGATGCTCGTGCGTGCCGCGCCGCTGGTGAGCGTCGATTTTCTCGTTCACGTTGAGCCGCTAAGGCCAGCACCGCCCGCTACATCGAGACCCAAATGAATCGCCGCGGCTTCAGCCTGATTGAACTCATGATCGCCACCGCTCTATCGGTGGCGCTAATGGGTGCGGTATTGGCGATTCTTTCCAACATCGCGCGCGACACCCGGCGGCTGGCCGGCGCCCAAGCGTCATCGGCATCACAAAATCTTATCGAACTTCTTCATCGCGATTTGAGCAGCTCGCGCACGATGATTCAGGCTCCCGATGGCTCTGCCCTTGTACTCGTGGGCCATGGATGGATCGATCCAGCCACGCTGAACCCAACCGGCCGCCTCGCGCGCACCACATATCAGTGCATCCGCGAAGGGCAGACGCGCTGGCTCATCCGCCAGCAGGAAAGCATGGACGATCCGGGCGGGCCAAAGCGATGGCGAACGCTCGTCGCGGCCAATATCGAAAGCCTGCTGGTCAACCCCGCCGTGACAGATAGCGCCGCGCCCGATCCGCGTGCCCAAGCCGACGAGAGTCCAAATGATCCGCCGGCGACGCGTGCCGGAGTTGCGATCAGCGTTCCGCCGCGCGTGCGGGTGCAGATTTCGCTCGATCGCGCGGCGATCAGTCAGGAGATTTGGGTCAAATGAAGCGGCGTTCGCGTCATCGTCGCGGATATGTGCTGGTCGCCACGCTGGGGCTATTGGTGCTGGCGTCCACGCTACTGGTGACAACCGGCCGCCTGGCGGTTCGCCATGCGCTGCTAGCCCGCCAGAATCAGGAGGAATTGCAGCGCCGATGGGGCGCGATCAGCGCGCGAAATGCAATTCTTCCGTATGCGGAACAGATTCTGGCCCGGGCCGAGGCGACCGACAATCATCCTCGCCCGCTCTATCGCGCAACTGTGCAATTGGGCGCCGATTCCTTCGAGCTGATCGTCGCCGACGAGCAAGCCAAGGCAAATATCAACACGGTGCTGGAGCAGACCGACAAATCTGCCGCCGAGGCGCGGCTGCACGATGCGATCAGCGGCTCAGGACTGGGAAACGCAATCTCACTGCATCCTGAGCCATTGCAATCGATGCTGCCGTCCGGCTCGCGCGGGCAACCCTCAGGGCCGCCGCCTCCGCAGCAGTGGATCAGCGGTTGGGGGCAGGTATTCGATAACCTTGCGCTGCCGGCGCTGATCGAAGGCCCCAATCCGGCGACGAGCAACTTCACCTGCTGGGGAAGCGGCGCGACTAATATCATCCGAGCCGGCGCCCCGGCGCTGCGCGCGGTTGGCGGGTCGTTGACGCAGCTTGATGTCAGCCGCTTGATCGACGCCCGCAATGCAGCCTGGGACGTCCGCTCAAAGTTGTTGCCAACCGGCGGCCAAACGTCCGTCAACTCGTCCGCGGATGCCGTCACGCGTCTTTTATCCGCGGCAAAAATCAGCCCCGGCATTCGGGCGCGCGTCGCGATGACCGATCGCTCCACCTGCCATTCCCTCTGGATAATCGTCAAGGATCGCCAGCGCCGGTGGTACCAGTTCATGGTCCTTGATGAATCCAACGTGCTACATGCGCGAACCGAGGCGTTCTTCTGGTAGAATGCGAGCCGCATGACGCGCAAGCAGATCAACCTGATCCTCTGGTGGGCCGCCGGCGCGGCAGCGGCCGGAGCCGCCCTCTGCCTCGCGCTGGCGATTCTTCTGCCGATTGAGTCGTCGGCGGATTCTCACGAACGCGTCGCGATCGCTCAATTAAAGCCGACGAATTCAACCACTCCCCTTCCCGCTTTGAATTCATTCCAAAGCATCTGGGACAAATCCCTGCGCGGGCAGCTCGCCCAATCCGATGACGCACCCCCATCCGGCGCTGCGCCATCCAACGTTGTCACCTCGGGGGACTCGGGCACCACGTTAACGCTGCTGGGCACAATCGGCGAATCGCTGGCGATGATCCGCATGCCCGACGGCACCACCGAATTGCGCCAGGTCGGCGAGCAGATCGCCGGCGCGCAGATCCTCGCGATCCGGCCCTACCAGATCGACATCCGCCTCGACGGCCGCACCATCACCATTGCGAAAGTACAGGAAACAACGATCAACCCGATCTCGCCCGCCAACGGCGCGGTAGTCTCAACACCGGGAAAATGATTCGATGGCGGCTCAAGCGTTCATCCTCTTCCCCGACGATACGACCTGGAGATTCTGTGTTGTCTCCTCCGACCAGACACGATTTGGCGAGATCGCGGTTCCGGCTCGCGCGGGGGTGAACCAGCTCGCGGAGCTAGTTGCGGACGCGCTTCAAGCCGCCGGCTACAGCGGCGGCGGAGTGATGCTGGCGATTCCGTCCGCCTGGTGCTTCAGCGCCACGATCTCCGTCGCCAATCTACCGCGACGCGATCGCCAGGCGATACTGTATCGGCTTGAAGAGAAGCTGCCGCTAGCCGCCGAATCACTGGTGGCGGATTTTATCTTGCCGTCGGGCGCGCCTGGCTTTGTCCCCTCTCCCCTGTACTCAGAGGAGAGGGTTAGGGTGAGGGGAGGTGGCACGGGCGTCTCGCCCGTGATCCGGGCAAACTCCACGGGCGAGACGCCCGTGCCACTTGCCGGCGCATCCAGCCCCTCACCCCTGCCCTCTCCCCCGAGTACGACTCGACTGAGCTCGTCGAAGTCAGGGGAGAGGGAGAAGGCTCTGGGCATTTGCGCGCGACTCGACGTTCTCGCACCGCTCATTGATGCGCTTGAAAACGCCGGCATCGCCGTGCAATCGATTTCACCCGCGGCCGTACTCGCCGCCCAACATCTCGCGGCTCAAAGCGCGCCGGGCGCTCTCCTCCTGTCGAACGGCGATGCTCTCCAACAAATCGATCTCATGGTGTTGGAGAACGAAAACCTCGTTCATTGGGCGCTGCTGCCCGCCAACACTCCAAGCATCATCCAACACCTACGGCTGCTCGCACTGGATGTTCCAGCGCCGGCGCAATTCATTGCTGCGAAGCTGCCTGCCGACCTCGCGCAGGTGATTGGACAGTCGGCCGGAGTTCCGATCGATTCGATCGACATTGACCCGATGACGGCCGCCGCGCTCGCGGGCGCCGATCATCTTGCCGGCAAGTCTCCCGCATGGATAGAGCTGCGTCGCGGGCCTTTGGCGATTGCCGATCGGCTGCGGCTTCATCGCCGGCCGCTTAATGCGATGCTTGCCGCCGTCGTCGCGCTGCTCTTCATCGGGGCGGCGGCGATGTTCGTCCGCGCGATGCGATACGATCGCGTCAGCGATCAATCCCAGCGCGAGATGACGGCTTCCTTCGCCGAGCATTTCCCCGGCTGGGCGACTCCGGTGAACGTTCGCGTCGTGATCGAAAGCGAGCATCGCAAGGCCGCCGGCGAGCATGGCGCTGCGCCACCGCCAGCAGCGTCCGGAAAATCGGCGCTCATCACGCTGCGCGATGTGATCGGCCATCTCCCCACGGACGGCAAAGTCACTGTGGAGCGGATGACCTTCGCCGACAAATTCTGCGATGTGGAAGGCCGCCTGCAATCGTACGAGGATGCCGATGCGGTCGCCGCCGCCGCCCGGGCGGCGGGCATGGAAGTCGCGCCGCCGCAAACGCACAAGCTCACCGATGGGTCGTGGAGTTTCACGGTACACGGCACGTTCGCGCAAAAGAGTCTGTCCGATTCACTTCCATCGGCGCCGCGCACTGTAGGGTGGGCGTACTCGCCCACCACGAGCGGCGAATGGTGGGCGAGTACACCCACCCTACATGAAACCACTGATACCTCCGGCGCTCTCGCGCAAGGCGGGAGACGCTGATGCAAAGCACGCGCGTTCTCATCCTCCTGCTTCTGCTCTCCGCTGCCGCGGCAATCGTCGCGTACGTGAACCTGACCAACTCGCGCGACGCGGCCATCGCAAGCCAGCGCGACCTGAACATCTGCCGCGCCGATCTTGCCGATCTGTCGCGCTGGCAGGCGACGCCCGGCGCGGCTGCGACATCGAGCGGCGATGATCGCGCCTTCAACAAAGACATCCGCATCGCTGCGATCGCCGCCGGTATTCCCAACGAGCTGGCCAGTGTCGAGGTGGGACAGCCGGTGCGATTTGAGGAGAGCGATTATCTGGAGATGCCGCTCTTTCTGCGGCTCAACGCTGTCACGCTGCGGCAGCTCACCACTTTCATCCATGATCTCTCGGATAACGATCCGCGCCTGCGGGCGAAGATGATTGAGCTGAGCGTCCCGACGGACATCGGCTCGCAGCCGAATCGCGCGGCCCGAGCGGCGCAAGGCGAATCCTGGACGGCCGATCTCACGCTGGCCCGCCTTTCATATGCCCCCAAGCCGCGGGGGAATCCTTGAAAGCAGTCAGGAGCCAGGAGCCAGGAGCCAGGATCTCGACGCCGCAAGCCGCAGGTAAAGGCAGCGCGTCGTCGCGGCCAAAGATTGGGCGCGTTCCGACACTTTTCATTTTTCATTTTTCATTTTTCATTCTTTCCCTCAGCGGCTGTCAGCCGGCAAATCAGACCGTTCATCTTACCAGCGACGCCGCGCGTGATGCCGCCGCCGCCCGCGAGAGGACGGACAAGGCATTTGATCTGATTCAGCGCGGCCGCTTCGCCGAGGCCCAGCCGCTGCTGCTTGAGGCGACTCATCTCGATGCGAACTACGGCCCCGCGCACAACAATTTGGGGCTGGTCTATTATCATGACACTCGTTTGTATGAAGCCGCGTGGGAATTTCAGACCGCGATCAAGCTGATGCCGCGTCAGCCGCAGCCGCACAATAATCTTGGCCTGGTGATGGAAAGCGCCGGCAAGCTCGATGAGGCCGAGAAGTCATTTGTGACCGCCAACGCGCTGGAGCCAGACAACCCCGAATACGCCGGCAACCTCGCCCGCCTTCGCGTGCGGCAAGGCAAGCATGATGAGGAAACCCGCAAGCTTCTTGAACTGTTGGTGATGAAAGATCGCCGGCCCGATTGGGTTGATTGGGCGAAGTTCAATCTCAGTCGCTGGCCGCAAGGGGAGCACTGACTTCACTCAAGCGCGCGGCGCGCGTTTCATTCGTCGGAACTGCGCAGATTCTCTGTAGAATCCCTCTATGCCGCAAAGAACCAATCGCGCCGACATCGCCCGCCTTGAGGACTTGCCGAACATTGGCCCGAGCATCGCACAAGATCTGCGGCTGCTGAAGATCAAAGCGCCGACCGATCTTCTGGGCCGCGACCCTTATCAGATGTATGAGGATCTTTGCGCGCTAACCGGCCACCGCCATGACCCGTGCCTGCTTGATACTTTTATTGCGGTGACCGATTTCATGTCGGGGGCGCCAGCCAAACCCTGGTGGAAATACACCGCCGGTCGGAAGAAGAAGACAGCTGCGGAATCGCGGCGCTCGTTCCTGAAAGCGTCGCTCGCGATTGCGAGCGTGGCGATATTCGCTGGACAATCCAAAGTGGCGCAAGCGGCTGAAGCGGCGCAGGCGGCTGAAACGGGGCCGCCGCTGATGGCGTATGTGGGGACGTTCAGCTCGCCGCTGCGGGACGTCTTGCCGACGCAGGTGGATCTGCCGCCGGGCAACGGACGGGGAATTCACCTCTTTCAAGTGGACCGGGAAACCGGCGCGATGACGCCGGCGGGGATACAGGAACTCGG
Organism: Humisphaera sp.; assembly: GCA_036276235.1. Classification (GTDB taxonomy): domain Bacteria; phylum Planctomycetota; class Phycisphaerae; order Tepidisphaerales; family Tepidisphaeraceae; genus JANWHF01. The sequence continues at coordinate 7,092 of DATBDZ010000119.1, read as the reverse complement.
CACGAGCCCCAGTTGCCTGGCGATTAACGCCGCGGGGACGCGCCTTTACTCGGCGAACGAAACCGATCGATCCGGCCCAGACATACAAGGCACGGGCAAACAAGGCACGGTCAGCGCGTTTGCCATCGGCAAATCGGACGGCAAGCTTACGGCCCTCAACTCTGTACCCTCCGGCGGCGCCGGACCGACGAATGTGAGCATCCATCCTTCGGGGAAGTTTTTGCTGATCGCCAACTATTTCGGCGGCTCGGTTGCGGTGCTGCCGATCATGCCCGACGGCAGGCTAGGCACCGCGACCGACATCAAGACCGACGCCGGCAACATTGGCCCCGCCAAGCCGACTCACGCGCCGCCAGGCAGCTTCGCATTCAGCGGACATGACCGCACGCATGCCCACCAGGTTGCGGCCGATCCGTCCGGGAAGTTTGTCCTCCACGCGGAACTGGGCCTGGACACGATCTACGTGTGGAAGTTTGACGATCAGAATGGCGTGCTGAGTCCGGGCGAGCAGCATGCCGTCCCTTTTCCGCCGGGCGACGGTCCGCGCCACTTTCACTTTCACTCCAACGGCCGCTGGCTTTATGTGCTTACGGAGGAGGCGTCAAACATCGTCTTGTTTGATTACGAAGCCGGCCATCTTTCCGCGCGACAGACAATCTCAACGCTGCCGCCAGGTTTCGCAGGCAGCAGTTTCGCCTCGGAGATTCTGGTTTCGGCTGATGGACGATTCGTTTACGCGGGCAACCGCCTGCACGATTCGATCGCGTTTTTTTCCATCGGCCCAGACGGCACGCTCACCTACGTTGGAGAAGAGTGGACGCGGGGAAACTATCCCCGCAGTTTCAGCTTCGATCCTACGGGTCGATTCCTTTTCTGCTGCAATCAAAGGGCGGACAACGTCGCCATCTTTCGAGTCGATCAGAAAGCCGGCGCGCTCACGTTCACCGGAAACTACGCGGCGGTGGGCAATCCATCGATGATCACGTTTTTGGATTTGGGGAAGGTGAAGTGAACGAATTGCCGGTTGGACGTTGGAACAGTCGATAAGCCCCGCATCTTCTTCCGTAAACGCTTCGAGTCCGACCTTACTGACAGGCCCGCACGACGCGACGTGTTTCGCTACTCGCGTCGGCCGCTTTACCGGCTGCGCCCTGTAGCTCGCAATCAGTAGCGACCTTCTTTTCCTTTTCCCACGCGAACACATTATGTTGGCTGCGTGGCAAAACATCGCCCCAAAGCACTGACGGCCGCACAGCGTCATGGACGGCAGGCACTGGTTACTCGCGTCGCCCGGAGTTTGGGGTTTGTCGGCAGAGTGATGTATGTTCACGTGTACAGCCAGACGGGAGGAGCGCAATACGGCCAAGGAAGCACAATCGCTCAGGACCTTCTCATGGCGTACGCTGAAGCGTTTGACCGAGACGCGGATCCCGACGACTTTTCACTTCGGGCAATTCTCGCACACGAACGCGGGCATCAGCTACTGGCGCGCCATCCGGGCCTGAAAGCGAAGGCACGGGGAATGTCGATCGATACCGAGGAAATACTCGCCTCGCTCCTGGGTGCGATTCTCTGCGACCATGATGCGGATGGCGATTCCCTCATTGCCAAAGCGACGATAGAATTACTGGCGCACGGCGATTCCGTCGAAGTGGCCGTCCGGCGACTTCAAGAGTTGTCGGCGTTACTGAAGGCTCTGCTATGATCGGACCAAAGACGCTTAAAGCCATTCGCCAGGAGTTGCATCGCGCCCTACTGACTCGTGGCCGCGATCCGATCCGCGCGCTCGACGATTTGATTGCCGCGCCGCGATCAGGCACCGGTGAAGCCGCCGGTGATGAGGTTTTGCGGTCGTTGCAGCGGTTCGTTCAGGGTGCAACCCATTCCACGCGGCAACGTCGCCGTTCTCGCGCAAGCAGGACGAGTTGATCAAAAGGTTTATGCGGTCCCTCAGAATTCAACGGAGGTCACTTAATCCCCTTTTCATCACGCTTGGCTTCTTCCCGCTTTGCGGCATCCGCAACATGCTGCAGCGTCTCATTCGACGCGTGGAACTGAATATTTTGTCCAAGCCAGTGGTTGTCAACGTTGATGAAGATCATCTCGACAAGGGTAGAACCGGACTCGCTGTATGTGATTGCCTCCGAGTATATGAGTCGGTTGTCGAAGTTGTGGTGTGTGAGCTCGACGTGGACTTTGGATGGCCCAGTTTTGGCTAGCATCTCAGGCAACTTTTTAAGCATTTCCTCGGACCACGCGCGGTTGGCGGTTTCTCCTACAAAAGCCTTTGCGGCCTCGCCCATATTTCCCTTTTCCATCGCGCGCCAAAATGGGGCGGTTGCGGGATCGTCCTGGCCTGGCACGCGCGCAGGTGGCACAGGTTGCATTTCTGCGATGGAGAGTGCGGTAAACTGAACCGAAAAAATCACGCAGAGTGCACATATAAATATACGGACGCTCATCTGATCCTCTCTTGTAAATGTTTGCTGCGTTCTCGCTCTTGCGGATTAGCCTACCGTCATTGGTGCCTAGCTCAAAGCACTCCACGTGATCACGGACAGCCGGCTTGCGGGTGCTGTTCGCGCGAATTACGCTTCCCGGCAACAGACGAAGGAAACGGGCCAAGTGGTTAAGTGCGATTAATTGGCCGCGCTCGTCACCGGCGAAAGAAAACGGGTCGTTATGTCAAACCAGAGAAGCGTATTTTGGAGCTCCGTTTTTGTTTCGCTAGCCGCGGCCGCGGCAATCGCGCAGACCGCGCCGGCCCGCGGTCGTGGCGGTGCCGGCAGCACGGCGCCCGAGCGTACGCGAACGATCACGATCAGTTCCGATTTCCTCCAGCTACCGCTCGTGCGGGGCGGCGGCAGGGGCAGCCTTGTGCGATTCACGCTGGAAGTCGATGGAAAGGTGCAGCGCTCCGTGAACCTGGCGTTTGCCAAAGAGGGGGAGCAACCCGAGAACGTTTTCTCCATGGACGTGCGCGAGTTTAAGGGGCAGGCTGTTACGCTTCGTTACAGGTCTGAGGATGCCGGCGTGTTGGATCGCCTGCAGCTTGGCGACAAACTGTTCGCTGATCCGAAGCTCTATGATGGACCCAATCGCCCGCGTTTCCATTTCAGTCCGAGTTTTGGCTGGATGAACGATATCAACGGCAGCTACTTTCAGGATGGCCTTTATCATATTTTCTTTCAATACAATCCGGCCACGCCGAACGCGGGCGCGGGGCGGGACATGCATTGGGGGCATGCGGTCAGCCGTGATTTGGTGCGTTGGGATCAGTGGCCCGTGGCGCTGTACCCAAATTTTGCTGGCGATGTTTATTCCGGCACGGCGGTCATGCAGCGCGAGCCGATTCCGGGATTGAACGAGGGCGTGAAGCTGCCGGCGCCGGTGCTGTTCTTTGCCGCCACGTCACCTTTTTCGCAGCATATCGCGACCAGTCCGGATGGCGGTCACACCTGGAGGCGCTACGCCGGCAATCCTGTCGTGAAGAACATCGGCCAGGGCGACCGCGATCCGTGTGTGATCTGGCATGAAGCGTCAAAGCATTACATCATGGCGCTTTACGTTGGCGGCCCGGATACATATCGGTTTTTGCGTTCGACGGATCTGATCAACTGGGAGCAGACCAGCTCGTTGCCGGGGTGGTTTGAATGCCCTGAGTTTATGTTTGTGAAGTCCGCCGTCACCGGCGAAGAGCTGATGCTGCTGTATGGCTGCTATCGCTCGCCGCGCGGCGCGGCGGAGCCGTTCAATTCTGATTCCGCCTACGTGCTCGGTCGATTCGATGGAAAATCGTTCACCCCTGTGACGAAGGTTCGCAACGCGCACCTGGGCCCCAACTATTATGCCGCCCTGTTTTTCGCGAACGAGCCGAAAGGCCGCTCGGTCATGATGGGCTGGACGCGCAATACCCGCTTCCCCGGCGAGCCGTTCAACCAATGCGCAAGCCTCCCGTTGCTGACGCAGATCAAGGCAATCAACGGCGAAGACACGCTCTGCTTCGAGCCGGCGCAAGAAGTCAACGCGCTGCGCGGCCAGCCCGTCATGACGCTCCGCGACATCACGGCCGCGCAAGCCGCCACGAAGCTTGCGGGCCTGGCCCGCGAATCCGCGCTTGATATAACGGTGCGCTTCCGCCCTGACACGACGGGTACGGTGAACCTGAACATCCGGAGCATTACCTTCAGCTACGATGCCGCCACCCAACGGCTCAAGATGGGCCCCAAGACCACGCAGATTCATCCCGGCCAAACCGTGGACGCCCGCTTCCTGATCGATCACGGCATCGTCGAAAGTTTCTGGAACGCCGGTGAAGCCGCGTTCAGCATCGCTTCGCTCCACACCGACGAAGGCCCGGCATTTGCCGTCAATGGCAATGCGGTCATCGAAGAGCTGGTCGTGTATCCGATGGCGGACATCTGGAAAAAGTAGCCTTGGGCCGTCTCCGCGCTTGCTCCGCGTTGAGTGCCGAACCGTTTCAGGTCAAACCCGCTTTTCGACCCCGCCAAGGCTGTTTGGGGCCGGATTGGCGGGACAAAACGGGGCGCGCAAAACAGCTCTTATTTATCAGTATATTGCTTTATGATTTGCATAACCCTTTTTTGACTCGTGATTTACAACGCATCATCGGGCGGTGCGCTTTGGGGCGGACGACCATCACTGTCCCATGACGTTTGTCAAGTGTTTTTTCAAATAATTCGGACTAAGGGCCAGTCGGGCCGTCAGTCGCTCTCCGGCTCTGTAACGCGGTAGCAGGTCGCGACCACCCGCCAACGTCCATCGTTGCCTTGCCGCGCCACGGCGGGTACGATCTCCCCATGACGTTTGATAGCGTCTTACGAGGTTGCCTGCGGGCGTAATTCAGTGGCAGAATGCAGCCTTCCCAAGGCTGACGTCGTGGGTTCGAATCCCATCGCCCGCTCTGTGAAAAAGTAGCGCCGGACGCCGATAAAAGCATACCTTACCGAGTTGGTAAGGGCGACCGAAAGAGCTGAGCTTTTCTGAATAGTTAGAAAAACCCCTGAATCGACCACGCCACACGGGACTCTATCTGCCAACAGTCGATAGATGCGCCTTCAGCACGGCGCTAATATCCACAAACTCATATTTGGGCATTCGGTCGAGCGTGAGTCTTGAAACCTCGCGCAAATAATCCGGACAATTTGGATCGCTCGCGCTTCTCCGAAGCGCGTCGACAAGCAATTCGAAACACTGGTGATAGCTGCGCTCGGCCATGATTTTCAGGGCATGAAGATGCGCAAATATTTCCGCCTCAATTATGTTGCACGTTCTGTTGGGATGGTTGAAGTTGATTTGCTGTTCCATGTCCAGCATGTGCCCTATTTCATGAAGCAAGGCAACAATTCGAAAAACGGATTTCTCCTCGGTATGAATCGCAGCGGGAACGGAACGACGAAGACCGATGAAAATTTTGAGCCGGCCATCCGTGGCATAGAAGGCGTTTGTGACACCGGCAATCAGCGCGGGATCGCGAGCAGACGCCCCAGGGGTTGCATGCTCTGCATAATCCTGCCGTCCGGCGTCAATTCTCCAGTGAATTTGCTGCATGCCTGGCGCGAATTTTGAGTAGCGCCGAGAGAAATAATCTGTGTCTTCGAGCAGGACAGCATCGATCAGCGATGAATGCTCCCGCTTGGCTTCTGCGACCAGCTTTGCGAATTCAGCTGCATACGAATCATAGAAGTCGTGGAACGCAAGGTTGATTCCACGGCTGCGAAGAATACTTTTTACCTTCGGAGCACTGCGGTGAAATTCAGAGAACTGCGTGTCCAGCCGATCGAATTCCTTTCGGCGTCTTTCGCTTTTTCGATTCTTGGCCATCGTTAGCCTTTCTCGGACCTTCGGCTCATTTCCTAAAGCTGTTGCGTGCAATGTCGCGGACAGCCGAGCACATTTCAGCGCCGGCGTGAAACATTCCGCCGACACCAATTAGCGTGATCGCGCCGAAGGCGGGCGCAATTGAGAAGCCGGCCGCAACCGCCAACTCATTCGACCTTGAACCTGCCGCCATCATGACGATGGCAACGATAAGCGCCACCACGCCGCCCAAGTAATACAACATCGCGAACACGCGCAGAATCATCGAGCCAAAGCGCAGGCCAAAGTAGTCTGGAACAGCACCCGCCGCCGCCATGTAGGACATCACCGCTGCCGGCGCTGGTGCCGCGGCGGCAGCCAACTGCTGCGCCGCTTCCCGCTGTTGTTGTGCCCATTGCAGTCGCTCGCTTTCCTGCCGTTCGCGCTCCGCCTGCGCGTCCATAGCCGCTTGCCGTTCCCGCCGTTCCTCTTCACGAGCTGCGTTAAGTTCAGCGAGGCCGGGCACGACCAGCTTGCTCTGGCACGTCGGACATGGAAACGCCTGCCCCGCCTCAGACAACGGCGAATTAAGACTGGAATGGCAGTGCGGACAGGAGAATTCAAGCTTGCGCTTCGACCCCTTGCCCGCGATTCTGTATTGCATGATGAACCCCGCGAAATGACCGGCGGGGAGCATACCGGTTTTGCGAGTTGCAGTCGAAGAAAACCCGCCGGCCGCGCCAATGCCTCTTGACCAACCCGACGGAAAGCTTTCCGGCCCGCCAGTCAGTTGCGCGTGAGCGTCGATAGCATTGAGCGACGATCCGATGCGCGGAACGAAGCAATCTTTTGCGTCGCCACTTTACGCGACTAAGATGGCCGCACATCTCTCTGAAAGGCCCAACTGTATGAGCAACGACAAGAACAAAAAGACGGATAACACGGTCCCTGCCGCAACGGTGCCGCTGACGACGGTAAACGATCCAATAGCTGCGGCTATGCAGGCCATGGCGATACAGGCAGCCATTTTTCAGGCTGCTTCGGTACAGGCTGCCTCCCTGAACAAGACCGAGACAAGCGAGAAATCCAAGTTTGGATGGCTGAAGGATGCAGGCCTCTACGGCGCGGTCTTCATTGCGCTCTGCGCCTTGATCGGCCTGTACGCTGCTAAGGCTGAAATTGATTTCTTAACTAACCCTTGAACAAGTGTGATTTTCGCGGTCGTGGCTGATTGTGCGCAGAAAAAGACTCGAAACGCAGCCAATTTCGTGT
>DATBDZ010000118.1:0-9674 GCA_036276235.1 Humisphaera sp. | reverse complement strand
AGAAGCCCGGTCTCGAAAGAGACCGGGCTTTTTTGTGCGCTCAATCGTATAATCGCGCCGGCTCATGACAGTACGAACTTGCCCGAGCTCGGAGCCAACTATGACCAGGACAATTCAACTAGTTGGGAATGTGGACGCCGACCATCGCCTGACTGCGCTCGTACCAGACGACGTTCCTGCCGGACAGGTTAAGCTGGCTATCGTGGTGGACGAGAATCGTGCGGAAGCTGAAGACATTACCAGCTCAGACTGGGCTGCCGCCATTTCGTGTGAATGGAAAGATGACTTGGCCGATTCAGCGCAGGATGTTTATTCGCTAAACGACGGGGAACCGATCATTGAAACCTGATGACCGAATCGAAATCAACCCTCGCATCCATCACGGTCAACCGGTGATAAAAGGGACTCGCGTCCCTCTGACCCGCCTCCTAGCTGAAGTGGCGGCAGGTACTGCCTTCGATGAGATCGAGCGGCAATACGATGTAACGTCAGACGACATTCGCGCGGCCGTGGCATTCGCAAACGACTTGGTCGAACAGCAAGCCTTTATCTCCACTGTGCCCAACGAGCAATGAATGCGGTTTCTGATTGATGCCGATTTGCCGCGCGACACGGCGATCTTGCTCGCCTCGTTCGGCCATGTCGCGTTTGATGTGCGCGACGTGGGGATGCGCCACGCACAAGATCCCGAGATTGCAGCTTACGCGCTTCAGAACCAGTTGTGCATTCTCACGGGTGATTGGGGGTTTTCGGATGTTCGCGTTTATCCACCGGAGCAGTATTTCGGCATCGTAGTCATAGGCTTACCGGCGCGCGCAACAGGGCCAACCATCCTCGGTGCCATTCGTCGCTTTTTGGAACGTCCAGATTTGGTCGCGCTGCTGCCCCACCGATTGGCAATTGTCGAAAAGAACCGCGTACGCCTGCGCCCGCCACACCATAATATCCGAAAGTCCGCTAATGATTTTCCTCGAATTCCCTCCCGCAGATTGATAAAATATCCGCGCCGAAGCGGCCAGTTCCGGTTCAAGTACGGGCGTGATGCACTACGGTAGCCCGGGCGTCAGAACTCCTTCTTAGGAATCAATCCGGTTTCCGGAGCGCCGACATCATATGAACGACCGCTTCGGTCTTTTTCTGCGCACGCTTCACAGAGTTTCGCACCATTCCTGCCACATCTGGCGATACGCCGCCTCGACATCGCTTGTGAATTGTTTTGCATCCATGAGGGGCGAGCTGCCCATGCGCTGCCTCATTGTTGATCGAAGTTCGGACAGGCGCGCTGGATCGCGCGCGAGGCTCGTGGCGATCATTGCATAATCCTGCGGCGATTGTGCGATTAGTTCCGTTATGCCGGTATTCGAGAGAATGCTCACGCCGCCGCGGGAGATGGCGCGCTCACCGGCGAGGGTCACGACCGGCGCGCCCATCCAGAGGCTATCACAGGTGCTCGTGCCGCCGGCGTAGGGGAAGGGGTCCAGCGTGATGTCGATCTGGTTATAGAGATTGTAGTAGGCGTCGAGCGTGAGATAGCCGGAGAATTCCACGCGCGAGGAATCGATCCCCGCCTGCGAAAGCTCTTCGCGCAGGCGATCGCGATGGCTGCCTTCAAAGGCGTGCAAATGAAGGCGCGAATTGGGAATCGCTTGCAGGATCCGAATCCACGTCCGCAGCGCCGGCGGAGATATTTTGCAAAAGTTGTTCAGGCAACCAAAAGCGATGTTTCCCCTGGTTTGCGCGGGCAGGGGGCCGACCGCCGGCGCATCATCGGGCGGCTGATAGCACCAGTAGGTTTTGGGAAGCCGAATCGATTTCTCCGAATACCACGTTTGCTCCCGCCCGGGCGGGTCGAGATACGGATCGGTCAGCCGATAATCCATCGTCGGCATTCCGCTCGTGCCGCAGTACGCGAGATAGGTCACCTGAACGGGCGCGGGCTTTTGCGCGAAAGCCAGCAGGCGGTTTTGTGAAGTATGCAACGCAAGATCGACCAGGATGTCGATCTTGTCGTCGCGGATTTGCGCGGCCAATTGCTCGTCAGTGAGCCGCGCGGTCGCGCGCCAGTTCTTCGTCTTTGATGCGAGCAGGGCGGTGAATGCATCCGGCTTTCGTGCGTCGCTATAGCAGTAAATCTGAAACGCGCCACGAGCATGGCCGCTTAGCAGCGGCAGCATGAAGCGGCCGACCGAATGATTTCGAAAATCGGGTGAGACATAGCCGATCCGCAATTGCCGCCGCGGCTCGCGATCGTTCGCCAGCGGCCGAATCAATGCGCCGAGTGGCTGCGCGTAAGTTTGATTCCATCGCGCCAGTTCCGCGGCAATTGTTCGATCATCCACATCGGGAAGAAACTGCATCGTGAACGGGATGTTGCTGGCGATGTTCGCATCGGGCCGAAGCGCCAGCGACTGACGAAAGGCATCAATGGCCTCGGCCGGCTGCCCGGCTTCCTTCAAAACCTGGCCGAGATTTGCGTAAGCTTCGCCGTAATCCGGCTTGAGCCCGATCGCGGCACGCAGCGCCTCCGAAGCTTCGTCCAGTTGCCCGCGGGCTAGATAAGCCGATCCGAGCGTGAAGAGCAGATGCGGATCGTTCGGGCGAAGCGCGATTGCCTTGTGGAAGGCCGCGATCGCATCGTCGAGCCGGCCGACGTCGCGCAGTGCGCTGCCTAACCCGGCGTGCGCATCAGCCGACTCCGGCTGAAGCTGCGCGGCCTTTTGCATCGCGTTCAAAGCGGCGGCGAAGTCGCGTGTCTCGCGCAACGTGGCGCCAAGCTGAAACCATGCATCGTAATAATCGGGCTTTAGTGAAGCGGCGCGCGTGAAGGCTGTCGCCGCCTCGTCGGTCCTTCCTTTGCCGCGTAAGGCGATGCCGAGATTGTAATGCGCTTCGGGATAGTCCGACCTGAGTTCGATCGCGCGGCCAAACGCCGCGATCGCCTGATCGCTTTGGCCCAGTGCGTTCAAAGCCAATCCCAGATTTCCGTGGTAGCTCGCCTCCGTTGGATGGATCGCAATCGCGCGGCCGATTAACTCGATCGACTGCGCCGGCTCGCCACGATGAAGCGCGAGTACGCCTATCATGTGCAGCAGATCCGGCTGATTCGGATTGCGCGAAAGCAGATCGCGATAAATCGCCTCGGCCTCGGCGAGCCGCCCGGCGCGGTGATGCTGCGTCGCGGCGACAAAGAGCTGCTGATCGTTCGGCCCGGCCATCGCTACATCTTAAGCTCGGCCTTTGCCGCGGCGAATGCCTCGACCGCGAACTGCAAGTCGTCGCGTGTGTGTGCCGCCGACATCTGCACGCGGATCCGCGCCTTGCCCTGCGGCACCACCGGATACGAAAACGCGATGACGTACACTCCCTTTTCGAGCATGCGCTGCGCGAGCTTCCCGGCGAGCACAGCGTCGCCGATCATGATCGGCACGATCGGATGCGTTCCAGGCACGATGGTGAAACCCGCGGCGGTCATCGCCGAGCGGAAAAACCTGGTGTTCTCTTCCAGCCGATCGCGCAGATCGCGCGAGCCGGCGACAAGCTCCAGGCTCTTCAGCGAAGCCGCCACAATCGGCGGCGGTAGCGAGTTGGAAAACAGATATGGCCGCGAGCGCTGCCGCAGCATCTGCACGATCTCCGCGCGGCCGCTCGTGTAGCCGCCGCTTCCACCGCCCAGGGCTTTGCCGAGCGTTCCGGTGATCACATCAATGCGTCCAACAAGATTGTGATACTCCGGCGTCCCGCCGCCGTTCTTTCCGATGAAGCCCGCCGCGTGCGAGTCATCGACCATCACCAGCGCATCGTACTTATCCGCCAGTTCGCAGATCGCCGGCAAATTGGCGATCGTTCCGTCCATCGAAAAAACGCCGTCCGTCGCGATCATCCGAAACCGCGCGGCGTGCGCTTCCTTCAGCTTGGCCTCCAAGTCCGCAATGTCGTTGTTGCGATAGCGATGCCGCTGTGCCTTGCAAAGACGAACACCATCGATGATCGACGCGTGATTCAGCTCATCGGAAATGATCGCATCTTCCGCGCCCAGGATCGTCTCAAACAACCCGCCATTCGCGTCCCAGCAGGCGGCATACAGGATCGTGTCATCGGCATGCAGAAACTTGCTGATGTTCTGCTCGAGCTGCTTATGAAGCTCCTGCGTGCCGCAGATGAAGCGGACGCTGGCCATGCCGTAGCCCCAGTGGTCAAGCGCCTGCTTGGCCGCGTCGATAATCGCCGGATGATCCGCCAAACCCAGATAATTATTCGCGCAAAGATTGAGGACCTTCTGCCCGCCCGCAACAGCCGCATGCGGCCGCTGCGGCGTGGTGAGAACGCGCTCGCCCTTGAACAGACCAGCCGCCCGAATCTCATCGAGTTGCTTCCCAAGATGCTCGCCGACGCGCTGATATGGATTAGCCATGCTGATGTCTTACCTTGCCGCGCATCATCGCGCAACATTTTGCGCCCCATTAGAATAACCGTTGCCGACGTGATGACGAACCCCACGATGCATGTCACTTCGGAACACCCTCGGCACAACTCCAAAACTCGAATCAAGATGGGCCGAGCCACGCTTGATCCCTGGTCGGCTCAGCGCCGCCGGCATATTACAAATGTTACAACTGCGCCGGTGTCACAGGGGCGCTGCTCATCGCGCAACTGGTTCCGACAGAGTAATTTATGTCATCAACGCATGTGTTACACCACGGAAGGGTGTAACATAGAAAGCACCACTTTCGTGCACTAGATCGTGTGGTGAGGCCCATGTTTCCAGCGGCTTTCGCGGAAAGCCTGAAACAGTGCAAATGGTGCATTCAAGTTGCTCCATGTGACGATCATAAGACCATATGCAGATTAAGTTTACGATTTACACAATCGGCTCCGAACCGTGCACCATTTTACCCATCCCGCCGCGCGTGTCTTGCTCGTTGATGGAGCCGACAGCGGGAACAGAATCTAATTCGCATCCGGGTCTTCGATCCGGATCACGTCGTAGCCCCAACAGGATTTTTCGCTCGCAATCGCCGTCGCGACAATCTCCCCGCGAAGCGCCGCCAGCCCGTCGTCGGTCAGCTCGACGAATAGCCGCGCCTTGTCCTTCTGATCGGCGCTCTGGCAAAGAATGATCTCGCAGCCGCCGCGATTCACTTGTGCAACTTTCCCGGCGCCGTCGCTTTCATGCCAGGCTCTTTCAAAGCCAAGCTGGTCGACGTAGAAGTGAAGCGCCCGGCTGACATCGGCGACGAACAGGCTGACATCGGCGACGAACAGAACGGGCCGGGCATACATCCGTGCGTAGTTCGCGGTTCGGCTGCTTGTTGAGTCATCTGCACCTCCACTCTGTGATTACTACGACCGCTGACTCTTCCTCAACCGCGCGGCCAGTTTGACCAGCTCGTCGCCATGACGTCGGTCGCCCGCGCTGTGGCTATCGCAATAGGCGATGAATTCCTCATTGTGACCCTTGTCAATCAGCCGCACCATGGACGCCAGGGCCAGATCGTTTTCGCGCTCCGGGTCGAAGTGGCCGCTTCCAATCGTGTGAAAGATTCGATAGACCTCATCATCGACTTTCGCGGATTTCAGCGGCGCGATGTGGCGGATAAAGTCAGTCTGGCTCATCTGCTCGATCGCATTAATCGGGTGCGGCCACTTCTTTCTATTAACATCCGGAAACAGATGCCTGAAGATTGCGGATGGATCGTAGCGCTCCTTGTTTCCGTTGTCCTGGCTCCAGCAAGCCCAGATCAACTCTTCCTCAATCCCATCGCGAAACGCAGGGCCGTGCTTTGCAACGAACGCGGCGGTTGACTTGTCCCATTGCGCCGGTTGGGTCGTGGAATAGATCTCCTTCTCCATAAATGCGTGCGTGACATCCCATGAATACATGGGCCGCGCCAGGCGATCCAGCGCAATCGATTCGACGGCTTCGGGGTAGTAGTACGCGAGGCGAAGAATCGCCTCTTCCCCGCTTCCATTGTCAAAGTCAAAGAGCAGCGATTGGCGATGGCGTTCGGGCGTCAGATCGGCCCACTCCTTCGCCGTTGCAGCCGCCAATTCAGGAAACGTGGTGGGCGAATTGATAACCGTGATCGCAGTAGGGACATATCGAACGGGCAGGAATTCGCGATTCACAATCTGGCCGACTGCGACCCAGCACAAATCGCCAACGGTGACAACATGCCTGGACGGCGGCCGTGCATTGTCGGCCGGTTGCTCCCTCACCGTTGTGCTTTGCGGCATCCCCTCGACCCGCCCGCGGTCGTACTCGCCCGACCAGAACATTCCGCCAAATCCTCCACTATGTTCGACCACGATGCGGGTCTTGCGCTGATCCGAAAGGTGGGCAATGAGATGGGGCAGAGACTTGAGTCCCGCGGCAACAAGCGGGCGAAGCAGGCCCGCCACCGAACCTGGCGGCGGATCTTCAATGATGCCGGCTGTCCCTTCTCCTGGCGCCGGCGCCGGCAGGAACTCAAACCCGAAGCTTGCGCGATCGTCCACTCCGACAAGTCTATCGATTTGTTGCTCGAACTGGTTGCTCTCGGTCGCCGCAGGGTGAAGGTAATCGGTCGCCTGCAACCGTCGGAGTCGATAGCCGTTTATAATGGGGAAGGCCAGCGCCGCCAGCAGCACGATCGGCAGCAGCGTTTTCATCAATCGTGCTCGCGTGGTGCGAAGCATGATGTCCATCATAGCAATCGACCGGAACGTTATGAAACCCACCCGCCGCACCATCGCCAGATGGCTGTTCACTGCCATTGCAGTCATGTCGTTGGTGCTATTCACCGCGGTGGCCACATTCTGGGCACGTACCTGCCTTGGCACATTCGATGAAATCGAGTGGGTGCGGGCCGGTGGACGCATGGTTTCGATAAGAACGACGAATGCGGATTTCGTGGTAAACCTCGATGAAGTGCCGTTCTTTCCCGCGGGACACGAATGGCGCGTCAATTCGTATCCAGGCGTGCTGGGTGAACTCCATACGATTTGTGACCTTCAGTTTTACCGTTCCAGCCGGGGGAGTCTATGTGCCACGCTCACGGTCCCGTGGTGGTGGCTGGCGCTCGCTGTTATCGCGGTACCGGCGATATGGATTCGATCCGCGCTGCGATCAAGAAGGCGCATGAGTCATGGATCGGATCGCTTCTGCTGGCTAGCCGGTGGGCTGGTGGCTGTTGGAGTGGTCATCATGAACATTTCTCCGCGGGCGCAAGCAATGGGCCCATCCTATTGGGGGTCCAGCGATGAGACACACTGGGGTTGGCCCTTCGTTGCTCGCGCCAGCGCGCCCATTGATGATGGAAGCACCTGGCGCCATTGGGCAATGGGAGCGGTGGTCGCCAATATTTTTGCTACAATGATTTTTGCATTAACGGCGGGAGCACTAACATGGCTGGCGATCGCGCCGATTCGCAGGATGGTCCACAACCGCCGCGTGCGGGCCGGCTTTTGCGCAATGTGCAACTACAATCTCACGGGCAATACCAGCGGCATCTGTCCCGAGTGCGGATCCCCTACGCCGGCGAAACAAGCGTAGCGCCGCCGATTTCCCATTCATCGCCAGCATCTGGCGGATGCAAGCACAGCAGTCAACCTTGTGGACAACAGGTCCGGGAGGCTCATGAGGACCGAGAAAAAGGACCGAGAAAAGAGATCAGATTGAAGGGGACGTACCCCTTTGGAAGGGGTGCGTCCCCTTTTAATCAACGGCAAGACTGGGTACGCTGCCTTGATGCCACGAACGCCGCGTGTTGCTCCTGGTGGACTGGTTTACCACGTCCTTAACCGCTCCGCCGGGCGGTTTAAGATGTTCCGCAAAGACAGCGACTACGCAGCCTTCGAGCGGGTCCTGACTGAGGCACACGAAAAATACCCGCTGCGGATTCTCTCCTATTGCGTGCTCGCCACACACTGGCACTTTGTCGCGTGGCCGCGCGAGGATGGGGAGCTAACTCAATTCTTTCGCTGGCTCGCAAATACGCACGCCGTTCGATGGCGCGTTGCACACGACACAGTGGGTTGGGGCCACCTCTATCAGGGGCGATTTAAGAGCTTTCCGATAAAGACAGATGAGCACCTCCTGACGGTCTGCCGCTACGTAGAGCGCAACGCAGTTTCCGCGGAACTGGTGGACGATGCTCGAAGGTGGCGATGGGGAAGTATGTGGGCCCGGGAGCATGGCGACGAAAAGCTAAGCGATTTGCTTTGCGACTGGCCAGTAGTCCGCCCGGCCGATTGGCCGCGGCTTGTCAATACGCCGCTGACTGTCAAGGAATTGGAACGGCTGCAACTTAGCATCGACCGCGGCCGCCCTTTTGGCGATGACCGCTGGACCGCCCAGACAGCCGCGCGCCTGGGGATGGAATCCACGCTCCGTTCGCGCGGCGGACAAAGAAAGTCGTCCAAATCATGAGGCACCGCCGACCCACAATGGGCCGCGCGAGGAAAGCAGCGAACTTGAGGGAAGGTGATACGATGAACTTGAAGGGGACGTACCCCTTGGTGAAGGGGTGCGTCCCCTTTGTCGTCCCTCTTTGTCGTCGATGCCCGCTCATCCCTCTTTCCATGTCAGCACAACCTTCCCCGACTTTCCTGAGCGCATCGCTTCGAAACCTTCTTCGAATCCGGTGAATGGCAATCGATGCGTGATCACCGGTGAGATATCCAGGCCGCTCTGGAGCATCACCGTCATCTTGTACCAGGTCTCGTACATCTCGCGGCCGTAGATGCCTTTGAGGGTGAGCATGTTGAAGATGACGGTGTTCCAGTCGATGGCGGTTTGGTTTTCTGGGATGCCGAGCATGGCGATTTTGCCGCCGTGCGCCATGTTGGCGAGCATGTCGCGGAAGGCCTGGGGGTTGCCGGACATTTCCATGCCGACGTCGAAGCCTTCGCGCATGCCCAGCTCGTGCTGGATGTCGGGGAGTTTTTCGGTGCGGACATCGACGACGCAGGTTGCGCCGAGCTTTCGGGCGAGCTCGAGCCGCCAGGGGTTGACGTCGGTGACGACGACCTGCCGCGCGCCGGCGTGTTTGGCGACGGCAGCGGCCATGCAGCCGATGGGGCCGGCGCCGGTGATCAGCACATCCTCGCCGAGCAGATCGAAGCTCAGGGCCGTGTGCACGGCGTTGCCGAACGGATCGAAGATCGACTGCACATCGCGGCTGATGCCCGAGACATGGCTGCCATCGGCGGAATCATGCAGCCAGACATTGGTCATCGGCAGCGCCAGAAACTCGGCGAACGCGCCGGGGCGATTGACGCCGATGCCCTTGGTGTCTTTGCACAAGTGCCGCCGCCCGGCGAGGCAGTTGCGGCAGCGGCCGCAGACGACATGCCCTTCGCCGCTGACAATATCGCCGATGGAAAAGTCATGAACGTTAGCGCCGATCTTCGCGATGCGGCCAACGAATTCGTGGCCGACCACCATCGGCACGGGGATCGTCTTGGCGGCCCAGGCGTCCCAGTTGTAGATGTGAACGTCGGTGCCGCAGATGCCGGTGCGGAGGACTTCGATGAGGACGTCGTTGATGCCGATCTCGGGGACAGGAACATCGTCGAGCCAGAGGCCGGGCTTGGAATGTTTTTTGACTAAGGCTTTCATGGAGGATCTTTGTTGGGATTTGCGATTCGCCATACTCCCTCTCCCCTGTACTCAGGGGAGAGGGTTGGGGTGAGGG
>DATBDZ010000117.1:0-4197 GCA_036276235.1 Humisphaera sp. | reverse complement strand
GGGCTGTTCCTTACGCATTTTATGTTTGGTCCCGGGCGAAGCGATTATTCGCTATCGCTGGATCCACCGATCAGGACCGATCGGGAAGTTCCGTCGGGGCTGGTGATGCGGAGCAGGGCGCCGCGCTTGGTGTCGCGCTTGGCGATCAGCTCCTGGGCCGACTTGGCGCTATCGACAGCTTTGTGATCCACTTCAGTGATCACATCGCCGGGGCGAATCAGCGCCTTCTCGGCTTCCGAGCGCGGCTGCACGCTCATCACTACCGCGCCATTCACGTTCTGGCCGAGGTTGAAGCGCTGAAGCACGCGATCGTTGGGATCGATCAGCCGCATGCCGAGCGATTCGGAACCGGCGACGGCTCCGCCGCGGGCGTTTCCGCGGGCGCGGTTGCCGCTGCGGCTGGCGGCGCTGGCCAGATCCTCGGGCTGCTCAGCGAGCTTCACATCGACTGTCTGCGTCTTGCCGTCGCGGAAGACGGTCAGCTTGACATCGCTGCCGGGCGTGAGAGCGGCAATGCGATTGCGGAGTTCGAGGGAGTTCTGCACTTTGTTGCCGTTCACTTCGGTGATGATGTCGTCGTTCTTGAGCTTCCCGATGGCCGGGCTGTCGGCGACTTCATCTTCGACGAACACGCCGCTCGTGTCCTTGTAGTTGAAGTATTTCGCCTTGGGGAGCTGGAGGGAGACGTCGCGGATGCTGACGCCCAGCCAGCCGCGGGTGACTTTGCCGTGGCCCTTCAATTCGCCGTAGACGAACTTGGCTTCGTTGGAGGGAATGGCAAATCCGATTCCCTGGAACCCGCCGGATCGCGATGCGATGGCGGTATTAATGCCGACCACTTCGCCGTGCAGGTTGACCAGCGGCCCGCCGCTGTTGCCCGGATTAATCGGGGCATCGACCTGAATGAAGTCTTCGTAGCCGGTTGAGCCGAGGATTCCGATCGTGCGATCCAGCGCGCTGACGATGCCGTGCGTCATTGAGCCGACATAGCCGAACGGGCTGCCGAACGCGAGAATCCAATCGCCTTTCTGGAGCTGGGTGCTGTCGCCCCACTTGGCGGGGATCAGATGATCGGCCGAAATCTTGACGACGGCCAGATCGGTCTTCGGATCAGCGCCGACGAGCTTGGCGCCTTCAATCTGGCGGCCATCCGAAAGGGTGACGACCATTTCACTGGCACCGCCGGCCACGTGATTGTTGGTCAGGATGTAGGCGGTTTTGCCGTCCACTTCCATAATGACGCCGCTGCCGGTGCCGACCTGCTCAAGGCTGTCATCCGGTGCGTTATCATCGCCGGGGGCGGCTTCGTCGCCCGGATCCTGCTGCGGAGCATTGTCGCGGAAGAATCGGCGGAGCATGTCATCGGGAAGCCGATTGCCCGTGTTCTTCACCGTCTTGCGGACATTGATGTTAACGACCGATGGCTCGACTACCTTGCCGACATTGCGGAAGGCGACCATCAAGTCATTGGCCGTCGAGAGCTGCTGACGGTTCGTCTCCACATCACGCTGTTGCTGTGCAAAGGCGGCATCGCGGAAAAAGGCGTGCCCGCCAAACCATGCGCCTGCCGCGCCTCCGGCGATCAGCAGGGACGCCACTGATTTACTGATACGGTTCATAGTTGAGAACTCCTGTTCGAATGGGTTTCAGGTTTCGGGTTTCAAGTTTCGGGACATACCTGATCCAACTCGAAACCTGAAAATCATCAAATAACCAATTCGCCGGCCTGGAACTTTGCACGTTCGTCGGGCGGCATATCGTAACAATGCTCGGGGGCCGGGTATTCCTGGGCCCGCACTTGTTTCACATATTCCGCGAAACACGCGCTCATTGGGGCGGCGATGTCACCCAATCGCGGCACAAACCGCGGCACATGATTCGACAATCCCAATGCATCTTGCGTCACGAACACATGAGCATGACACGCCGGACCGGCGCCGCAGCCTATCACCGGGATGCTCGTTTGCTCGACGACGGCGGCCGATACTTGCGGCGGGACGGCTTCGAGCAGGATTCCCGCCGCGCCGGATTGCTGCATTTGCAATGCCAGCGAAACGATCTGGCGGGCCTCGGCGGCAGTTCGGCCCTGATACCGATACCCTCCGACCAGCCCAACCGTTTGCGGCCGCAATCCCAGGTGCGCCACGACGGCGACGCCTGCATCGGCCAACTCGCGGATGAGCTTCGTCTGGCTCTCGGCGGCCTCGAGTTTTACCGCGTCGCAGCCAGTCGATTTCACCATCCTAAAGACGCTTCTGACGCCGCGATCTAACGAACCTTGATAAGAGCCAAACGGCATATCCGCCATAACCAGACAATCCGGCGCCCCCCGGCGAACCGCCGCAGTGATCTCAATCATGAATGACAGAGAAACCGGCAGGGTAGTCGGGTAACCCAGCACAACATTGCTGGCCGAATCGCCGACCAGAAGCATCGGCACCCCCGCCTGCTGCATCAGCTGCGCCGAAGTGAAATCGTAACAGGTCAGCATTGGGATTTTGGTTCCCGATTTGCGCGCGGCCCGTAAATCGGCGAAGGTGAATTTGCGGGTGGGAGGAGGGGGCATTTGCGGATTATAGCCATAGGGCGGGGGAAATTCCGAAGCCCGAATCCCCGAAATCCGAATGAATTCCGAATGACCAAATGCCCGAATTCCGAAGGTCACGCGCGCAGAGACGAAGAGGTCATCGACTTGAATATGCCTTGGGGGTTGTCGAGCGTTGTCATGCTGAGGTACCCCGAAGCATCTGGCCCATTCGCGCAATCCAGCCAGATGCTTCGGAGTACCTCAGCATGACAGTCGCGCGGCTTGGAGTACGTACTTGGTTCCTTCGTGTCTTCGCGCGACACCAATTCGGAATTCGTCATTGATTCGGATTTGGGGGATTCGGAATTCGGATTTCCGCACCGATGGGAAATTCGAGTTGACAGTGCGGTGACAACTGTTATACTACTGTGATCACCACCGATGTTCATCCGCATTGAATCATCCTCCGGCGTGCCGATTACTCGGCAGATTATGGATCAGATCCGCACGCATTGCGCCAGCGGCTCGCTTTGTCCGGGGGATCGGCTGCCTAGCGTTCGCCAGCTTGCGCAGCAGTTGACGGTGAATCAGAACACGATTTTGCGGGTTTATGAGCGGCTGACCTCCGAAGGACTGCTTGAGAGGCGGCATGGGGATGGTACCTACGTGGCCGACCGGCTGCCTGCCGGGCGGCTCAAGGCCGAACGCGCGCTGCTTGAGCAGGAGGCGCAACGCCTTGCCCAGCACGCGGCTCATCTGGGGGCCAGCGCCGAGGATGTTCATTCGCTGATCGATGAAGCGTTCGCTCAGCTCGACAAGCGCAAAACCACGGGAGCCAAAACCCATGAGTGAGCAGCCAGCCCTTCAAATGCAGGGCGTTAGAAAGCGATTTGGCCGCAAGACGGTCCTCGATGGCGTCGATCTGACGGTGCCGACCGGCCAGACGTTCGCATTCCTCGGCCGCAACGGCGCGGGCAAGACTACCTCCATCAAAATGTTGCTTGGGTTGCTGAAGCCCGATGCGGGCACGATCCGCGTGCTGGGCCTCGATCCGACCACGCAGGCACTGGAGATTCGGCGGCGCGTCGGATATCTGGCCGAGGATCAGGTGATGTTTGGCTGGATGAAGGTGGGGCAGTTGCTTTCGTTTATGGCGCCGTTTTATCCGAGCTGGGATAAGGCTCGTGCCGCCGAGCTGGCGCAGCGGCTTGAATTGCCGATGAGCACGCGCGTCAAGCATCTTTCCAAGGGGCAGGGCGTGCGTGTCGGATTATTGCTGGCACTGGCGCATCGGCCGCAACTGGTGATCCTTGACGATCCAACACTCGGCCTCGACCCGATCATGCGCAAAGAATTTCTGCGCGATCTGGTGACTTACGTTCAAAGCGAACAGGTGACAGTCTTCTTCAGCTCGCATCTGCTGTACGAGATTGAGCCGGTGGCGGACGGCGTGGCGATCCTCGATCGCGGCCGCGTCGTCCGCCAGGCGACGACCGAAGAATTGCGGCAGAAGGTCAAACGCCTGGTCGCGCCGGTCGAGGCGGAAGATGCGATGCGAACTATTCCCGGGCTTTTGGATTTGGCGCGCAATGGTCGCCAAATGACAGCGGTCGTCGAAGATATCGAGTCGGTTCGGCCATCGCTGCGGTCGGCTGGCTTGGATGTCGAAG
>DATBDZ010000116.1:0-25328 GCA_036276235.1 Humisphaera sp. | reverse complement strand
CGGCGAGACGCCCGTGCCACGCGCCCCTCACCCTGCCCTCTCCCCTGAGTACAGGGGAGAGGGTTCTTGGCGCGCGGCGCGCGCGTCCGGTTCACCGAATGCCGCCTCATGCAATAGCTCCACCGGATGCGCCACACGCAGCTCCGATCCGCGCGCCTCGGCGGCAGACCGAATCTGCATCGCGCACCCAACATTTCCCGTCACGCAGATCTTCGCGCCGGTGGCGGCGATGTTGTTGAGCTTGCGCTCCGCCAGGCTGGCCGACATCTGCGGCTGCGTCAGATTGTATGTCCCCGCCGCCCCGCAGCAGATCTCATTTTCGTGGAGCGGCGTCATCTTCAGTCCGGGGACCATCGCCAGCAATTTTCGCGGCGCGGCCGTCACCTTCTGCGCATGGGCCAGATGACATGCATCATGATACGTCGCGGTCTGATCGATGCTCCGTTTCAACGTCGGCGGACCAAGTTCGACAAGCGCCTCGCTCACATCGCGCACACGCTCCACGAATTTCTTTGCACGATCGGCATACGCCGGATCATCCGCCAGCAACGAATCATATTCCCGCAACATCGCCCCACAGCCAGCGACAGCGCTGACGACAAAATCCTGACTGCCGTTCTCGCTTCGCTCCATCGCGTCGATGTTTTGGCGGGCGAGCTTGCGGGCGGCTTCGCGGTCGCCGCCGTGAAGGTGGATCGCGCCGCAGCAAACCTGCGACTTTGAAACCGTCACGTCCGCGCCGCTAGCCGCCAAAAGCTCGACGGCCTGACGATTCACCTCCTCGTACATCACCGAGCCGATGCACCCCGCGAAAAATTCGGCTCGCCGTTGCGGCTTATCCGTCTTCGCGCGGGGCGTCATCGCGGGCAGCGCCGCCGGCCAGAGCGAACCCTCCGGCGGCAGCATTTGTTCCATCTTCTGCAATTGCAATGGAAGCAACCGAAAGACGCCGGCTTTGCGAAGCAGGCGATAAACGCCGATCTTCTGGAGAATTCGTGCGGGAAGCAGTGCGAGTTTCAGCCGCGTCGGTTTCGTGAAGACATTAAAGAACAGCCATCGCATGAACCGCGATTGGACGCTTGCCGATTGGGTGGCGGCAAGATTCGCCCGGGTTTCCTCGATCAGCTCGTGATAGACGACGCCGCTCGGGCAGGCGGTTTCGCACCCGCGGCAATCGAGGCACAAATCCAGATGCTCGCGCACGCTCGCAGTTGGCTCGAATTTTCCATCGGCAAGGCCGAGCATGAGCTGAATCCGCCCGCGCGGAGAATCGGCTTCGTGGCTGGTTTGCAGGTAGGTCGGGCAACTGGGGAGACAGAGGCCGCAGTGCACGCAAGTCAGACCCACGTTGTAGGCGTGCCGACTCAAGCCCATCGACGATGTCGTCGGGCGCCGTTCTAAATCCGCTGCGCTGGTGATCGGAACTGTACTCATTGGCGATGTGGTTCAACTTTGGTGGGCATTTTTTCTCCACCACCGGTGCTCCCAACATTTTGCATGATCGCTCTAACTCAAGTTGTTATTCGCCATTCCATTTCAGAATTCAAGACAACTGTCATGCTGAGGTACTCCGAAGCATCTGGGTGCTCGCGCGAATGAGCCAGATGCTTCGGAGTACCTCAGCATGACAGCGCTCGATTGTGGAGCAGTCGCGCGGATCGGCCCCCACCCTAACCCTCCCCCGGAGTACCGGAGGAGGGGACGAAACACGAAGTCCCAAATCCGCGGACGGGCGCTCATTGATTCTTCCCCCACTCCATAAACCGCGGCAATGGCCGCAGCTTTCCTTGCGGGTCGCACGCATGCTTAATCCGCGCCAGCAGTGCGCTGACTCCGGCCCCGCAATCAATCTCCGCGGGCGATCCATCGCGATCGAAAAACGTCACGCTTCCTCCGACGGCTCGCGCCGCCGCCCGAATCGCCGGCCGATCCGATTCATCCGCCGGATAGCCGACCACCAATCCAAACGCCGGATCCGCTCGCCAGCTTTTCGCGCCGCTCGATTCCACAAACTCCAAAATCCGCGCCGGCGGCAAAAAGGCGCGGAACACCGTGCCCTCTACCGCCTCTTCAAAGATCAATACGAACGGATTCTCCCGCGCGATCGCCGCCGGCGGCTCGACTTTCGTCGGCTTCCATTCGCCCAGCCGCGATTGGATATACGCGATCGTCGGCTCATCGCCCAGATATCCGCACTGCAGCGAAGACCGATCCATCATCGCCCACTGCGGCCGGCAAGGCGTCGGCAACTGCGCGCTGATGATCGCCGGCCGCGGCTCAAATTCCGCCACCAGTGAAAACTCCGGCCGCCGATACGTTCGCGCGGTGATCGTCACGAGTTTGCCGAAAGTCCCGCACTGCCCGACCATAAATTTGGTCAGGTCATAGCCCGCGACATTTTTCATCACCCGCCCGCCGACGGTGATCAGCTCGCCGTTGCCGTTGGTGAATTGGCAGCCCAAAAGCAGATCGCGCCACGCGCCATAGCCGAGCCGTAGCGGCCCGCTCGGATAGCGCTCTACTAATTCGCCGACGGTTTGCGTTGGCCGCGCGCAGTCCACCGGCAGCCATTGATCCGCCTCGGCAAGCTTCGCCTGCAGCCGATCCAGCGGCACATCCGCCGCCACCGTCACAGTCATATCGCGCGCAAAAAGCAGCGCGCCATCCGGCGCGACAAACGGTTCAAACGGCGGGCGAGGCGTTCGATCGCTCAACAGAACCGATCATACCCGCTGTAGCGCCGGCGTCACGTTGCGGGTATACTGGAGCGACCTTGCTCGTAGGCATTCTCAGCGACACCCACGACCGCGCCGACATGGCGGCTTCCGCCATTGAAATCCTGCGCATGCGCGGGGCGGAGTTTTATCTGCATTGCGGCGACGTCGGCGGCGAGCGCGTGCTTGATCAACTCGTCGGGTTGCCGGGGGGATTTGTCTGGGGGAATAACGACTGGGATCGGCCGGAGTTGGAGCGATACGCCGCGCAGCTCAAGATCACCTGCTACGCGACGGAGGCGGATATTACGCTCGCCGGCAAGCGATTCGCGATGATTCATGGGGATGACTTTGCCGCCAAGCGGCGGATTGTTGAGAGCCAGGAATTCGATTTTCTTTTGCTGGGACATACGCACGTGCGGCAGCGCGAGCGCGCGGGGCGGACGACCATCATCAATCCGGGGGCGCTCTACCGGGCGCGGGAAAAGTCGGTGGCTTTGCTCGAGACGGAGACGGCTGCGGTCGATTTTCTAATCGTGCGAGAATCGAAATTCACCGGTGGGCTGTGATGGGCATACAATAGACGCCATGAGCGAGCCCGGCGATATACCTGTCACGATCCGTCCATTTCGTGCAAGCGATCGCGACGCGTGCCGTCGGCTCTATTCCGACGGATTGCTCGGCGGCAAGCTCGCCGAGAATGACACGCGGATCGATCTGGATGACATCGAAGCGGTTTATCTGAAGCATGACGGGAATCATTTTTGGGTCGCCGAGGCGGCCGATGGCCAGATCGTGGGAATGGTCGGCGTGCAGCATTACGACGACGGCGTCGGGGAGATCCGCCGGCTGCGCGTGAGCAGCGAACTACGCCGCCGCGGAATCGGCAGCGCGCTGATGGAGACGGCACTCAAGTTTTGCCAGGATCAGCAATACCTCAAGATCACGCTCGACACCTTCATGGACCGCGATCCGGCAATCAAACTCTTCGAGAAATTTCACTTCAAACACCACCGCACGCGCGAAGTCAGCGGAAAATCGCTGATGTATTTCTTTTTGGATTTGTATGAGAATGAGCGGGGCGGGAAGACAGAGTAAATGAGTAGTCAGAGGGAATAAGTAGTCAGAGAAGTGCGCGCACGCGGTGACGCAGGTGAGTGCGGAACGAAGGAATTCGCGTAGCGGTCGGACCGTAGGTCCACCTCTTCTAACGCACTTTCCTCCTGGCTCCTCGCTCCCACTCATCGACCACATTTGATGTCATCCCGTTAGACACTGCCGTGTGCGCGCGGGCTGTGCGATCTCCCTTATCATGCGCTTCTGTTAGGCAGAGGGTTGGGGTTCAAATTTGGTTAATCACGGTTTTCACCGTGCAAATTGGGGATTGCTGCGCCCCGTCTAATGGGCATGGACATTGCTTTAGGAGATTCTGTCGACAATTGCGTTGGGGGCGCGATTTGTCGTGGGGATTCGCCTCGTCGGGGAATTCGTTTGACGCGGGCGAAAGCGGCACGGCTGAGGGCATCTGCGGGGATCTTGGGGAGTTTTTAGGATGGGCGGCAGCGATATTGGGGCTGCCGCTGGTTGAGATGGGGTCCCGGACACAAACACCGCCTGGCGCTGGGCAACCGCCGCCAGCGGTGTTGCGTGCCTCATGCGGATGATTGCATTTAATAGGATGGCAATACGTAGCTCAGTCAATCCGCATCGTCATCGGCAATGTAAACGGATATGCGGATCCATTCGGCTGCCACAGGTCGGCGTACTCGCAGACCTGTGCGTCTACCGCCCCGGAGAAGGCACAGGTCTGCGAGTACCGCGAGCTGTGGCACCCGAATATTCCACTACGCGTCGACGATAGCGCGAAATGTGAAATCGATCACTGCTCGGAGCGCCCCTACGCCGATCGCACGGCGGCGGTCGTCGCCGGCGCTGGCTCGGTCCGCTCCGGGTTCATCGAAGGATAAACGACGCGGCCATGATAGATGCCTGTCAGCGTCTTCATCAGCGAGCGCTCGATCTGCTCGATCTCGCGCATCGTGATATCGCATTCGTCAAACTGCCCGTCGAGCAAACGGTTTTGTGCGATGTCCCGAATCAGGCTTTCGATGCGCGATGGCGTTGCCTCGCCCATCGTGCGGGCGGCGCTTTCGATGGCATCTGCCAGCATCACAATAGCCACCTCGCGCGTCTTGGGCTTGGGGCCGGGGTAGCGGTATTGCGTGTCGCATACCGCTGGCATATCCGGCTGCTGCTGCTCCTGCTGGGTTTTGGCCTGGTGGAAGAAATAGCGAACCAGCGTCGTGCCATGATGCTGCTGAATGAAGGGAATGATGCTTGAGGGGAGATTGTATTCGCGGGCCAGCTCCACGCCGTCTTTCACGTGGCCGATGATGATCAGCAGTGAGACGCTCGGCGAGAGATTGAGATGGCGGTTTTCGCCATCCGATTGGTTTTCGCAGAAGTAGTCGGCTTTGTTGATCTTGCCGACGTCGTGATAGTAGCTGGCTACGCGGCAGAGCAGCGAGTTGGCGCCGATGGCTTCCGCCGCCGCCTCCGACAGGGCCGCCACCTGCAGGCTGTGGCTGTAGGTGCCCGGCGCTTCAAGTTGCAAACGTCGCAGCAGCGGCTGGCTGATATCCGCCATCTCCAGCAGCGTCATGCTCGTGGTGATCTTGAACGCCTTCTCGATGAACGGAAGAATTCCCAGGACGACAAATCCAACGCCGAGCCCCGCCGCGCCGGCATACAGACAGTTCTGCCGAATCACTTCCCACGGATCAAACGCGAGCAGCCCGGCGGCGGCGGTCACGCCGGCCATCGCCAGGGCCGTCGCTCCACCCACCTCGATCAACTTGCTTCGCGTGCGGATGTCGTCCAGCAGGAAGCAGACCGTGAGCACACCAACCCAGAGCACGACAAAGAATGTGACGTTCTGATTGAGCGCGATCGTCGCCAGCAGCGCGTGCATGCTGGCGATGCCCATGGCGCTGCGCTGGTCGTAGGCGATCGTGATGATCATTGCCACCAGCAGCGTGGGCGCGAGGCCAAACAGATAGATCGGCCCATCGCCGATGGCGGCGATCTGGTTTAGCAGCAGCATCGAGAGCAGCAGCGCTGCGATCGCCGTCTGCCGCGTGTGATTCCTCAGAATGCGCGGCTCATAAAACGTGATGTAGCAGCAAAGCACAAACGTAATCGCCAGCACCACCCCGCCGACTCCCACCCGCGACACCCACCGCGATCCGCGCAGGCTCTTGAGGTACTCATGATGCTCGGCCCGCAGAATATTCCAGCTCGGCTTATCCAGCGCGCGGCCATCGTGCCTGGACTTATAGACCAGCACCTGATTTTCAGCGTAAAAAACGTCCCCTTCCCGCGGATTCACTTCGTCGGCGGCGCGGTCTGCCGCGACCGTCGTCGCCGCTTCATCCAGCGCATGCGTCGGCTGCAAGATAGCCAGCGTGTACTGAACCATCGCCGGCTGCAACGCCAGCAAAAACTGCACGCGCGATGAGGTGGCCAGAATATCGCGCAGCTCCGGGCTGCGGATTGAGAAGGTGCGCGTCGAATCCATGACGCCAAGATCGCTCAGCGTCACCGGCTTGCGCAGGCGTGTCTCCTGCGCCCGCTCAAATTCCGGCAACACGGTAATCGGAAAAGATTTCCCGCCGATCTGCACGCGATATTGCCGCAAAAAATCGACATAGTCGGCAACATGCCGGATGTAATCGTCGCGATTGGCGGCTGCCGCCGAGCGGCGCAGCGCCGTCACCGCGCCGCTATCAAAATATTTCTGCAACTCAGCCGAAGGTCCCGCCTGGCCGGCAACCAGATCGGGCAATTGATCCAGCTTGTCTTCAACCTCGCGCCAGACATCCCCGTTGGCCTGGTAAACCCGCGGCGCGCGGGCCCTGGCTTCCTTCTGTTTCTCATCCAATCGGGCCGGATCGTTGTAATGAAAATTGACGCGGCTGACGATGTCGTGATTCAGCCATTGCCCCGGACGATACGGCACCACATCCTGCCGAAACATCAGAATCCCGCTGGCGACAATGAAGAAGGCGCAGGCAATCCCCACCGAAAGGGGAACGCCATGCTCCTGCCACTTCTCCCAGTCTATCCATGCCATGTCAGGCCGATTCTTGCGAATCTCCTGTCGGCGCGAGCGATTTTTTCCTGAAAACATATAGTAGTTGCCAGTTGCCAGTTGTCAGTTGCCAGTAAGGAGCTCCGCGATTTCCAGAAGAGCCGCCAGCATTTTCTTCACTGGCAACTGACAACTGGCAACTGGCAACTAATCCCGACTCCGCTCATACGCATTCACAATATTCTGCACGAGACGGTGGCGGACGATATCTGAGCGCTCCAGTTGAATCTGGGCGACTCCTTTGATTCCTCTTAGTTTGTCCAGTGCATCCACCAGACCGCTTGGCGTATCGGGCGGCAAATCGACCTGGCTGGCATCTCCGGTAATGATCATCTTTGAATCATGGCCCAGGCGCGTGAGGAACATCAGCATCTGGGCCGGCGTCGTGTTTTGTGCTTCGTCGAGAATGATCACGCTTTCGTTGAGCGTTCTGCCGCGCATGAAAGCCAGCGGGATCACCTCGATCACGTCATTCACCATAAACCGCTTCACCTGCTCGAAATCCATCATGTCGTGCAGGGCATCAAACAGCGGGCGAAGGTATGGGTTCACCTTCGCCTGAAGATCGCCGGGGAGGAAGCCCAGGCGCTCGCCGGCTTCGACGGCCGGACGGGCCAGCACCAGCCGCCGCGCTTGGCCGCCCTTGAGTAAGCTGGCGGCAGCCGCCACCGCCAGATACGTCTTTCCCGTTCCGGCCGGCCCTTCGCAGAGGGTCAGATCGTTGGCAAAGATCGCCTCCATGTACTTCTTCTGGCCTGCGGTCTTGGGGCGGATCGCATGCCCTTTGGCAAAGACATCGATCTCCCCCTCATGCCGCTCCTGCTCGCGCTTGACGGCTTTGCCGATCGCATTCCCGACTTCCTCGGCACTGAGCCATTCCTGTCGGCGAAGGGTCTTCTGCATCTGCTCAAGCACCGCCGCCGCCTTCTCGACCTGCTCGCGATCGCCGGCGAGGCGTACCTGATCATCACGTCCGCTGATCTGAACGCCAAAGGCATCCCGCAGCATTCGCAGATGCCGGTCTGCCGACCCAAAGAGGGCCAGCTTCTTGTCGGGTTGTTCAACGGTGATGCTAAGGTTCACAGCAGATTAGAGGAGTACGCCTTTCGCGGTCCAAGGATCGGTTCCCAAGGCGGGGTGATTGTCGCGTGAAGGGTCGATTCTGTCGAGTCCGGAACCGGCCGATAACATGCATCGGAGCCGATAATAGTGTCAATTGGCGTCGATGGGAGCGGGATTGACGGGCGAGGTGGGTTGTGCGGGGATGGTCGGCCGTCTCGTTGCCGCGAACGCCTGCTAAATTCAACCGCCGAATCGTAAGTCGTTTATTCCAAGTGATTTGCCACGAGGTTATGCGCCACGCACATTGCCCGACTGCCGCGCTTCACCTGCGGCAGTGCCTGTCCCCCGTCTAGATGTCATAGCGGGTTCCCAAATACGCCCGCACATTGGAGGTAATTATGGCAATGCTCACGTTAAAGCGGCGCGTACGAAGAGCGATCGAAGAAATCTCTGGAGCCAAGCGTGCCGTGTTTACTATCACTGTCGTTCGGATTCTCTTAAGGGCGTATTGTGGTAAGCACTGGCTCAGCGGCCCGACGCTCACGCTGGTGGTCCTATTAGTCGTCGGCAGCACTTTGGGGTTGGCAGCATGGGTTCGCGACGTATCGCCGGAGGCCGACTGAGCGTCAAGCTATCGACGTAATCTGGCAAGCCCGCGTGGCGGTCGCAACCGGCTAGCGGCGCGAATCTACTATTGGCCCACGGCGCATCGTCCAACCATATGCTGTATTCAACAACTAGCTCTGCCCCATTACGTCCGGATAGGGCCCAAGGAATCGCTCGCCGTTAAAATGAATCATGTGGTCTGGGTCTTCGGCAATCCAGACTTCCGTCTCCCAGGCAATCTGAGAGATGAATTTCCTCATTGTACGGCGATTCTCGAACGCCGTGACGAAAACCAGGCCAGCTTTGGACCCGGCAAATAATTGCTTAAGCTCCTTGCGGCGCTTCCCATCCACCGGGCCGGCGCTGGTGACAGCCTCGATGAGCAAGAGCCAGTTCTTGGCGGCATAGTGGACAACAACGTCGGGAACTTTCGCAGCGGTCTCCAGCGTGACTCCGAGCGCCCTTAGCGCTTCTGAGTTACGGCGAACCCACTTATTTTCGGTATCGCCTATGTACAGGACTACGCCCCCCGGTGCGAACGCAGGGCAGAACTGCTCGATGATCGCCTTGACGAGTGGATTCTGGCCGCCCGGCGAAAGCGCCTCACGGGAACCATCGGGCAGTGTCACTGGAACGCGGGCCAACTCGCGCTTTCGGGCAATTTCATGTCTCACAGATTCCCGGCTGGCAAGATAACCCTGCAGGGCCGTTGTCCATTCCGTCGTGCCGAACTTTCGAAGCAGCGCGAGAGCGGTCGGCTCGATCTGGTACGCGGTCTTGCCGCTGTTGGTCGCCCGATCCGGTTTATCGGGATTCCGCAAGATCAAACTATCTTCGACAAAGTATTTAACGGCGTCGTCGCGAACCGATTCGCGAGTATTTTCCTCATAGCGGATGCCGTAGGAGCGGGCCATAAAACCCATGATTTGCTTAATGCCAAGCAAGGGGGCCTCAGCGTCCGTCCACGGCACGTCCGGCTTCAAGTCGAGAAGGGCGAGTAACGTGTATGCCGCGATTTTGTTTCGTTGCTTGGAGCCAAAGCCCAAATACGTCAGCGCAGCGACTGCTTCATTGAATCGCCGCGTTCGAACGGCTTTTTTTTCGATCGGTTTATCTGCTGGCATTAAGGTGCTGGTTAACGAGTTGGTCTATATCGCTCTGCGTCAGACTGAGTCTGGTGACAGCGCGCCCCATTGCACGGAGGCTCTTACCGTCCGGATACGTAAGTGCACGCAGGTCCGTGGCATTCACCTGGGTGTGACCGCTGAAACGACGGAAGTATTGATCAACTATTGTTGAGTTTAGGAAAGCGTACAAACCAACAGCGAGATCGCGATCCAAACCCTGGCCGTTAGCGTGAAAATAGTTCAGGTGGTTTTCAAAACCAATCCACTCCGCTTTGACCTGTTCGGGATCGAATATGCACGCGACCAGCCGGCGGCGTTCCTCCTTCGCAGTGAAACGCTTCGTGAGCAAATAAATTCCCGACGGTACAAGCCATGGACGCGTTTCCGTGTTGTCGAGAATCGCATTGGGTTTGCGCGCTGGGAGCTTTGGCCAATGGACAGTCCCGCCATTGAAATGACAGGGATACAGGAGTGGTACGGCGCCCGCCGCCGGTCGCATACGTAGTGCGGCTTTCAGGCGAAAATCCACGACACGCCCAGTGGAAACGGTGATGCCGAGCGATTCCAAACTTGCATTCAAACCGTCCATCGTTTTCTTGGCCACGGCATGTCGCGCGGTCGACGGAATGTGAATGAACTTCTCGGCGTCGTCCTTGTGCACAATCTCCACGAAGGGGATAGAAGCCTCGAGGACGTTGCCACCTCGTTGACCACTGCTGCTTGAAACAACGATCTTGCGCGGTTGCTTATCGCCCTTCGCCGCATGAAAGATCACGTTCTCCTGCAGCACACCGTCATCACGAAACGCCGCTCGGCGGGATTCGAAGACATGGAGTCTCCGAATTTCCATTTGGCTGAGGAAGTCCTCGCGGAAGGGGCGGAAATAAGGACCATTGCAAAAGCTCCGGGGCGTTATGGCGACGAGTTCTCCGCCGGGTCGCAGCAAACGATGGATCAGCGCGATGAAGCCCGTGTAAAGATTGCTGGTTTCGACGCCGCAAGAGCGCAAGGCGCGCCGCTCAGGCGAGTCGGTATTGATTTTGCGGTACGGTGGGTTCACGATGGCGGCATCGAAGGCATAGGGAATTCTGCCAAACAAGTCGGAGCTTAGTCGCGCTGATGCATCGGCGATGAAATCTGAGGGCAGGATGGTGAACCCGAACTGAATCCCTGCTTCCTCGCATCTGCGTTTGCACGCGCGCATGGTTGTCAGCAGCTTCCCCAAGATCTCGCTATCAAATTCATAGAGCGTCGCGTCAATG
Source organism: Humisphaera sp. (assembly GCA_036276235.1). GTDB lineage: Bacteria > Planctomycetota > Phycisphaerae > Tepidisphaerales > Tepidisphaeraceae > JANWHF01. The sequence continues at coordinate 14,407 of DATBDZ010000116.1, read as the reverse complement.
GCGCGGACTTCATCGCGCCTTTCACAGCAGCGCGAGACAAACGCCGACGTAAGTGAGCCCCCGCCGGCACCAGCATCCAGCAAACGCACCGCTTCGGGTAGAGGTCCGAACATGGACGCCATGAACTCCGCCACTGGAGCTGGCGTGAGGAACTGCCCGAGCTCTCCCTTCTTTTGTCGTGCCTTCACCAAGGTCGCGAGCGTCATGACATCAGGCTACCAGACAGAGGCTCACATCTCTATCGAACAAGCTTTTCCCCCAAACGGCGACCCGATGGCGCAGTCGAAACCGGCGTCGCGGCTGCGATACAATCCAGCCGCATGCAAATCTGCGTGCATTACTTCTAGGGCCGATGGTATAATCGAAGGCGGTAATAAGGAGTCTTCACATTGCCTCTGGTAACCAAAAAGCCCATCCGCGGCAAAGCCGCGAACAGGACCGCAAAGCTGCTTCGGACGCGCAAGGGATCCGAGCGCGGCGCGCTCGAAGCAAGCACCGCGGCTGAGCAACGGAAGGCCACCTTGCTCTTGGCCCATGCTGACCCATCAGACGTGAAGCAGTTGTCTGACTATTATGGCTTGCGGCAAACCGACCTTGGCCGGATGACCGGGTTTTCGCTCCGCGCGCTGGCCGACTGGTCAGCGGGGAAGCTCCCCAGCGAGCCGGCCAGACGGCGAATTCACGAAGTCCGCCGACTGCTCGATTCGCTGGCACAGGTCGTCAAACCGGAAGCGATTGCGCCCTGGCTCAGACAACGCAATCCGCGGTTTGGGGAAATGACGCCGATGCAAGTCATCGAAGTCGGCGAGATCGACCGGCTATGGGAAATGATCCACCAGATGAGTTCCGACAGCATCGACTGAGTGATGCCGGATGTGCGCTTCGTCAGGTTTCACTCATCACTCTTCATTCTTCGAGCCTTCAATCCGCGTGGATCTGCGGCTCATTCCTCTCCGCGACACCCACGTTAAAAAGGAAGAGCGTCGCACATTTCGGAACCGATTTATATGATCATAACCCGCTGATATAAAATAGCTTATGCCATTGCGCTGGAGTGCGAGAACGCGACAAATGCGACACTTTCGGGCTTTCCGCGAACGTCGCTGGAGACGTAGGCCTCACCACAAGACTTGGTGACGAGAGTGGTCCTTTCGATGTTACAGCCTTCCGCGGTGTAACACACGCATTGATGACATAAATTGCTCTATCGTAGCCAGTTGCGCGATGAGCCGCGCCCGTGTGACACAGGCGCTGCTGTAACATTTGTAACCTGCCAACGACGCTGAGCCGACTAGGGATCAAGCGTGGCTCAGGCCATCTTTGTGGGCTCTGAAACCGGCGAATTTAATTCTTGCCCTTCAGCATCTCCAGCCCGGCCGGCATGCCGCCGTTGATGGAGGCTGTTTCTTCTGGCGTCAGGCGGGCCGGGGACTTGGGGAGAACCGACAGCAGATTCTCGCGGGCCACCTTTGCTGCCGTTTGCGGTTTTAGTGCGTCGAGGAATTTGTTGTACTTGAGGATCTCCTGCGGGTAGTCGGCAAAGTGCCCGACCTTGTCTGAGCCGATGATGAAGCGATCGGGGAATTGCTCGATCAGTTGCACCCACTTCGGATCGGGAGAGCCGTCCTTGAGCAAGTTGGTTTCGTAGACGACCCACGAAATATCGATGTGCAGATTCGGATATTTGCGGAGCATTGCTTCGAGGTCTTGCGTGAGCGAAGGAACCTCGATGCGTCGGCTGATGCCGCCGTGGCACCAGATGAAGCGGGTTTTAGGGTGATCGCGCACCGCCGTTTCCACTTCGGGCAGATAGATCGGCTCATGCTTCCAGACCGAGCCGATGTTGGAATGCAGGAAGACCGGCAGATCATGCTCGCCGGCGAAGGTGAAGACGCGGCTCAGCGCGAGATTGTCGGCTCGGGCAGGATCTCCATAGGTGAGCGCGGTGAGATCATCATGGCGGGTCATCACCTCGCCGATCCCCTGCCAGAACTCCGGATACCAGTCGATCATCCGCTTGATGTGGTCGACGGCGTTGCGGTCTGCGCCGTTGAAGCCGCAGATCGTCGGGTGGAATCGCCGTTGCAGATCGGGCGGCAACGATTGCACCTGCCGCGCGACCAGAACATCGGTCGCCGAATACCAGTAGCAGCGTGAATCGTCTTCGAGGTAATACTCCGGCCGCATCCGCTCATCCTGCGGCCACTCCTTGACCAGCGGCATGCCGTGGATAATTGCTTCCTCAACGCCGCACCGATCCATCGCGGCAAGCGCCGCGCGAATGCCGTCGGTCCGCTGGAGGAAATCGACCAGATGCAGATGGCAATCCGCCATGCGGTATTTGACGGTGGCGGGGTCTGTGCTGGTCTGCACAGTCGTTGTGACGGGCGGTTGCTGAGCGACGGGCGCAGGCGGCGGGTTCTGGGTGCATGCCGAGCAAACCAGGGCTGTTCCGACCATCAGGGACGCTGCGCGAAAGATGATTGCCAAAATTGTCCTCCGATTGAAATCGCCGCGCGCATCGTAACGAACGGCGCGCGGCGGCTCAATCGGCGCTGATTCTCCCTCCCTCGGTACTCCGGGGGAGGGCTGGGGAGGGGGTTGTGCGGAAGGTGCGCCACGTGCGCGAACCCCCTCCCTAACCCTCCCCCGGAGTACCGAGGGAGGGAATAATCCCCAATACGCGAATCACGTAAACCCTGCCACGCCGTGTGGAATGTACGCCTCTTCCAATCGCGCGATTTCCTCCGCGCTCAGCTTCAGCGCCACCGCCGCGGCGGCGTCTTCGAGATGGTGCGGCTTGGTTGCCCCAATGATCGGCGAAGTGATGAACGGCTTATGCAGCATCCACGCCAGCGCGATCTGCGCGCGGGCGACGCCGCGCTGCGCGGCAAGCTCGCCGACGCGATCGATCACCTGATGATCGGCTTCGATCGCCTGCACGTAGAGCGTCTTGCCGAATTCGTCGGTGTTGGCGCGGTCGGTGGCGTTTTGCTGATCCCATGGGCGCGCCAGCCGGCCGCGCGCCAGCGGGCTCCAGGGGATGACGCCGACGCCCTCGCTTTGGCAGAGCGGCATCATCTCGCGCTCCTCTTCACGGTAGAGCAGGTTGTAATGGTTCTGCATCGAGACAAAACGCGTCCAGCCGTTTTGTTTTGAGAGATACAGCGCCTTGCAGAATTGCCACGCAAACATGCTGGATGCGCCGATGTAACGCGCCTTGCCGGCTTTCACGACATCGTGCAAGGCTTCGAGCGTTTCTTCGATCGGCGTTTGATAATCCCAGCGATGCGTTTGATAGAGATCGACGTAATCGGTCCCCAGCCGCCGCAGGCTGTGATCGATCTCGGTCATGATCGCCTTGCGCGATAGCCCGCGGCCATTGGGATCGGGCCGCATGCGGCCATGCACTTTCGTTGCGATCACGACTTCATCGCGCTTGGCAAAATCCTTGAGCGCGCGGCCGGTGAATTCTTCGCTGGTGCCATCGGAATAGACGTTGGCCGTGTCGAAGAAATTAATCCCCAGCTCGATCGCCCTGCGAAAGTAAGGCCGGCTGGCCTCCTCGTTCATTGACCAGGGATGCGCCCCTCGCTCCGGTACGCCGTAGCTCATGCAGCCGAGGCAAATCCGCGAGACTTTGAGGCCGGTGTTTCCGAGATTGACGAAGTCCATGATTGCGCTACTCCAAGGATAAATGGACGGACAATGTTATCACGACCCGCTCCGACCGCTATGATGCGCGTCGATCGTCGGCGAAGGAATGAGAGAAGCCTGTCGGCGGATTTACGTAGCACCGGTTTTCAACCCGTGGCCGCGGTACTCCGCGGATCTATTGTTCTGACTCGCTCAATCGCTTCGCTCCTTGCTTATTTGGCCGGCGTACCGGCCAACGTCCTGGAGTACCAGGACACACGGGTTGGAAACCCGTGCCACGAGTTTAGTCAATTCAGGTTCTCGATATTGGTGATCCAATGGGAGATGTTCGTTGCGGATTGATCGGCTACGGCGCGTGGGGCCAGCATCATGCTCGTGCGATCACATCGGTTCCCGGCGCGGAGCTTGTTGCTATTGCGGGACGATCCGCACAAAGCGTCGAGAAGGCGAAGGCGGATCATCCGGGCGCGACGGTCTACGCCGATCATCGGCAGATGCTGCAGCGCGAGCAATTGGAGCTTTGTAGCGTCGTCCTTCCATCGCATCTGCACTTCGCTGTCACGCGCGATGTATTGGAGAGCGGCCGCAATGTGCTGCTGGAAAAGCCGATGGCGCTGTCGCTGGATGATTGCTCGGCGCTGGTGCGGCTGGCGAAGGAGCGCGGCAAGATCCTCGCGATCGGTCATGAGCTTCGGATGTCTTCGCTGTGGGGCAAGGTGAAGCAGTTAATCGACCAAGGAGCGATCGGCCGGCCAATCTACGCGCTGATCGAGTTGTGGCGGCGGCCATATCGATTGGGCGCGGATGGATGGCGATATGACATCAGCCGCGTCGGGAATTGGATCCTCGAAGAACCGATTCACTTCTTTGATCTGGCCCGGTGGTATTTGTCCGGCGCGGGCGAGCCGACTTTGGTGTATGCGATGGCAAGCGCTCGTCGCGCTGATCATCCGGAATTGCACGATAACTTTTCGGCGATGTTGAGTTTTCCCGGCGGAAGTTATGCGGTCATTTCGCAGACACTGGCCGGGTGGGAGCATCATCAGACTGCCAAGATCGCCGGCACCGATGGCGCGCTTTGGGCGACGTGGAGCGGCGCGATGGATCGGACATTTGAGCCGACGTTTTCCCTCAAATTGCAGCGCGGCGAGGCGGTCGAGCAAATCAATATTCACAAGCCTTCCGGCGAAGTGTATGAACTGGTCGATGAAGTGGCGGCAGTCGTCCGGGCCGTGCGCGATGGGACGCCGGTCCCCTGCAACGGTGAGGATGGATGGTGGTCGGCGGCGATGTGCCTCAAGGCGGAAGAGTCTTTGAGGACAGGAGCGCCCGTGAAGTTGGAAGGGATGAAATTGTGACTGAGCCGCCGACGCTTTCATCTCTGCCGGATTCATCACAAGCCGATTCGGCGGCCGAGCGAATCACCCGATATCAGTGGATCGTTTTGACGATCGCGTGTGCGGGTTGGATCTTCGATGCGTTTGAGGGCCAGCTTTTCAACATTACGCGCGAGGACATGCTTCGCGAGCTACTCGGAGCGGATCAGACACGCCTGAAATTCTGGGGCGATTTTTTCCTGGCGATTTTTCTGTGTGGCGGCGCGCTGGGCGGGATCGCCTTCGGATCGCTCGCCGACCGCATCGGCCGCAAGCCGGTCATTGCGATCACGATCCTGCTTTACTCGCTCTTTTCCGGGCTAACCTATTTCGCGCACTCGCTCTGGCAGATCGCAGCGTTGCGGTTCCTGGTTGCGCTGGGAGTCGGCGGTGAATGGGCCGTGGCCGCGGCACTGGTCGCCGAGATATTTCCGCAGCGCTCCCGTGCCCGCGCAGGCGCGATCTTTCATGGCTCCAGCGTTTTCGGCACCATGACGGCGGCGGTTGTCGGCATGGTCGTCGGCGTCCATTGGCGCTATGCGTTTCTGGTCAGCATGCTTCCGGCGTTGCTTTTGTTTGCCGTGCAGACCGGCGTTCATGAGCCGCGGCGATGGAAAGAGGCGCAAGCCGAAAAGCGAAAGCTCGGAAGCATCCCTGAGCTGTTCGCCGACCCGCGGTGGCGCGATCGCGCGATCTTTGGCCTGCTCTTGGCGGCCGTTGGCCTGGGAACATTTTGGAGCGTTGTGATCGCCGGCCAGGATCTGACGAAAGAACTGCTGCTGCGAAATGGCTGGAACCCGCAGCGCGCGGCACTGCAATCAAAGCTCGCCTACGGCTTCATCGAGACATTCGGAATGGGATGCGGAATGGTCGGCTTTGGCCCGATGGCCGAGCGCCTCGGCCGCCGCGGCGCATTTCTGCTGATGCATTCTTGCGCACTGGCCATCGTTCCGATCACCTGCTATCTGCCGCAAACGTATTGGCAGATGCTGGCGATCCTGCCGATCTTCGGCTTCTTCACCGGCGGCATGCATGCTGGCTACGCGATTTATTTCCCCGAGCTGTTCCCCGATCATCTGCGCGCGACGGGTGCGGGAATGTGTTTCAACGGCGGCAGAATTGTGGCCGCGCCGATGCTTTGGCTTTCGGGCACGATCAAATCGCATTTGCATCTTCAAACCGCGATCGTAGCCATGAGCGGCTTGTATTTCCTAGGCATCGTGCTGCTGCTGTTTCTGCCGGAAACCAAAGGACAGCCATTGCCGCGCGAGTGAGGCCGTGGGAAAATGACGCGATTGGCGGGCAATGCCCGCCCTACGGAGTAGGAGCTGGCAAATTTCGAGCCTCGTCATGCTGAGGTACTCCGAAGCATCTGGCTCGATTGGGCGAAACGGCCAGATGCTTCGGAGTACCTCAGCATGACCGCTCCTTATGGTGCTGGTCCCCGAGCCCGGTTCGAGGCGCCTTTACGTAGGGCGAGCAATGCCGCCTGTCTGATGGAGGAAACGATGAGTTCAATTCGAGTCGGCCCGATTGACGTTCCCGGCCTTCAAACGCATTACGGAAAACCCTTTCCGCTCGCGCTGGCCAACCAGACGCCGGGGGTGCCGCTGACCAGCGCGCTAACTTGGATCGCGGAGCACAGCGGCCAACTCCTGAACCAGGCCGCCGAACATGGCGCGATTCTGTTCCGTGGATTTGGCACGGCAACCGCAGAAGATTTCGATCGCTTCGTGGCGGCGTTTGATCTGCCGAACTTTCCGTACGATCAATCGCTCTCGAATGCTGTACGTGTCAACAAGACGCCGCGCGTGTTCACTGCTAATGAAGCGCCGCCTTCAGTGACGATTTTTTTGCATCATGAGATGGCGCAGACTCCGGTGTTCCCCAGCCGCCTGTTTTTCTTTTGCGAGCATGCCGCCGCGAGCGGCGGCGCGACGCCCATTTGCCGCTCGGATGTGCTATGGGATCGCCTGGCCAAATGCTGCCCGGAGTTTGCCCGAAATTGCGAGAGCAAGGGTCTCAAGTATTCCAACGTGATGCCCGCCGAGGCGGATGCGTCTTCGGGCATGGGCCGAAGCTGGCAGAGCACGCTGAGCGCGACAACGCGCGAGCAGGCCGAGGCCCGCCTCAAGCAGCTTGGGTATTCTTGGGAATGGCAGCCCGACGGCTCGCTCCGCGCAACGACGCCGGTGCTGCCCGCCGTAAAGAAACTTCAGAACGGCCGCACCGCATTCTTCAATCAACTCATCGCCGCGGCAAAGGGTTGGAAGGACGCGCGAAACGATCCGTCAAAAGCGATCACCTTCGGCGACGGCACGCCACTCGACCAGGACGCCGTCAGCGTCGCCGCCAATCTCGGCGAAGAGCTGAGCTTCGATATCCCCTGGCAAAGCGGTGATGTGGCGTTGGTGGATAATTACGTTGCGATGCACGGCCGCCGATCATTTAGCGGAACGCGGAAAGTTCTGGCGTCCTTAATCGCGGCGTGAGAGATCTCCGATGGCGGGCGTTTATTATGCGAGTGGCGGCCTAGACTTGCGTGGCCAGAGGATCGTCATGCTGAGGTACTCCGAAGCATCTGGTCGGATCTTGCAAATGTCCAGATGCTTCGGAGTACCTCCGCATGACATGGTTGATGTGATAATGTCTATGCGTGTTAGAGGGTGGTATACTCGCGCCTTACCATCGGTAAATGGTGGGCGGGTACACCCACCCTACAAAACAGGAGCGGCGGGATAAATCCTGCCCTACGTCGCGCCCTCGTGTAGGGCGGGATTTATCCCGCCGGTTTCTCCGTAAGTCGGAATAAGCGCCATGGCAGGCACCACAACGCATCCGCAACGATCCCGTTCGCCGCAGCCGGCTTGGGAGATTGCTCGCATTTATCCAGATCAGGGCTGCTGGGACGAAAGCGATTATCTTGAACTGGATACAAATCATCTCATCGAGTTCTCCGACGGTTTTGTCGAGGTGCTGCCGATGCCGACGCAGTCGCACCAGCTGATCGTGCAGTTCCTCAGCAATGCCCTGCTGGCGTTTGTAACCGCCGGCCGATTGGGACGAGTGCTGTTCGCGCCGTTGCGTGTGCGGCTGCGTAAGGGCCGCTATCGCGAGCCGGATGTCGTCTTCATGCTCGCGGCGCACAAGGCGCGGATGCGGGAAAAATATTGGGACGGCGCAGATCTGGTGATGGAAGTGGTAAGCGACGATCCCGAAAGCCGCGAGCGTGATCTGGTGACCAAGCGAACGGAATACGCCGCCGCGGGCATCGCCGAATATTGGATCGTCGATCCGCAGGAGCGCCGCGTCACGGTGCTGGCGCTGCAAGGCAAGCGGTATGCAGTTCATGGCGAGTTTCGCCCGGGCCAGCGCGCCACTTCGCGATTGCTGCATGGGTTTTCAGTCAATGTGAGCGCGACTTTCGCGGCTGGCAAGTGACCGAACATTTCTCTGCAAGAGGAGCCGACATGTCGAACCAACCGATTTCGCGTCGTCAGGTGTTATCCAATGCCGCTGCCGGTGCGGCGGGTGTTGCATTGGCCGCCGCCGCGGCGCGGCCGATCTTTGCCGCTGACTCAGCCGCTGCCGCCAGCCCCGCCACCATGCGATGGGGAATCATCGGCACCGGCGCGCGCGGCACCACCGTTCACATTCCCGTTCTTAAGGCCGCCCCGGAATCGCAGCTCGTCGCGCTCTGCGACATCTCGGAAAAGCGGCTGGCGAATGCCGCCTCGAAGGTGGATCATCCGGTTCCCACCTACACTGATTACCAGAAGTTGCTTGCCAATCCGGATGTGAACGCGGTGATCATCTCCGCGCCGAATCTGCTTCATCGCGAGATGCTGCAAGCGGCACTTCAAGCGGGCAAGCACGTGCTTTGCGAGAAGCCGGCCGGAACCAACGAAGCCGAAACCGCCGCCATCAAGAAGTTGATCGAAGGCGCCAAGACGACCGTGATGTTCGGCATGCAATACCGCAATGGCGCGCGGCAAAAGAAGATCGGCGAGCTGGTTGCTTCTGGCGAGATCGGCAAGCCGCGCTACATGGTGCAGGCCTGCTCGCGCGGGGATTGGAACCTTAGCCCCGAGATCTGGCGGTACTCCGATCCGAAGCTGGGCGGCAAGCCGATGAATTGGCGATTCAGCCATGCCGCATCGGGCGGGACGCTGGCTGAATTCGACTGCCACTATTTCGACATTCTGCATTGGATCGCCGGCGCCGCGCCGCAGCGCATCTCCTGCGACGGCGGCATCGCCGTCTACCACGATGGCCGCGACACGTGGGATCATGCGAGCCTGGTGCTGACGTATCCGGACGGACTGACGGCGGTTCATACGCTTTGCCTTTTCGGCCCCGGCCGCGCTGATCTGACAGTCGTCGGCGAAAGCGGTTCGCTCGAATCAATCGGCGATGCGCTGCGGCTGGTGAGCAAAGGAAAGCCCGCGCAGGATGTCCGCCCGCCGGCAACACCGAAGAAGCCGTACGATGAGGCGACGCTCGGATTGTTCGAAGATTTCCTAGCCTGCATGAAAACCGGCAAGAAGCCCGAGGCGGGAATCGATCGCGCCGTGATGGCCTGCCGAACCTGCTGGCTCGGCGAACTCTCCGCCCAACGCAAGGCTGAAGTAAGCTGGGAGCAGACGGCATCAGCGTGAAGGCGGGATGCGCCTTTGCTCCCTCCTCCGGTACTCCGGGGGAGGGCTGGGGTGGGGGTTGTGTCGAGAGAGTATCGTCAGCGGCAGCCCCCACCCTAACCCTCCCCCGGAGTACCGGAGGAGGGAACCAGAAACGTCCTGCCAAATCTCTCGTGTGCTGAGATGGCAAACAGACGTCGTTCGACGTTCGAGCCGCGCTTGCGCCTGGAACCCTCTCCCCTGTACTCAGGGGTGAGGGCAGGGTGAGGGGACGGGCCGCGACACCGCGCCGCTCGCAAATGGGCGCCTTTGTCCCCTCACCCCGGCCCTCTCCCCGAAGGGAGAGGGAGAATAGATTGACGCCCCGCACGCCCACCCACACAATCCGCCGCGATGCGGCTCGTTACGATTTTGGGCTACGCGTGCATTCCGGCGGCCCTCTGCGTTCATTGGTTTGCTCACGATCGCTCGTGGGAGCCCACCGTCACATTCCTGCTCGCGGGGCTGGCGATCATTCCACTCGCGTCGCTCATGGGCCAGGCAACCGAGCAACTTTCCGAGCGCACGGGGCCGACCTGGGGCGGATTGCTCAATGCCACATTCGGCAACGCCGCCGAGTTAATCATTGGAATCGTCGCGGTTTCAAAGGGGTTTAATGAAATCGCCAAGGCGTCGCTGACGGGATCGATTCTGGGGAATCTGCTGCTGGTGGGCGGCGGCGCGATGGTCGTTGGCGGATGGGGGCGGGAGCGACAGACGTTTTCGCGCGGCTCGGCCGAGGCGAATGCGGGGCTCCTGATCGTCGCGGTCGCGGGGATGCTCCTGCCGGCGATTTTCGACGCCAGCTTTCATCATCGCGATCGATTTCTGAACGAGCATGAGGGCGGCATGTCGATCGGCACCAGCGTGATCCTGCTGCTGGTGTATGGCGCGGGCCTGCTCTTTGCCCTGCGAACGCACACGCATGTATTTACGTGCAAGCCGTGCGAGACGCCGGAAGATCCGGCCGGCGTCGGCGGGCTGGGCTCGTGGTCGGTAAGGCGCAGCATCCTTGCGCTGCTGTTTGCCTCGGCGGTCGTCGCGGTGCTTTCGGAATTGCTCGTCGGCGCGGTCGATCAGACCGCTCAACTGCTCGGCTGGAACAAAATTTTCGTTGGAGTCATCGTGCTGGCGATCATCGGAAACGCCGCCGAGCATTCCACCGCGCTGATGCTGGCGCGGCGAAATGACATGGACACCGCCATGTCGATCGTCTTTCAGAGCAGCTTGCAGATCGCACTGTTTGTGACGCCGGCGCTGGTGCTGCTCAGCAGGGCGTTTGTGGGACTCAATATTGGAGCCGCGCGGGCGGCGGGTCCGCTGAATCTGGTTTTTTCCCCGCTGGAAGTGGTGGCGGTTTTTTTGACCGTCATCATCGTCGTGATTCTGCTTCGCAATGGAGAAACCAACTGGTTTGAGGGGACGCTGCTGCTGGCGGTGTATGCGATTCTGGCAATTACCTTCTTTTATATCCCGTCGGAATCGGCGGCGGGCTATGATGAGGCAGCGCCCGCGCTTCCGTCGCGCGACGGGGGCCGCGCCACTCTGGATTCGGGACGCGCTCATGTCGTTGTCGAACACTGAACTGGCTCGCAAGCAGGGAGATCAACTGATCCTCCGCCCCACGCCGCTCCGCGCGCGATGGGAATTCTCGCAGCTCACCAGCGCCGATGGCCACACGATATCGGCGGCGTTTACTGCCAGCGTCCGCGCCATCCCCGATCGCACCGAGCGGCGGATGCTCGAGGAAGTGTTGCTCGCGGGACGAGCTTCGCTGAGCGTCGCGGATGTGACCGCGCATTTTCAGGCAGCGCTTCGAGCCGCTGCGGCGCGAGCCGTCGAGCAGCAGCCAGCGCAGCAATTGCTAAGTGATGAATCGCTGAAGCAGCGATTGGTCGATGCGATGAAGAACGCGGCGGTTGCCGTCGCATTCGCATGTGGACTTGAAGTATTGCCCCCCTACCAACTCGATCTGCAAAGCCCCACTTTCGAGCGGCAGCGATTGCTGCAGATGCAGCAGGAACTGGAACGAAAGCAGGCACAGGGACAGGTCGAGCATTTCGCGCGGGCGGCCGATCTGCTCAAGCAGTTCGAGGCGCTGCGCGCGGCATCGCCGCAACTGCCGCCCGGGAAATTGCTGGCGCAGATCAGCGATGCTGATCGCAGCGTAGCGCTGCGAACCTTACTACTGTCAGCGGCAGGAGGCCGGGCGGCGGCAAAGCTCTGGGCGGTCGCGGGGCCGTCGTTGGTGGAGATTGATCCTAACGCCGACAGCGAAGGGAAGCTTTCCCCAAAGACGCGGCTGATTTCTCTGCCCACGGAACTGGGCCCGCTGCGCAGCGTGAGCGGCGCGCAGATCGATGGGCGACAATTCCTGTTGATCGGCGCGCGATCGGGAATCATCGTCTTCGATCCGGAGAAGCCGGCTTCGCCGCGATTGTTTCACGATGCCGCGATTCAAACGCAGCACGGATTCAATCGCGTCGTCTATTGGCCGCAGCGGCGGCAGTTTGCCGGTACACACGCCGAGGCGGGGATCGTCTGCTGGGATGCCGATATCGTGGAAGGCCCGCGATCGGTGATGCGAACGGCCGAGCTGCCGCTGCCGGCGGCGGCGATTCCCGTCGCCGCCAATTCGATGGCGATTAATACAAACGCATCGTACGCCGGCAGCATGCAGAGCGGCGGAGCATCGGGCCCCCGCAATCTCACCGTCGCCGATGATGCGGCACTCCTTTTTAATGCCGGCGCGGAACTGTTCGCCTGGGATGGACAATCCGCGCGACCAGTTGGCGGCGAGTTCCGATCGGAGATCGTGGCGATCCTTCCAGAAGACGCGCGGCTGCTTTGCATCTGCGAAGATGGCACGATCGCGGCCCTCGATCGCTCGACGCGGCAGATTGTCGCCCGCGAGCAGCGCTCCGGCCGCATCCGCGCCGCCGGCGCATTGCCGTGGCTGCGAACGACTCGATTGCTGCTGGCGGGCGACGAAGGGCCGGTGCAGTGCGTTGGTCTGGACGATCCGCTCGTGACGCATTACGCCAGCTCATATCGGGGCCTGAGAATGGTCGCCGGCTCGCAGACGCTGGTGGCCGCGGCCTCGCCCGATCGGCAGCGCGTCATCCTCTGGAACAGTTGGGAAGGGCGCCAGCCCGCCGCCGAAATCTTCATCACCAGCATCGCCCGCCATCGAATCACCGATCTGGCGCTATGCTGATCGGCATATCCGCGGATCACTCTAAGGATCATATCCAAAATTAGTTTGCAACTTTTTTCCATCCCGGCCTTTGTAGAGGTCAGATGTCTATGGAAGATCGTTTGTCAAACGTCTTGAAAACGGTCAAAACGAGAAAAGGTCCGAGCTCGAATTGTAGGTGGAAGTCCATTCGGAACGTCCTCGCTCTTTCGCAGCCGTCATGCTGACGTACTCCGAAGCATCTGGCCAGGGAGAATTAAGTTGCTAGTTGCTAGTTGTCAGTTGCTAGTAAATGCCAATGCATTTGCATTTCGCCTTCACTGACAACTAGCAACTAACAACTGACAACTTATTCTCCCCAGCCAGATGCTTCGGAGTACCTCGGCATGAAGGTGCTCACGAATCTGGATTTCTGACTACAAAATCGGCGCTTTAAGTGAAAAGGAGCTCCACTATGACCGGGGGCACAAAAGTGCAATGGCCCGCAAATCTGAAGCGCACCGCCACACGCCAGCGCTGGTATGACCGCTTTGAAAAACTCAAGCCGGGCCTGAGCCTGCGGCAGGTGGCGAAGCAATTGCGCGAATCATATGCGTCGGTTTACCGCTGGGCCGAGATGTTTGGCTACAAGTTTCCCGATATGCGCCGGCGCGGGCGGGTGACCGCCGCGCAGTGGGACAAGGTGGATTGGGAGCTGCGCGACGCCGACATCGCGCGCGATTTAAACGTCTCGCGCGAGCGCGTGCGGCAGGTGCGGGCGCTGCGCAATGCCGGCCCCAGCGCCCACCGCGCGCAGGTTGATGAACTGCTCCGCTGGGCGCGACAACGCCGCACCAAATTGCATGGCCTGCCGATCGCACAAACGCTCAGTGAGTTCGGCGGCGAGCTTTCGCAACAGGTGGCGCGGCGGGTGCTCCGGTCGGCGGGCGTTAAGCCGCACCATCCCGGCTCGCGCTGGCGGCAGGTCGATTGGCGCCTGCCGAATCGCGATTTGGCCGACCTATGGGAAACCAGCCCCAAATACGTCGCCAACATCCGCGCCCGCCTCCAGGCCGGCGCCGCCCGCTGGGAAGCCAAAGGCGGAAAACTCAACGGCGACGCCCGCTATTTTCAGGCGTTCAACGACGAAAAGAAACGGGCGAGAAACGGCGCGCCACGAAAAGGTGAACTGGTTGAGGCGCGGTGAGTGCTGCGGTGGGTAATTGAAATCCGAAATCCGAATCCCCGAAATCCGAATCAATTCCGAAATCCAAATTCCGAAGAGCGTTTTCGTAGGGTCCGCCTTGGCGGACGTGTTCGCCCGACGATGCAAATCCCGTCGGCCACGGCGGACCCTACGAAACGTACTCAGATCCTCTACTGTAGGGTGCGCTTTAGCCACCCCTTTCAAGGTGGCTTTCGGGTTGTTCGCAGGGCCAGGAGCCTTGCGGTGGAAACATGGTGATTTCTCTTTCCACTGCTTTGTGGCGGACGTTTTTTCTTGGGGCCACGCGGATGCCTGG
>DATBDZ010000115.1:0-13922 GCA_036276235.1 Humisphaera sp. | reverse complement strand
CGAGCCGGCGGTCGGCCCGCGCCCGCCTGTAAATCTCGCATCGGCTACGCCTCAGCGAGATTCACAGGCGGGAAGAAAGAGCAAGGCCGGGTGACATTCCTACTTCGGCTTGCGCGGTGACAGTTCTACTTCTTTACAACAGGATTTGAAGTCTGCGACACTCACAGGGCTGGATTGCGTTCACCTCACTTTGTAGCAACGCCGCCGCCGCGACGATTTTTCGGAGGTTGTTTGTGGACAATTGAAGAATCGCGATGCGGCGGCCAGAGAGGTTCTGCTGGTATTCGATGCTCTGGTCCGAGGTCAGAAACAAATCGAAATTACCTTCGGCCAGTGCCAGCAACTGCCCGTTGCGAAATCCACTCCAACCTCGCTGCTGGACGCTCGTGCATTGATGGCCGGACAGGATCTTGCGAGCCGGCCAAGGGACACATTCGTCAAAGAGGATCGTCATGCCGCCGCCGGCGAGAGCAGCGCGGATTCAGATCGCTCAAGGACCCGCCGCGCCGCGTCGCGCGTGACGGTGGGGAAACATTCGAGGAATTCATCGAGCGAATAGCTGTCTTCCAGATACTCAAAGAGCGTCTTAACGGGAACCCGTGTGCCCCTGAAGACCGGCGTGCCCCCGAGAATCTGCGGGTCGATCGTGATCAGGTCGCTCACGTTCATTCATGTTAGTCTACATCAACTTGCAACGTTGGGCCAATGAGCGCTGCGCCCGGCTTTGTTCCATCGGCATTTTCGCATATAAACCGCCCCTCAACCGAAGGAGAAGACTCATGGAACGCACGCTCATTATCCTCAAGCCCGACGCCGTGCAGCGCGGGTTGGCGGGGCAGATTGTTACGCGGTTTGAAAACAAGGGGTTGCAGATTGTTGGCCTCAAGTTCATGCAGATTTCGCGGCAACTGGCCGAGACGCATTATGAGCCGCATCGCGGCAAGCCGTTCTACGCGGGGCTGGTTGGCTTCATGACCAGCTCGCCGGTGATCGTGCTGGCGCTGGCGGGCAAGGATGCGATCGCCATCTCGCGAAAGATGATGGGGGCGACCTTCGGATCGAAAGCCGAGCCGGGCACCATTCGCGGCGATTTTGGCGTCAGCAATTCCTTCAACTTGATCCACGGCTCCGACTCCGCCGAAAGCGCGCAGCGCGAGCTGGGGCTGTTCTTCAAGCCCGAAGAGCTGATCGACTGGCAGCCGGCCGTTCGCGCGTGGGTGTACGATATGAGCAAGGGAAGTGCTGAGTAACTCTTGGCGCCTGGTGGATTCGGGCGCGAAATCCGAAATCCGAATCCCCGAATCAAATCCGAAGCAGAGAATCCACTAAGGGCACGAAGGGAGCACGAAGAGCCACGAAGCGGAGATCAGGAGGTCTTATTTGCTCCCTTGGCGTTTTTAGTGGGCTTCCGTCTCGGGATTTCGGTCATTCGGATTTCGGAAATGATTGCTCTGCTGAAATCTTTCTGATTTCTGCCGTAGGGTGCGCTTTAGCTCACGCGGAAATCGCTCGACGCTCGAACCGCGTGTGCTGAAGCACACCCTACGAAACGAAGGGAGCACGAAGAACCACCAAGGGAATCAGGATGTTTCTTCTTCGTGGCCCTTAGTGCTCCTCTTCGTGTCCTTAGTGGTTTCTGCCTTTGGATTTTGGTCATTCCGATTTCGGATTTGATTCGGATTTCGGTGATTCGGAATTCGGATTTCCCGCAGGTGCCGGATTTCCCGCCTGCTCCGGACACATGCAATGCCTGACGACCCTTCCATTCGTCTCGTCTGTTTCGATCTCGGCCGCGTGCTGGTGCGGATTTGTGATGATTGGCAGCAGGCGTGCGGGATCGCGGCGGTGCCGTTTCCGGCGGTGCTGGCCGATCGCGCTGTGCGCGAGCGGTTTCAGGAGCTGACGGCCCTGGGCGACGTCGGCAAACTCGGTTTCGACGAATTCCTGCAATCGGCTTCGCAGATTCTCTCGCTGCCCGCCGACCAGATTCGCGCGGCACAGGAAGCCTACCTGCGGCCAGCTTATACCGGCTCTATCGAGCTTCTCGATCAACTCTCAGCGCGCGGCATCAAAACCGCGTGTCTGAGCAACACCAGCGAAAACCATTGGCGGATTATGTCCGATCCGGGCCACACATCTCATGTGCCGCTGCACAAGCTCGACTACCAGTTCGCCAGCCATCTCGTTGGCCATCGCAAGCCGGATGCGGCGATCTATGAGCATGTCGAACGCACCACCGGTTTTGCGGGCGAGCAGATTCTCTTTTTCGATGACGTGATCGAGAACGTCCAAGCCGCCACCCGGCGCGGCTGGCACGCCCACCGCATCGATCCCGCACCGGACGATCCGATCCCGCAGATTCGAGCTGTCCTCGCTCGCTTCAACTTGCGCCATGACGCATGAAAACGGCGTGCCGTCGGAGATCAACCGCTTGACGGGCGATTGTATTATATATATATTTATTATCGTGGCGATTGGCGATTTCCGGTGGAACAGGTTCAACCTCGATAAGATCGCCATACACGGCGTCACGCGGTCGGAAGTTGAGCATGCGATTCGGTTTGCACGGCCGCCTTTTCCACGGCCGCACAAGAAGGGCACTTATTACGTGCTGGGGCGAGGAAACAGCAACCGCAAATTGCAGATCATTTATTGTCTGGATGAGGACGAAACCTATTACGTCATTCACGCGATGCCGGTGAGATGAAAGCGTCACCAGAGGACCCCTATGCGATCAACAAGCAAGCAAGCCGACCGCGATGAGGACAATGTACCAAGCTTCCGGACAGGTGAAGAGTTCGATGCGCTTTCGGCGGACGACAAGGAAAGAGTTTGGAACTACTACAATCGCCGCATTCCGCGCTCGGAGCTGCGCGCTCCTACGCCTCGCGAAAAGGCGATCATCGCGCGTCAGCGCCGGCACAATCGCAAAGTGGGCCGCCCTAAAGTCGGAAACGGCGCCAAGATGGTCGCGGTCACAATCGAAAAAGGCCTCTTAAAGCGCGCCGATGCTTATGCGAAGAGGCACGGACTGAAGCGAGCCGCGATGATCGCCCAAGGGCTTCTGCTGGTGATGGCGGAGAAGTAATCGCGGAGGGGCTCGTCTCCAGTTTTCTTGAGCGCGTTTGGCCCGGATCGAAAGGCTGGCGTTACGGAGAATCTCTTCATGCCGCTGTTTCGCAAGCGCTGGCATCGGCGCGTCTTCGGGTATTCGGTCATTTATGCTGTTTTGCTCATGTTGATATTCGGCTGCTCGGATCGACTGATGTTGTTTCCCAGCCACGATCCGATGGAGATCGCCGGGCAATCGCGCATCGAGGTGCCTGGTCCCGCGGGGAAAATCGAGATATGGACGGATCGGCCTGTCGCGGCGGCGAAAGTTGAGCCGCGGGCGTTTGTGCTGGCGTTTGTTGGAAACGCGTCGCGGGCGGAGTATGAGGCGGAGGACACCGCCGGCCAGTGGGAAGGCTTGCCGGTCGAAGTGTGGGGCGTGAATTATCCCGGCTACGGCGGCAGCGAGGGCGCGGCCCTGCTCAAGAATTTCGGGCCGGCGGCACTCGCTGCTTACGATGCGCTCAGCAAACACGCCGCCGGGCGACCGATCTTTGTATCCGGAAACAGCATCGGAACGACGGCATCTCTGTATGTCGCCGCCCATCGTCAGGTTGCGGGGCTGGTGCTCAAGAATCCGCCGCCGTTGCGGCAGCTCATCCTCGGCCGCCATGGCTGGTGGAATCTGTGGCTGATCGCCGGGCCGGTTGCGCTGCATATTCCCGGCGAGCTGGATTCGGTCGCTAACGCGAAGAACGTGAAGGCGAAGACGATCTTCCTGCTGGCCAGTGAGGATGAAGTCATCCCGCCTGCGTATCACCAGAAAGTGGTCGATGCACTGGCGGGGCCCAAAACGGTCATCGATCTTCCCGGCGCGCATCACAATACGGAAGTAAGTGGGGCGGCGCTGGTGCAACTGCGCGCGCAGATTCGGGATCTTTGGGCGCGGGCGGGGCTTGGCGAAATCGACGCCGCAAAGTGAGTGGCGAGCGAGCGGTTCCTTCTCCCTCTCCCTTGTACCCAGGGGAGAAGGTTGCGTGGGGACGAACGCGCGATGGCGCGTGGCACGGGCGTCCCGCCGGGGAAGATTCACCACGGAGGCACGGAGACACGGAGGCGCGCTCGAAATTCGGCAGACATCTGGCGAATGATGAATAAACTCAAAAAAACAAATCAATTCATCACGTTTCACGGCAGACCGTCGGGTTACAAGCGCGCCTCCGTGTCTCCGTGCCTCCGTGGTGAAAAATCACGGGCGGGACGCCCGTGCCATTCACCCTGCCCTCTCCCCTGAGTCCCCTGATTACAGGGGCGAGGGTTCTGAGTCTGAGCAACCCCATTTGACCAATGCCGTCATCATCCATACAACGGCGCAGCATGAACGCAGGGAAGCCCGGCCTCAGCTATGAACAAAGCGGCGTCGATTATGACACGCTCGACGCCTTCAAGCGCGCCTGCCAGCGCGCCGCCGCGGGGACGACCGCCGCGCTGGCGTCTCATGGCTTATCCGAGCCGGCGAATATTCGGGGCGAGAGCGCTTATCTGATCGAGACGCCCGATGAGTTTCTGGCGCATGTGGAAGAGGGATTGGGCACCAAAAATCTGGTGGCGGACGCGATGGCGCAGCTTGGGCGGCCGGGGTTTTACAGCAATATCGGGATCGACACCGTCGCCACGATGGTGAACGATCTGATCACCGTCGGCGCGCTTCCGATCTCCGTGGCCATGCATGCGGCGGTGGGGCACTCGGATTGGTTCAAGGACAAACGCCGCGCCGCGGACCTGGCGGAAGGATTTGCCGAAGGTTGCCGCCTGTCTAACGCCGTGTGGGGCGGTGGTGAGACGCCGACGCTGCGCGGCATTATCAATCCGCAATCGATCGCGCTGGCGGGATCGGCCGTTGGCCGCACTCGTCCCAAGCATTTGCGGATTACCGGAGATGTCGCCGATCGCGATGCGATCGTTTTTCTCGCCAGCGCCGGCGTGCAGACCAATGGCCTTACGCTTTGCCGCGCGTTAGCAGAGCGATTGCCGGAGGGATATCTGACGCCGCAGGATGATGGCCGCGCTTTTGGTGAGGCGTTGCTCGATCCGTCGGTAATCTACGTCCGCTTCATCGCGGCGATGCAGCAGGCAGGCCTTCGGCCGCATTATGCCGTTCATGTGACGGGGCATGGGTGGCGGAAACTGATGCGCTTGGAAGCGCCATTCGTCTACCGAATCAATCACCTGCGTCCGCCGCCGGCAATTTTTCGCTTCATCCAGAAGCATGGCCCAGTGGACGATCGCGAAGCCTATGCGACGTTTAATATGGGCGTGGGATTCGCGGTGTATGTCGAGCCAGCGATGGCGGAGAAATGCGTCGAGCTGGCCAGGCAGCAAGGATATGATGCGTGGATTGCGGGGACGGTGCATAAGGAAGGAAGCCGCAAAGCGGTGGAGATTACGCCGCTGGGGATAGTGTTTGAGGCGGAGAGCTTGCAGGTTCGGTAGCACGTGGCACGGGCGGGAGGGAGTTGGTGGAGCAGACATTCTTGTCTGCTATCGAATCTGTGAGTGGAGGGACATTCTTGTCTCTCCCGAACGGATTCGAGTCTGCTCGGGTGGCAAGAATGCCACCACTCCCAGACTCGGACAGACAAGAATGTCTGCCCCACCAAATTAAGAATGCCACCACTCCCAGACTCGATGGCAGACAAGAATGTCCGCCCCACCAAACCCATGCCACTTCAATGCCACAGCTTCCACCCCTTTCCATCCCCATTAATCCCCCTACAATTCCCTCTTGACGATGGAAACGACCGATCCGCCCATTTTCCTGGATGTGCCTGCCTTGCTGGAAAGCAGTGAGCCGCGCCCGCGCGTGCCTTGGCTTTGGTATGGGGCGGCAATCTTTGGCGTCATGATGCTTCTCTCGCTTTTTGAGAAGCGTTCTCCGCAGATGGAGCAGGCGTTTGAGGTGATCTCCGGATTGATCCTGTTCACGCTGATGGTGCTGGTTGGTGTGGTTGGCGCGTATTCGGTGCGCCAACTCAAAGCATCGCAACAGGCGGTGGAGAATGTCGCCGAGCTGATCCAACTGCGCCGCTGGCCGCAGGCGGCGATCCTCGTCGGCGATATCCTCTCGCGCCCGGCGCGATCGCGCCAGATTCAGGCCCAGGCGCTGGCGTATCTGGCCTCAGTGCTTTCGCGATATCATCGCTTTGAGGATTCGATTGCCGTGCTGAATCATCTGCTGGAGAGTGGGTTTCTGGATGAGCAGACGACCGTCGGCCTGCGCATGAGCCGCGCGATGGCGATGTTGCATGAGGATCATCTGTTCGACGCCGACCGCGCGATCAACGATCTTCGCCGCAGCCCGGCGGCCGGATCAGCCGGCCTGGCATTGGTCGAGATCTATCGCGACGTAAAAACCGGTCATCCGGAAGATGCGCTCAAGACGTTCGAGGAAAAGAAAACCGTGATTCGCGATCAGCTGGGCCATCGGATGGCCGATGCATATGGCCTGTGCGCCAAGGCGCTGGATGTAAAAGATCGCAAGACCGAGGCGGCCCAAGCCTGGCGAAACGCCACGCTCCTGGCCCCTGTCACAGAATTGCTGCGGCGGTATCCTGAACTGGAAAAACTGGCCGGCCGATATGCCGTCGCGCCCGCGCCGCCGGAACTGGCATGAGGAGCGAAGAAAGTTGCCAGTTACCAGTTGCCAGTTGCCAGTGCGAACGCGGATGACGACGACTATCCGTGTCTTCACTGGCAACTGGCAACTGATAACTGGCAACTCATCCAAACAATGATTCCCGTAGAATTCGCCATTCAGCGCGTCCGTCGCGACATCACCTTTGGGGTGATGCTCAAGGGGGCGTTCTTTGCCGCGGTCTTCGGGTGTTTGCTGATCGGGCCGGCTCATCTCAAGGCGATGGCGCTGACGGCGGTCGGGTTCATCTGGGTGTGGCTTAGCGTCACCAGCGCCCGCACCTCGCGGCTGGCGGCAGACTCGCCGGGGCTTATCGCCGCCGGGCAGTTCGACGAAGCCGAGCGACGCATCGATCTGGCGATGCGGACGTTTTCGCTCTTCCGCAACGTCAAGCTTCAGACGCTTCATCAACTGGCGCTTCTGCGGCATGCACAGCACCGCTGGCAGGATTCAGCAGCGCTTAGCCGCGCGCTGTTGCGGCAGCGGCCCGGTTCCGCCCGCGCCCTTTCGCGAGAATCAAGATTGATCCTGGCCGAATCTTTGCTGGAACTGAACGATCTTTCCGGAACTTACGAGGCGATGGCCTCGCTTTACCAGGAACGCTTGCCGCTGCGCGATGCGGTGGCGCTGCTGACCGTGCAACTGGATTATGAAGCCCGCATCGGCGCCTGGCAGCGGATGATGAACGATGCGCCGGCCAAGGCGCAGCTCGCCGAGCTGATGTCCGCCAATCGCGCGGCACTGACGCAGGCATTGCTGGCGCTGGCGGCGAAGAAATCGGGCCGGCAGGATTTTGCCGACTGGCTCGGCGCGCGGGCGGCTCTTCTGGCGGATATTCAAAGTTTGTGCGAACGACGGCCGATGCTGTGCGAGGTGTGGGGTGTGTCGCCTGGCGCTCCCGATCGCCAGCCGTTGCAAGGATAATCAAGGATGGTCAAGAAGCTCGCACTGATGGCCGGCCTGACGGCGGCGATTTGCTCCGCCTCACTCTGCGTCGCGCAGCAGCCCGCCGCCGCGCCAACTGATGTGGCCCTGGCAGCGCGCGTTGTGCAGCAGACGCAGAAGTTCGTCGCCGCGAACCGCGCAAATGATCCGGCGGCCAATGCGCCGTTGATGCATGAAGCGCAGGCGATGTTGCGTGCCGCGATGCGGCTGGATCCCGCCGAGCCGCGCTATCCGCGCTTGCTCGCTGAAGCGTGCGATAATGCCGGCGACGTTGACGGCGAGATTGCCGCCTGGTCGGCCTATCGCCGCCTGCTGCCGGATGATCGCGTAGCGCAATCGCGCGTGATCGAGCTGTATGTCGGGAAGATGCAAACCGCCGACGCGCGGCTTGCCTATCTCAAGGATTTGCTGACCAAGCCAAGCCTCGCGCCAGAGTTGAAGGCGCACATCGCCGCGCTGGCGGTGCCGCTGCTGGAGCAGCGCTCTCATGATGAAGCGGTGGAGATGATCCACCAGGCGCGCCAGTTTTATCCGCTGAGTGATGTGCTGTGGATGGAGTATCGGCTGCTGCCTCCGGACGCCACGCTGCCGCAGCGCGCCGCCGCGATCCTGGATTTGCTGCGGGCCAATCCCGCGCAGCCGTCCCCGTTGTTTGATCTGGCGCACGTGCTCAGCCTCGCCGGCATGCACGAAGAGGCGGCCGAGTGGTATCGCCGCGCCAATACCGTGCTCAATCTGATGCTGGTCGGCGGCAACTTGCAGCTTGGCCTGGAAGTCACCGCCAATCTCTATCGCATCGGGCAAATCCAAACTTCCACACAGCTCAGCGAGCGGCTGGTGGGCCAACAATTGTTTCCCGATTCAGTCGATGCGTGGTTTCTCAAATTGACGATCCAGAAATCGAGCATCACTCCAGAGCAATTGCGGCTGGCGCGCAACGTCGTGAATAAGGGGCTGGATTCGATAGCCGCGCGGCTGAAAGCATCGGCTTCGACGCCGCCTTCCGCGCCGACGACCAGTCCATCGATCGCAACGACGAGTGCTTCATCGCCTGCGACGGCTCCGTCCGCGGCCGCGGACCCGGCGGCCCTCGCCGCGCTGGCGCAAAACGCACATGATCCGGCGCTGTTCAATGAACTCGTCCGTGCGCTGAGCGATCGAATCTGGCTTGAGCTTTACTACGCCAACAATCCCGCCGCCGTCACTCCGATGCTGGAGGCGCTCAAGACGCTTCTGCCGGCGGACGATGTCACGCGATTGCGGTTGGAAGGGTGGTACGCCCTGGCCACCGCCCACCCTGATGAAGCACGCCAGAAGTTCACGCCAGTTGCCGATAAGGATCCTCTTTCGCTTCTGGGCCTGTACAAGATAGAAGAGGCGGCAAACAACAAGCCAAAGGCCGCCGAGATCGGCTCCCAGCTTCTGGCCGAGCCGACGTCCGGCGTGCTCAATGCGATCCTCTTTCAGGCGGTCAAGGATCAGAATTATCAGCCGACCACTCTGCCAGCGGCATCGCAGATCAAAACATTGCTCGATCAATTCCCCATGGATTGGATCGGCCTGATCGAGCCGATCGAAATGGGCAAGCCGGCGCCGGCGACAAAGTTTTATACGCTTCGCGCCGAGCCGCTGAAAGTCGCCCATAAAGTCGGCGAGCCGTTGCTGGCGCGCCTGACGCTCACCAACGTCGGCAAGTTCGATGTGTCGATCGGAGCAGGATCGGCCGGCTTGATCGAGCCGGACCTCTGGTTCGATGCGCAACTGCGCGGCATCGGGCAGGATACATTTCCCGGCATCGCATTCGACCGCCTGATGGGACGCACCATCCTGCATCCGAGCGAATCGATCAGCCAGATCGTCCGCGTCGATCAGGGAAAGCTCGCCGACACGCTGAGCCGCATGCCGGTGGGAATGCTTTCGATTGATGCGGATGTCGTGCTCGATCCGCTGCAATCGCCCGAAGGCGTGCGCGTCGGGCCGGGCGGAATCTTTGCCCCGTTCAGCAAGATGTTCGTCCGCACCAGCGACGCCCTCAGCTCCGATCTGGCCCGCGGCAAATTCTTCGACGCGATGAAAAAAGCCGGCCCGATGGAGAAGCTTCTCGATCTGGATTTCCTGGCGGCGTATGTCCGCTACGCATCGTCCGGCAAACCGGAAGTCGCGCCCGATCAGGCGCAGGCCAAGAATTATCTCAGCGCGATTCAAAATGAGCGGTCCAACGCCGATGTGGTGGTGGCAACCTGGGCCGGCGCGCTCAGCGCAGAGCTGTTTGAAGGAGCCGAACGCCAGCACGTTTTGGAAGACATGACAACATCGCCGGCATGGCAGACCCGACTGCTCGGAGCGCTTCAAGCGACGCAGCTCCTGCCGCCCGCAGCGAGCAAGCCGATCATGGAGCGCCTGGCGCAAAACGATACCGACGCCGATGTAAAAGCGTTCGCCGCGGCGGCGCTCGACGCGCCCGAACGGCCGGCAACGCAGCCAACAACCCGCCCGTAGGGGCGAACCTCGTGTTCGCCCGGCGTCGATCGCGTGAGCCACACGGGTGAACACAAGGTTCACCCCTACGCGCAATTTGTAGGGGCGAACCTCGTGTTCGCCCGACGCGGACGGACGCAGAACGCGAATTCTTTGTAGGGGCGAACCTTGTGTTCGCCCTGTGTGTGTGTGTGTGCGCGGGACCCGAATTCTTTGTAGCGGCGAACCTTGTGTTCGCCCGGACCGGCGCTGGTCGCGCCATTGACGTGGGCGAACACATGGTTCGCCCCTACGACGCCATGACTTCACAGCAAATCCGTCAGCAGTTCATCGACTTCTTCGTCCAAAAGCACGGCCACACGTTTGTGCCCAGCTCGCCGGTCGTCCCGCATGATGATCCGACGCTGCTGTTCACCAACGCGGGGATGAACCAGTTTAAGCCATACTTTCTGGGCCAGGAGAAGGCCCCGTGGCCGCGCGTCGCCAACACGCAAAAGTGCATCCGCGCCGGCGGCAAGCACAACGACCTTGACGACGTCGGCCGCAGCCGGCGCCATCACACCTTCTTCGAGATGCTCGGCAACTGGAGCTTCGGCGACTACTTCAAGCAGGGCGCCATCGAGATGGCCTGGGAGCTTCTCACCAAAGTCTGGAAGCTCGACCCGACGCGGCTGCATGTCACCTGCTACGAAGGAAATGAATCCGCCGGCGTCCCCCGCGATACGCAAGCCGCCGACATCTGGAAGCAAGTCGCCGGGCTGCCGGATGATCACATTCACTATTTCGGCAAGGATAATTTCTGGGAAATGGGCGACACCGGCCCCTGCGGCCCCTGCACCGAAATCTACGTCGATCGCACCCCGGAAAAAACCGGCGGCAAAGATGTCAACGGCCAGGACCCGCGCGTGATGGAGATCTGGAACCTGGTCTTCATCCAATACAACCGCGACGCCGCCGGCAAGCTCACAACGCTGCCGTCGCAACATGTCGATACCGGCATGGGCTTTGAGCGCATCTGCCAGGTGATGCAGGGGAAGGACGATAATTACGCGATCGACCTGTGGACGCCGCTGTTTGATCGAATATCGGAAATTTCGAGTCTCAAATACACAGGAAAGTTCCCCAAAACCAACGCCGCCGACCCCGTGGCGGAAGCCGCCGACCCGCAATTGCGGCACGACATCGCCTTCCGCGTGATCGCGGATCATGTGCGGTGTTTGACGTTCGCGCTGACGGATGGAGCGGTGCCGAGTAATGAGGGAAGGGGGTATGTGCTTCGCAGAATATTGCGGAGGGCGGTGAGGTTTGGTCGGCAGCAGCTTGGACTGTCGGAGTCGTTTCTGCACAAGCTAGTGCCTGTGATTGTCGAGTCGATGGGCGACGCGTTTCCTGAACTGCGGAAGGATCCGAGGCGCGTGTCAGATCTCATCCAAAGTGAGGAACTTTCATTTGGTCGCACTCTAGATCGCGGCATTCAGCTTTTCGACGAGGCCTACCGCCGCGCCGTGTATGTCGCGAGCCCGCGCATCGTGGGCTATTATGAGCCGGCACCAAATCACAACGAGGAAGTGCGGCGAGCAGTCACAAGCTGGGAGAACCGAACGGCGCCACGAGCTGGTATGCCCACTATTTCGGCTGAGGATGCTTTTAAACTCCACGACACCTACGGCTTCCCTATCGACCTGACGCGCATCATGGCCGAAGAGCGAGGCATGACTGTCGATGTCGCCGGCTACGAAGTGTTAATGGAGAATGCGCGCGATTTGGCCCGCTCCGGCGGTAAGAGCAGCGGATTAGAGCGTCTCGCCGAACTTCCACCGTCTGCGCTCGCTGCACTCGCGGAGGCGAAGGTCCCACCGACTGATGATTCGCCGAAATTTGAAAGACTAAAGCCAAATACCAAGAGTAGCGGAGAACTTGTTAGCAACGATCTGGTGTGGATGTACGGACGTGTCATGGCTATATGGAATGGTACGGACCTCGGATTGTCTCCAGCTTCAGCAACAGACGACGAAGAGCTCGCAGTCATTTCCGACAAAACTTGCTTTTATGCCGAAATGGGCGGACAGGTCGGAGATAGGGGACACTTGTCACTTGCACCTAGTGGCGCGGGGTTTGATGTTGAAACAACTCGAAAGGCCGGCCCTTATATTCTGCACATCGGTCGTGTGCGAAAGGGTACACTGAAAGTTGGTGAGTCATTCACGGCATTTGTTGACGGGAGCCGACATCAGACGGAGCAGAACCACACCTCCACCCACATCGCCAACTGGGCTTTGCGCGAAGTGCTCGGCGATGATGTGCAGCAGAAAGGCTCGCTGGTCGATCCGGAAAAACTTCGCTTTGACTTCTCACATTCCAAGGCGATGAGCGATGACGAGCTGGCGCGGGTCGAGACGCTGGTCAATGAGTCGATCGCGCGGAAGATGCCGGTGTATGCGCAGGTTGCCCCGCAGGCGCAGGCGCTGAAGATAAACGGGTTGCGGGCGGTGTTTGGCGAGAAATATCCGCCGATGGTGCGGGTGGTTTCAATCGGCGCGCCGGTGGAGGATTTGCTTGCCGACCCCGCGAACCCGAAATGGCGGCAATTCTCGATCGAATTCTGCGGCGGAACACATCTGCAAAACAGCGGCGACGCCAGGACTTTTGCGATCACCGCCGAGGAATCGGTCAGCAAGGGAATCCGGCGCATTGTCGCGCTGACTGGCGATGCCGCCGAGCAGGCGGCTGCCGCGGGGCGTGAAATCGATGCGCTGATCGCGAAGGGCAAAGCAGCGCAGGACAGCGAACTACCCGGCGTTATCGCCGCCCTTCAAAAGGCGATCACCGGCACGATTCCGCTCCGCGCCAAACGCCGCGGCCAGGCGGCAATCGCCGACCTGCAAGCGCGGCACAAGGCCTTCGAGAAAGCCGCCAAGTTGCAGCCGGCGAGCAAGATCGATATCGGCGCGATCTCATCGAATCTACTGGAATCAGCGGCGGCGCTCGGCTCATCAAAGCTGATCGTCAGCGCGCTGCCGGAGATGCCGACCGATCAGCTGCTGGCGGTGACGGATTCGCTGAAGAAAAAGGCCGGCAGCTTCGCCGCCTTCCTGGCCTCGGCAGTGGAGGGCAAGGTAAATTTCGTAGCCGCCGTCAGCGACGATCTGGTCGCCAAAGGCTTCAAGGCCGGCGACTGGCTAAAAGAATCCGCCAAAGCCGCCGGCGGCGCCGGAGGCGGAAGGCCGCAACTCGCGCAAGGCAGCGGGAAAGATCCGGCGAAGATCGAGGATGCGCTCGCGGTGGCGCGCGAGGTGGCTCGGAGAATAATCTCTTAGCGCAGGAATTCCCAAATCCGAATCAATTTGCTCTGCTGAAATCCTTCCGTAGGATCCTCGCAGGAGGGATACCACGAAACCGCTCCCGATTGCTGAGGGCCCCGAGGCTGGACCTCAATTTTGAATCTTCTTTGCGCTCTTTGTCTCTTTGCGTCTTTGCGCAAATCGAATTGCGCAAAGACGCAAAGAGACAAAGAGCGCAAAGAGGAAACGCGGAACATGACGAGAGTGCCGAGACGGGTTAGGACCGGTTTCGTAGGGTGTGCTTTAGCACACGCGGTTCGAACTTCGAGCAGTTTCCGCGTGCGCTAAAGCGCACCCACCCCTTTCAAGGTGCTTTTCCCGGATGGTAACCTTGTGTCTTGGCAGAGGATAGGAAGTCCTCGCCGGAGGATACAAGGATGTTGGGTCGCCGGTTTGAGCCTTTCGTGAAGGGG
>DATBDZ010000114.1:0-6256 GCA_036276235.1 Humisphaera sp. | reverse complement strand
CCAGCCGAACCCGATCATTCACTGACATTCGAAGCTCCATCAGTCTGCTTCTACACAGGCCCGACGGTGACAATTCTATTTCGGCTATGGGGTGACAGTTCTACTCCGGTACAACATCGCAGACTTCAAATCCCTTGACCTTCCCTCCCCCCACCGATAGCCTTCGTCCGCTCATGCTCAAGCGAACGCCGTTCTACGATTTTCATGTTTCTGCCGGCGGAAAGCTGGTTGAATACGCGGGGTGGGAGATGCCGCTGCTTTATCGCGGCATTGTTGATGAGCATGAGCAGACGCGCAGGAGCGGCTCGATATTCGATGTCTCGCACATGGGGCGGCTGCATTTTTCCGGCAAAGATGCCTTCACGTTTCTCAATCGTATCGTCACGCGCAAGCTGGAAGATCAGAGGATCGGCCAGTCGCGGTATAGCCTTGTCTGCAACGAGGCTGGCGGCACGCTCGATGATGTGATCGTCAGCAAGGATGAGAAGCATTGGCTGATGGTGTGCAACGCCGCCAATCGGGAGAAGCTGGTCAGCTACTTCAACGACTTTCGCAATCGCAATCATCTCGACTTGGAGATTACCGATCAGACCGAAAGCACGGCGATGGTCGCGCTGCAGGGCCCCAAAGTCATCGATCGCGTCGCGGGGATTCTGCCGGTCGATCTCAAGGCGCTGAAGCGATATCACTTTGAAACCGCCAGCCTGATGCTGGTGAAATTCAGCATCTTCCGCAGCGGCTACACCGGGGAAGACGGCGTCGAGATTATTCTCTCAGCCAAGATCGCCCCGATGGCGATGAAAATGATCGGCGGCTCGACCGACAAGCCCGACGCCCTGATCAAGCCCGCGGGCCTGGGCGCGCGAGACACATTGCGCCTCGAAGCCGGTATGCCGCTCTATGGGCATGAGCTGGGTGAAACGATCGACCCGCTCTCCGCGGGTCTGGGTTGGGCGGTCGATCTGAGCAAGGATTTCGTTGGCGTAAAGGCGCTGCGCGAGATCGCATCCAAGGGCCCTAAACGCAAGCTGGTAGGATTGGAATTGGAAGGCCGCCGCATCGCGCGGCAAGGAACGCCGATCCTCGACAGTACCGGCCAAACTATCGGCGAAGTCTCCAGCGGCACCTTTGGCCCTACATTGCAAAAGAGCATCGCGATGGCTTTCATTGATACGGCCCAAGCGACCGAAGGCGCACAAGTGCAGGCTGATTTAAAGGGAACTCTGAACCCCGCGAGGATTGTGAAACTGCCGTTTTATAAGAGGAGTTGATAGTTGCTGGTTGCTGGTTGCTAGTTGCGCTCGGAGAAGAGGCATCTCGTTTCCCTCCTTCCGCAACTGACAGCTGGCAACTGACAACTGACAACTTATTCAACAATGAATCCACCCGAAGACTATCGCTATCTCCAAACCCACGAATGGCATCAACTGCAAGGCGACACCGTCACGATCGGCATCACGCAAATTGCCGCCGACGAGTTGACGGATATCACCTTTGTCTCGCTCCCGAAGATCGGGACAAAGCTCACCGCCAACCAGCGCTTCGGCGAGATCGAATCAGTCAAAGCCACCAGCGATCTTTACAGCGGCGTCAGCGGAACGGTAACCGCCGTCAATGACGATCTGACGAAGAACCCGGGCCTGGTGAATACCGACCCGTACAAGGCGGGCTGGATGCTCAAAGTGAAAGCCGACGACGCCGGACAGGTGAAGCAACTCCTGTCGGCGGCGGATTACCTGAAAAAGACAGGGCATTAAAAGTGGCACGGGTTTCCAACCCGTGGTCTTGGTACTCCAGGGCGTTGGCAGTACTCGGCCAAATCAGCAATGAGCGAAGCGAGCAAGCCTTTCAAGGAATCAGATGCCGCGGAGTACCGCGGCCATGGGTTGAAAACGTTGAAAACCCAGGCGACAGGGAGCCATTGAAGACGAGCTTCTAGCCCCTACAATTGCATTGACAACCGAAATCTCCACCAGGGCGACCGCAAGGTCGCCTTTTTGACTTGCGATAATGGAGCAGCCAAGAGACATGGATAACGCACAAGCGATCGCAGAGAAGCCGCCCAAAGCCGACCCTGCCGAGCGGCCACAGACCGGTGCCGCGCTGGCGCCGGCCGATACATTCGTCCGGCGGCACATTGGTCCGGATGAGGCGGATGTCGTAGAGATGCTCCGCCTCCTGGGCTGCGAGTCGCTTGGGCAGTTGATCGATCAGACAATTCCCGCCGGCATTCGGATGAAGAAGCCGCTGACCATCGGCGAGCCGCGCGGGGAATTTGAACTGCTGAACGAGCTGAAGACGATCGCCGGGCGCAACAAGGTGTTTCGCTCGTTCATCGGCATGGGCTATTCCGACACGATCGTGCCGCCGGTGATTCAACGCAATATTCTGGAAAACCCGGGGTGGTATACGCAGTACACTCCGTACCAGGCAGAGATTGCTCAAGGCCGTCTCGAAGCCTTGCTGAATTTCCAAACGATGGTGAGCGATCTGACCGCCCTACCGCTGGCCAACGCGTCGTTGCTCGATGAGGCAACCGCCGCCGCCGAGGCGATGGCGATGTGCCGCGCCATTGCCGGTGAAGGGGCCGCTGGTGAAGGGGAAGATCGCGGCGCGTTTTTTGTTTCGATCGATTGTCATCCGCAGACGATCGCCGTCGTCCGCACGCGGGCGGCCGCGCTGGGGATTGACGTCCTCATCGGCGATATCAATCAGCTTGATTTCGCGGCACAGAAACTGTTCGGCGTTTTGCTGCAGTATCCAACGACTGACGGCCGCGTGTTCGATTACACCAAGGTGATCGAGCGAACTCACGCGGCGGGCGCGCTGGCGGTGGTTGCTGCCGATATTCTCGCGCTGACGCTGCTCAAGCCGCCGGGCGAGATGGGGGCGGATATCGCCGTCGGATCGACGCAGCGCTTCGGCGTGCCGATGGGTTTCGGCGGCCCGCATGCCGCCTACATGGCGACGAAAAATGAGCACGCCCGCAAGATGCCCGGCCGCATCGTCGGTGTCTCCAAAGATGCGCAAGGCCGGCCCGCCTATCGCCTCGCGATCCAGACGCGCGAGCAACACATCCGCCGCGAAAAAGCCACCAGCAACATCTGCACGGCACAGGTTCTTCTGGCAATCATGGCGGGAATGTACGCAGTCTATCACGGCCCGCGCGGGCTGCGAAAGATCGCCGAGAATGTCGCGATTGCCACTCAATTGCTTGCGGAAAAACTGCGTCAGCTTGGGCATGATGTCGGCTCGACGCCATTCTTCGACACGCTGCGCGTTCATCTTCGCGAAGGGCTGACCGCAAAGCACGTATTCGATCGCGCGCACAAATTGCATCTCAACGTTCGCCGCTTTGACGATGGATCGATCGGCATCTCGGTCGATGAGACGACGTCGATGCGTGATCTGGCGGATATCGCCAGCGCATTTGGCGCGAGCGATTTCACTCCAGAGCCTGATGCGGGCGCGATCGAGCTTCCATCGGATCTTTCGCGATCGAGTGACTACCTCACCCATCCGGTCTTCAATCGCTATCACAGCGAGACCGAGATGCTGCGTTATATCTTCATGCTGCAATCGCGCGATCTTTCGCTGGCCCATTCGATGATTCCGCTCGGCTCATGCACGATGAAGCTGAACGGTACCAGCGAGATGATTCCCGTCACGTGGCCGGAGTTTGCCCGCATGCATCCGTTTGCGCCGCCGGACCAGACCAAGGGATATTGGCGGATCTTCAAGGACCTGGAAAAGTGGCTGGCGAATATCACCGGCTTTTCCGCGGTTTCATTGCAGCCCAATGCCGGCTCGCAAGGGGAATTTGCCGGCCTGCTGGTGATTCGCGCCTATCACGAATCGCGCGGCGAAGGGCACCGCAACGTCTGCCTGATCCCCGCCTCCGCGCATGGAACTAATCCCGCCAGCGCGATTTTCGCCGGGATGAAGGTCGTGCCCGTTGCGTGCGACGCAAACGGCAGCATCGAAGTCCCCGATCTCAAAGCCAAGGCCGCCGAGCATAAGGGTGATCTGGCGGCGCTGATGATTACCTATCCGTCCACCCATGGCGTGTTCGAGGAAGATGCCAAGGAAATCTGCAAGATCGTCCACTCGCATGGCGGCCAGGTCTACATGGATGGCGCGAACATGAACGCGCAGGTGGGCTTATGTCGGCCTGGAGATATCGGGGCTGACGTTTGTCATCTGAATTTGCATAAAACGTTCTGCATCCCCCACGGCGGCGGCGGGCCGGGAATGGGGCCGATCGGCGTTGCTAAGCATCTGGCGCCGTTTCTGCCTGGACATCCGGTGATTCGCCCCGAAAGCGCGGGAGACAAATCAATCGGCCCGGTTGCCGCGGCACCCTACGGCAGCCCCGCGATCCTCACCATTCCGTGGGTCTACATCGCCCTCATGGGCGGCCCCGGCCTCACCCGCGCGACGCAGGTCGCGATCCTCAATGCCAATTACATGGCTCAGCGCCTTGAGCCGCACTATCCGATTTTGTTCAAGGGAAAGAATGGTCGCGTGGCGCATGAGTTTGTGCTCGACTGCCGGCAGTTCGAGCATTCGGCTGGCATCAAAGTCGAAGACATCGCCAAGCGATTGATGGATTACGGCTTCCACGCCCCCACCATGAGCTGGCCCGTGCCCGGCACACTGATGGTCGAGCCGACGGAGAGCGAAAGCAAGGCCGAGCTGGATCGCTTCTGCGATGCGATGATCCATATTCGAGAAGAGATCCGCGCCATCGAGCATGGAAAAGCCGACCGCGCCGACAATGTCCTCAAAAGCGCCCCGCATTCCGCGGCGGCAGTCATGTCCGATTCCTGGAACCACAAATACGGCCGCGAGCAAGCCGCCTACCCGGCACCCTGGGTGCGCGAGCATAAGTTCTGGCCCTATGTCGGCAGAATTGATAATCCGTTTGGCGATCGAAATCTGATATGCACCTGCCCGCCCATGGAAGAACACAAATCGGAATGATCCGTGGCACGGGCGTCACGCCGGCGTCACGCCCGTGATCGGCGGAATGCCGCCGCAAAACACGGGCGGGCCGCCCGTGCCACGTTAGAATCAACGCGATGGCCTCTGCGCTCGATATCGAAGACATTCCATCGCTCCTTCAATACCTGCGCGCCAGCCATCGAATCAGTACCAACGAACAGCCCAAGATCACCCTCCTCGCCGGCGGGGTTTCCAATCGAACTGTGTTGGTGGAACGCCCGACCGGCGAGTCTTGGGTTCTCAAGCAGGCATTGGAAAAGCTTCGCGTTAAGGCGGATTGGTTCAGCGACCCGCGGCGGATCGAGCGCGAGGCGCTGGGAATGCAACGTCTGGCGGAATTCGCGCCCCCGGGCGCGATTACGCGGCTGATTTTCCTCGATCCACAGCATCATCTGCTGGCGATGGAGGCCGTGCCCAAGCCGCATGAGAACTGGAAATCCCTGCTCCTAGCCGGCCAGATCGACTCCAATCATGTGCGGCAATTCGCGAATCTCCTGGGCATCATACATCGCAAGGGCTGGGAACAGCGCGATCGATTCGCAAGCGAATTTGAAGACCGCAGTTTCTTCGAATCATTGCGGCTGGAGCCGTACTATCTTTACTCGGTGCAGCAGCGGCCCGGGGCTGCCGCCTTTCTTCACCGGCTTGTCGAGCAAACGCGGGCAACGCGATATACGCTCGTTCATGGCGACTACAGTCCCAAAAACATTTTGATTCACGATAGCCGCCTGATCCTGCTCGATCATGAGGTGATCCATTTCGGCGATGGGGCGTTCGACATTGGGTTCTCAATGGCGCACCTGCTCAGCAAGGCGCATCATCTTTCGCAATGGCGGATAAAATTCATCGACGCGGCGAAGCAATACTGGACGACGTATTTCGAGGCGATCGGTGATGTGCCATGGCGCGGCGAATTTGAGCCGCGAGCGGTTAGCCATACGTTGGCGTGCCTGCTGGCGCGATGCATTGGACGTTCGCCGCTGGAGTATTTGTCGGAACCGGCGAAGAGCACGCAGGCGGCGGTTGTGGAGCAGATGATGATTGCACTACCGTCGTCGGGAATGGTGGAATTGATCGATCGCTTCGAAGCGAGCCTGGATTGAAACCTATATGTTGTAAAGAAGTAGAACTGTCACCGCGCAAGCCGAAGTAGGAATGTCACCCGGCCTTGCTCTTTCTTCCCGCCTGTGAATCTCGCTGAGGCGTAGCCGATGCGAGATTTACAGGCGGGCGCGGGCCGACCGCCGGCTCG
>DATBDZ010000113.1:0-3370 GCA_036276235.1 Humisphaera sp. | reverse complement strand
GACGCCATGCGCGGGCGCGTGTCGGCGGTGAATAATATTTTCATCGGCGCTTCCAACGAGCTGGGAGCGTTTGAGTCGGGCCTGGTCGGCCGGTTTTTTAACGAGGTGGTTTCGGTGGTTTCGGGCGGCGTGGGAACGGTGATCGTGGTCGGCGCGGTGGCGGTGATTTGGCCGCAGGTCCGCCGGTTCGGTTCGCTGCACGATGCGCGGCCGGTGGAAATGCCGCCCAATAAAGACGCCGCGCCAAAAGATGACACGCCCGCGCCGATGGCCGAACCGCAATCCGCCAGTACTCCGCAAAGTATTTCATGAATGTCGAGCAGCTCTACAAGGATGCCCTCGAGCATGAACGCGCCGGCCGCGCGGCGGACGCCGAGCGGCTTTATCGCCAGGTGCTGGCGATCAACCCCGAACATTCCGGCGCGCTCAACGGCATCGGCGTCATTGCCATGACCGCCGGCCATTTCAAGGAAGCCGCCGAGATACTCAAGATCGCCCTGCGGCTCAATCCGCGCGAGGCGTCGTATCACGGAAACTTGGGAATGGCTCTGGCCAATCTGGGCGATTATCCGGCGGCGATGGCATCGTATCGTCAGGCACTGGCGCTGCGGCCGGATTATCCGGAGGCGCTGAACAACTTCGCCGCGGCACATCTGGATCTTTTCCAGTTCGAGGAAGCGATCGTCCTGCTGCAAAAAGCCGTGAAGCTGCGCGCCAACTTCGGCGAAGCCTACAACAATCTCGGCAACGCGCTGCGCGAAAAGGGCCGCGTCGAGCAGGCGATCGAAGCCTTCCGCCAAGCGGCGGCGCTGCGGCCCAATACACCCAAGATCATCTGGAATCTTGCCTGGGCGCTTTTGCTCACCGGCGATTTTCAGCAGGGCCTGGCGGCGTACGAGTCACGCTGGAACATCCCGGAAATTCACATGCACCGTGAATTTAAGGAGCCGCTCTGGGATGGCTCGCCATTGGCCGGCAAACATATTCTCCTTCACGAAGAGCAGGGGCTGGGCGACACAATCCAATTCATCCGCTACGTGCCGCTGGTCAAAGCGCGCGGCGGCGATGTGACCGTCGGTGTGCAGCCGGCATTGCGACGATTGCTGACCGGCCAATGCGGAATCGATCGCATCCTCACCGCCGGCGGTTCCATCCCGGCATTTGCCGTGCATGCGCCTTTCATGAGCCTGCCGCGATTGATGGGGACGACGCAGTACACGGTG
The DNA here is from genome assembly GCA_036276235.1 of Humisphaera sp. GTDB lineage: Bacteria > Planctomycetota > Phycisphaerae > Tepidisphaerales > Tepidisphaeraceae > JANWHF01. The sequence continues at coordinate 2,147 of DATBDZ010000113.1, read as the reverse complement.
CCGGCGGATATGCCGTACCTTCGAGCCGAGCCTGCCCTTTCGGCGCAATGGAAGGCGCGATTGGCGAATTATCCGGGCCTGAAGGTCGGCGTGGTGTGGGCCGGCAGCGCGCATCACACGCGCGACAAGACGCGATCGATTCGCCTCGAAGCATTCGCGCCGCTGGCGCAGGCTAAAAACGTCACCTGGATCAGCCTGCAAAAGGGAGATCAGGCGACACAACCCCGCCCGCCCGGTCTTGAGCTGTTGGATTGGACACAGGAACTGGATGACTTTGCCGACACCGCGGGCCTGATCGACAATCTCGATCTGGTGATCGCGGTGGACACGGCAGTCGCGCATCTAGCCGGCGCGATGGGGAAGAAGACCTGGGTATTGATCCCGTTCGCGCCCGATTGGCGGTGGATGACGCGGCGAAATAACACGCCCTGGTATCCCACGATGCGGCTCTTCCGCCAGCCGCGCCCGGGCGACTGGAAGACCGCGATCGAGCAAATCGCGCGCGAGCTGCAATCCTTTAAGTAAACCACGCAACTCAGCAGGAATTTGAAGACGGCTGGCACCAGCGAATCGCCGACGAGCTCTTCCCGCAAAAAAAAGAACCGAGGCGGCTGGACGTCTTCCAGCCGCCTCGGCGTGTTCAATCAACCCGATCGCTAATCTTCTGTCCTCTCTCCGCATCCCCGTTTGGAACTACGCCTGAGCAGCAATTGGCCGTCTTCGGCGCCGGATCCATATTCCGGTCGCCAGCATGCACAACAGGGCGCCGCCACCTAATGCCGCGCTTGGGGCGGGAACGGCCGTGGTCGGGATTGTGATCGTGCCGTTGACAAGTGCGTTGATCGCAACGTCGGTGGCATTTTCGTCCGAAAGTGAAGTCCCCGGCCCGGCCACGATTGTCACCGTTTGAGGGCTGGATGCCGAGGCGGCCACGTCAAAGAACACATGTCCCAGGCCGACGGTGGCGGCGGTGCCAATCGTTGTGCCAGCAAATGCAATTGAGAAGAAATCCGAAGCCGTCATGTTCTGACCGGGCGAATCAAAGGTGAGTTCCGGTCCGAAGCCAAGGCCGTCGAAGATATACGGCGACGCTGTAGCATTTGTGACGTCCGTCAGCGTAATGCTGGGTCCAACAGATAACTCAAAGGCGAAGGCGCTAATCGTGACGGAAGCCGGTCCGGTGTTCGTCAGCGTTACGTCAAACGCGTTGCCAGTCGATCCCGCGGCGGCGCTGGTCGATAGCGCTTTGACGACCAGATCGGCGTTTGCCGATCGGGAAGCGAGCATCGCCAATCCAACGGCCAACATCGCCGCACAACATGGACCCAGCTTCGATCCGGGTCGAACGATTTGTTTTTGCATAGTCTCTCCTCGATTAAAAAACATTTTCTCCAGGTTACTTATGATTGCTTTGTCCCCACGTATCTGCGGACGACTGTGACATCGTTAATGTCAACGACACCGTCGCCGTTCAAATCTCCGAAGATGGTGGGCAGGCCGGCGGTTTGATTGTTGACGCCCACCATGTCTGTGGCGGTCACAAAACCATCGTCGTTGAAATCGCCCGGCAGCACATCGAGCCGCCGGGTGTACGTGGAAATCCCCGCGTTGGCGATCGTCACGGTGACGCGGTCGGCGGCGTTGATCGCCTGTGCGAAGGTGATCGTGTAGCTGGTTCCCGAGCCGCTAATGGTCACGGGACCATAGTTGGCGATTTTGATTCCGGTCACGCTCACGTCGCTGGCCGAAAGTGTTGCCGGCTGGCTTAGGGTGATGGTCAGCTTATTAATGCCGACCCAGTCAAGATCGGTATTGCGGCCGGACGCCAGCAGCCGCAGGCCGTCGGCGGCGGTGAGCAACGCGGCGCTCCCAACCGTGCCCCACTTGGCGACAACGCCGGTAACGGTCGCCGGGCTGACGGCCGTGTTAATCACGATGCTCTTGTTGGAGCCAAGGGATCCCGCCGCGCCTGGGGTCGGGAGCGTCAGGTTGGCGCTTCCCCCGCTGTCACTGATTGTGCCACCGTTTAGGCTCAGGGCGGAGGCGTTGGTGTAATCCAAATCCGGGCTGTTCTGACCCGCCGCCACCGTATAGGCGAACGTCAGCGTGTTGGTTCCCGAACCGAATGAATAGCTTGCGGTTCCGCC